>JBPCSZ010000106.1:0-7109 GCA_051006655.1 Chitinophagaceae bacterium
ATACCGGAGAGCTTGTCGATAATCACGGGGTTGGCGTTGCTCTGGGTGACGACGACGGCCCGCATCTCGGCTTTCAGTTCCGCGATGGCGGCGACGATCTTGTCGTTGTTGCCGCCACTCAGTGCATCGCGGGTTTCGTCAGCGGTCATCACCTGGGCGGGCCGTTCAAAACGAACAATCTCCGGTCCTTTCTCGCCAACCAACGCCATGCCTGCCTGGGCATAGCCGCCTTTGGCGTAGCCCTCGATGGGGACGGGTTGCAGGCCCATGCCTTGCAGGATGCCGCTGAGAACGCCTAATTGCTGTGCGCTCAGTCGGGTGCCTGCTTGCAAGGCTTCCAGTTGGTCATTGGCCAGCTTCAAGGCCGCGTCGGCTTGTTCCTGTGCTTTTTGCTTGGCTTGCTCGGCCTGCTTGGTGGCTTCCTTCCGTGTCAGTTCGGCCAACTCAGCCAGCTTGGCCAGATCACGTTCAGCCGCTTCCCTGGCGGCCCGCATTGCGGCGTTTTTGTTCGGGTCTGACAAGTCCGCAATACTTTGCTGGGTCGCTTTCTGCAAGGCTTCGATTTGTTTTTGCGCGGTTTCGCGCAGAGCATTAATGGCGTCCTGCTGCGTTTCGCGCAGCGCGTCCAATTTCTCGGACTGCATTTCGCGCAGAGCGTCCATCTCAGCTTCCTGCGATTCCCGCAGCGCATCGATGCGAGCCTGGATGGAGTCAGGATCGGGTGCAGACATCCCGCCAATGGCCGACATGGCGTTTTTAACGGCATCGAAAGTGTTGGCGTACTGGGTGCCTGACCCGTAATACTGCTTGCTGGCTTCCAAGTAGGCATCCGATGCACCCGTCAGCCTACCCATGGCCTCGGTGTCGCCGCCTTGGGCCTTGGTCAATAAGTCCTGATACTGCCGTTGTGCTTCGGCCAGCCGTTGCTCAGGTGACAACGGACTGTTGCCACCTAGCGCCATGCCGCGCACATAGTCATTGATGCCCTTGATGGCATCGCGCAGCTTGTTGGCCGCATCTAGCTCGTCACCGAGCGCCTTGAGTTGCGCGTCGTGGGCTTTTCGAAGGGCTTTTTGCTCTTGGTCGAATTGCTTCTGGAGTAGCTTCTGCCCCGCCTGATCCAGCTTACTCTGTGCCTTGATCTGAGCTTCAGTCGCGGCATTGATCGCCTCGATCTGCACCTCAAGCGCGGCATTCAGCCGATCCGTTTCGGCGGCGATGTAGGCTTGCTCGGCTTCCTGGATGGCGGCGATCTCGGCGTTGTACTTGGCCATAACCGCTTGCTGCGCGGTATTGAGCAGGCCGACTTCAGTCTCGACATTTCGTGCCCTGCCACCCGACAGGCTGTTGATATAGCCGTCGATCGCGCCAAAGGCCGCGTTGCGATCCGTGCTGGCTAGGCCGAGGACCGCTTGCGGGCCTTGCAGCTGGGCAAGCTGGCTGGCGATGGACTTCTGCAAGTCGAGGACCGACTGGAGCCGTTGCTGGGCTTGCTGGATTGTCTGCGCCAAACTGTTGAAGATGTCTTCGAGCGTTGACCCCATGGCCAGTCGGGCGTCATCGATGATCGCCTGCTTTTCCAGGGCCAAACGGGCCGACTCAGCGGCCTTGTCAATGCCTTCCTGGGCCGTGATCCCGGCCAGCTTCTGATCGATGGCATCCAGTTGGTCGTTGAAATCACTGAAGCGGGCGATCTTGGCCTGCAAGGTTTTGATGACTTGCTTGTTTTGCTTCTTCGGCGGTTTGGCCAGTTCGGCATCGAGCTTGTCTTGCCAGAACTCGATTTTGGCGTCAATTTCGGCCACGCCGCCAAAACGGCGATTGATGCGCTTCATCAGTTTGGCGCTGGCCGTGGTGAGCGGATCGCGGGCATCGCTGGCCGCATTACTGATGGCGTCGATGCGGGCTTGCGAGTCGCCGGTCAGTCCGCCGACCAGCTTGCCAAAGTCGGTGCCGACCTGATTGATCTGGTCGCTGATCGCCTTGAAGGGGTCGAGGATGTTGGCGTACTTGGCGCGAATGTTCTCGGATTCGTTGGCGACCTGGGCGAAGGATTCTGACAGCGCAATCATTTGGCCGAACAGCTTCTTGCCCGCCTCCGTGCTGGTATCGATACCCTGCACCAGGGCGAGGAAACCCGCCTTGCTGCTGGGTAGGGTGTAGCCCAGCTTGCCGAACTGTTCCGCCAACACACGCACGTCTCCGGCGTAACGGTCGGCTTCGCTGATGAAGTTGTCGTTGAAGGCTTGCATCGCGTCGTTGAAGGCACTCAGCCCACCCGCAGCGTTAATCATGGTCCGGTCAAGATTCCTGTCACCGATGCCAGCGGCTTTCAGCAGATTGCTGGCCTGGATCAGTTGCTTGTAGGCGGCAATGATGTCGTCGGTTTTTCCGACCAGTTCGTTGATGTACTGCCGCACCCCGTCTGACAGACGCTTCTGGCTCGTCAAGGTCTGGCGAGTGATTTCCGCCGCCACGTCGCCTTGGGTGTTGATGACCTTGCGGTAGCTGATGGCGGTAAGGCCGAGGCGTTCCAATTCGCCCGTGGCGCGGCTGATGCCTTCTGACACACGGAGGAAAGTCTGCGCCATGCCCTCCCCGGCTTTCTGGAAAGGCAACAACCCCAGCCCAAGATTCTGGTTGAGGGCTTCGGCCATCTGGTCGGTGATGTTGGAGAACACGGCATTCAGCGCCTGCTGCTGCTCCTCCATCGTCATGTCTTTCAGGCTGATCTGCTGCTGGGCCAGGGTGAACCCTTCCAGCGCCCCGAGGATATTCTCGGCGCTCATGCCGAACGCCTTGCCACCCTCGGTAAACGCTTTGACAATCTCGGTGAAGATGCGCGTGATCTGAGTGTTGACCTCCGCGCTGGCTCCCGTCACATAAGTCTTGGTGCTGCTGGACAGGACCGACCCCATCACCTCAAACGATTTGGTGATGTCCGCGTAGAGCTTGGCGTCGAAGGTGCCATTGAGAATGTCGGTCAGTGACTGCTCAAACCAGCCAATGCCTGCATCGGTCAGTTCCTTGTTGAAGCCGGAGAACAAGCTGATCTTGCTCATGCCGAACTTCATGCCGCTTTGCTGGATGGCCGCATCGATAGACGGCATGACGTTGACGGCCACGTTATTGGCCAGGGCCAGAATTGACAGGCTCAGATCCTCCAGCGCCCGCAACATGGCGGCACTGTAATTGAGGTCGTTGCTGCTGTTCTCGCGGATGATGTCCAGCGAGTTGGCAATGCTGTTGGATTGGGCGGCGGAATCGCCGAGGACGGTGCCGGTGCATTGGGTTTTTTGGCGGTCTTCGCGGCGTGATGTGGTTGAGCCACTACCGCTCGCACCAGCTACGGCAAAGCCAATGACTGCCATGATGGCCGCCATGGCCGCTATTCTTGGGAACGCAGAATAAGGATCCCCGCCAGAGCCTTGGTTTGCCAAAGACTCCGCTGCCTTCGCCTGGCCTCTTGCAGCTGAGTTGGCGACTTCAGTGCCGGTCCTAGTCACATCGGACGCCGCGAGCGTGGTATTGGCGGTGAGCTGGGTAATCATGCTCTTCACGGCCATGGCCATTTCAAACAGGCGGAACGCCTTGGTGGCCATTTCCATGGCTTTGTAGCCTTTGCTGCCTTCCTTGAAAAAGCCCTTACTGGCATCCGTGATGTTACCCATCATGGCAATCTGATATTGGGCCGACTTGTCCGCCCACTTCATTTGCTCCTTGGCTGTCATCTCAGCCTGTTTGGCGGGGTCAATCACGCCTGACTCGGCTTCACTGTTAATCTTTTTTAGGGCGTTCTGACGGTCTCGGTCAATCTGATACAGCTGTTCGGAGAACTGCATGACGCCGACCACCAGCTTGCCGATGGATTTACCCACTTCCCCAAAGGACTCGGCGGCTTGCGTGGCAAACAGCTGCGCCTGCTGAACCCCGTTCTGGTAAGCGGCATTCAATCGGAGTTGTTCATCGGCGACGGCTTGTTCAGCGGTGCGTTGCCTATCGCGGCTGCCCGTCAAATCATCCACAGCCCCCTTCAGTGCCTGGGTCGAGAGGATGTATTGCTGCATCCGCTCAATCTGATCTTGCGAGACCAGTTCTGGCAGGTTTCCGGTGGACTGATAGTAGTCATTCAACAGGCCCAGCTGATCGGCGCTTGCACCCGCCTGCTTGGCCGCTGTCAGTCGGTCGAGAATATCGGCTTGGCGCTGATAAGCGGCGATGATGCCGTCGATGGCGGTGACTTCGTTGCGCTTGAGGTCGGCGGATTGCTTGGCAAATTCGTTGACCTTACCGGCGGCAGTGATTTCTGCCTGGGCGCGGTTTTCAGCCAGCAGCAACAGGTCGTTATCGGCGGCACGGATGGCCTGTTTCAGTTTGAACTGGTCGTCTATGCTGACGTTGTATTTATCCGCCTGCGCCAGCTCGACCTGATAAGCCTGCTTCTTGGTTTCCAGTGCCTGCTGCTGGGCATCGTATTCAGCCCGCACCATCTCCAGCGCTTGGGCGTTGTATTCGGCGGCCTTGGCTTGTGCAGCTTCGATGATCTTGGCTTTTTCTTGGTAGGTCTTGGCCCCGGCGAGTTGTTCAGCGGTCAGGCGGGCGGCAGCTTCGCGTTCCTGATCCATTGCGGCCAGTTGCGTCTTGATCTTCTCGACCTGGACGCGGGCGTATTCATCGGCCTTCTTGATGTTGTCGTCTTGATGGGTCTGGACTTGCTTGAATGCGTTGCTGAGTTCGTCGGCCTGATCCTTGGCCGATACAAAGGCCTCCCCCTGTGCGCCAAGGACTTTCTGCCACTTCTGATAGAGCGCCCCGACGCTGGTGACGTAGTTCTGGGTTTCCTTGTAAGGCGGAACGCCCCCATACTTCTGCACGGCACCTGGCCCGGCGTAGTACGCCGCTGCGGCAAGGCGCAATGACTTAAATTGCTTCTCTTGCTGCGCGAGGTACATGACCCCGCCCTTGATGTTGTCGTTCAGGTCGTTGAGGTTGACGCCAAGACCCTTGGCGGTGGCAGGCATCAACTGCATGACGCCCCGCGCTCCGGCGGCGGATTTGGCCAGTTGGTTAAATCCACTCTCCTGCTGGGCAATCGCCAGGGCAAAAGCGGGATCAACCTTGTAGGCTTTGGCCGTATCAATGACGATTTGCGCGACGGCTTTTTGCTTGTCGCTGAGTTTGCTCATGGCCAGAGCGGCATCGTTGGCTCCGCGCTTGACTCCATCGAAGAACTCTTTTTGTGCGGTGGCAGTTTGCGGTGGCGGTCCGGCAATTTCACCAATCGTCGCCTGACCCGACCCGTATCGCATCAGCTTAGATACCTCAGGGTCAACCGTTCCGGCATCCTTTAGCCCGGCCATTTCCTTGAGATTGATCTTTGCCTCTTTAATCAGATCGACAAATGTCAACCATCCACCCAGCTCAATTTTGACCACTTCATTCGTGACCTTGGCAAGTGGGTCAAGAATGTCATTGAGATTGGCGGCTATGATTGAGAGAGTTTCGGCAAATTGCCTGGATGCACCAGACGACTGATCGGCACTCCCGATGTACTGAGTCAGCGCATTCTGGATCTGCTGAAACGCCCCTGATACCGTCACCGGCATCTGGGTGTATTCGCGCTTGATGGCGTCGGACTGCGAGAGGATGGCGTTGACGACCTTATCGGCGGTCAATTCACCCTGCGCGGCCATTTCCCGCAATGCGCCGATGGGCACATTCAGCCCATCCGCCAGTGCCTTGGCCAGCCGTGGTGAGTTCTCCATCATCGAGTTGAACTCATCGCCCCGGAGGACGCCGGAACCGATGGCCTGAGAGAACTGGAGAATGCCTGCCGCTGCGCTGGAGGCGTCCGCCCCGGAGATGCGGATGGACTTGCCAACTAGATCAGTGATGGCCAGCGTGTCGGCCTGGGATCGGCCCAGATCGCGCATGGAAGTCGCCAGGCGGGAATACAGCTGCACGGTTTCTGCCAGCGGCGTCATGTTGCGCTGGCTGATCTCAAACAGCTTGGATTGAGCCGTGGCGTACTCGGCGGTAGAGCCGGAGACCAGTTTGAGTTTGGCGACAATGCCGGAATAGGCATCGGCAGTGCGGATCAGTTCGCGGGCGGAGAAGGCAACACCCATGGCCGCCAGGGCTTGCCCAGCGGCGGACGCGGCAGAAGAGAGGGTCTTGGCGGAGCGGCTGATGCTATCAACACCCGCTGCGGCCTTTTTGGATGACGTACCGACCGACTCGATATTCTTGTTGAGCGTGGCAATCGTGGCATTGGCATTGCTGCCATCAGCCGTGATTTTGATGCCCAAATTGATCGAATCGGCCATGTGGTTACTTCCGTTTCTGCGGTTTGTTCAAAATCGGCAAGGCGGCTTGTTCCATCACCTGGATATCCCTGAAGATGCCCTGCCCTTTCTGGCCTTTGTGACCGTGCATCTGGATCACCACCGCCACCCCGTTATAGTCCAGCCCCTGCCAGATAAGGGTGGCGTCCATCCCGGCAAAATCTCTGCGCCACTGGGTTTGGCAGGCCAGAAACACCAGCACGCTGTCCCAGTTTTCCGGCTCGACCTCACATGGTCCGGCGTCATCTTCTGAATCCTTGGCCAGCAGGGCTGACTGGATGTCTTCCGGCGCTCCGAAGGCTTCCAGTGCCTTGGCAAGCCCTTCATTGCCGCCCTGTGGCTTGCCCGGTGTGGCCCAGTGTTCTGCCGCCGTTATGAGTTTTTTTGCTTCTTGCCTCCGCCCAGCGTGGCTTCAAAGAAGGCGCTGACGATGGTGCTGGCCGCGTTGGGGTAGTTATCCAGCATGGTGTAGACGTTCTCGCGGTTAAACTCCATCGGCTTGTCATCCGGGTCATTCACATGACGCCAGCCCTCGGCAATGTCCATCACGTAATCGGTGTCGCGCTCCAGCGAGTCGATGACGACTTCGCTCTCGGTCATGGCTTCCTGAGCCTTTTGCAACTCAGTCATTTTTGAGCGAGAGACCCTCTTGAACTTCATCTCGAACTTGTGCGCCTGCGATGCACCCGCGTCGTTGATGATCGGCAGGAGGATGCCGTAATAGAAGCCTTCGGTTTTTGGCTTGAGTACAAATGCCATGATGCG
>JBPCSZ010000107.1:0-10484 GCA_051006655.1 Chitinophagaceae bacterium
TGGTCTACGTCGAGCTTTATTTATTTGCCCCAAAGTACACCCGGTTGGAATCAATCGCATGCCGACCAATGGACAAAAAACACGTATCGGAATATGCAGTACGATACCCTAAACCATCAACACGAATTCACGTCGTTGACCAAGAAATTGCAAGTGCAAAATGTGTGTATGAATGCTCCGGCACCTTTCACCTATACATGGCCCGATTATTTGGTGAAGATTAATGGTACTACGCTATACACCTTCGGTTGCGATCCATTCCCCGGCTATTCGAGTTTGCAGTTTATTGTGATTGATAGTTTAACGGGTCAATTATGGAAGAACGATCGTGATACCTTAACCAATACCGGACGCTTCGGTTCTTATTTGCCTTGCCGTATTATTACCCAAGGCGATACTTTAGATCCGTTTTTTGAATTCGATTTCAGAACACCGGCGGCCCGTTTGAATATCATGAACTTTTTAGATTCCATTCCGCAAGGGTATTACGTGATGATGCAACCCCGTGTTTGTGTTGGGGCCGGGAATGCCGCTTGTGGAACCATCAATAATGTATTTATTAATCAATGGAAAGCCGATACCACCTTGTATGGTAGTGGACAATCGTTATACCACCGCATTGTGAATTTTGGTTTCAATCAAATTGATTCGTTTTATAAAAACAGGCCCATGATTTTTTACATGCGTAAAGGCATGCCGAATACGGTGCAACAATTTATTGAACGAGACAGTACTAAAAAACTATTTGCGGAATTAGCCTTTACATCTTTCTTGTATGAAGGCGAAATGGCCTCGGTGAAAATTGGTCCGGCAAAAACTTGGACGCAGTTTTACAAGCAAACGTATTCGCTGGAAAACCCGGCCAACGATTCTACTTCGGTGGCCTTAATTGGTATCAATCAACAACAACAAGAAGTTCCATTGTCTGTTGTAAAAGGCGATACCTCCTTGAGTTTTATTGATGCCCAACAATACCCGTATTTGAAATTACAATACCACAGTAGCGACAATAAAACCAATTCGCCGGAACAAATTAACTATTGGCGTGTGCTGTATACACCGGCGCCTGAAGGGGCTCTCAATCCAAGTCGATATATGATTTGGCCCGATACCGTAGCGCAAGGGCAAGCCGTTCCCTTCTCGATGGCGTTCGAAAATGTAAGCGTGAGCAATATGGATAGTTTGCGCGTGCGTTATCAGTTGGTGGATAAAAACAATGGCCGTACCACCTTGAAAGATTGGCGTTTACGTCCATTGCCCGCCGGCGATACTATTCGCTTAAGTGCTTTATTGAACTTAGGTAATCAAACCGGTCGACAAACTTTATTGGTAGAATCGAATCCGGAAGCCGATCAAATTGAACAATACCATCCGAATAATATTGCGTTTAAAGAATTGTTTAATGTGCCCGATAAAAAGAATCCGTTGTTGGATGTAACCTTCGATGGGGTGCGCATTATGGAGCGTGATATTGTTTCGGCAAAGCCCTTCATTCAAATTAATTTACGCGACGACAATAAGTACCTTGCCCTCGACGATACGAGTTTAGTGGATGTGTATTTACGTTTGCCAATGCAAGCCCCCGGTTCGGAACAACGTATTCCGTTCGATGGTACCGTATTGAAATTTATTCCGGCCTCGGCGTCCCAAGCTGCCGCCGGCAAGAACACGGCGCGACTAGAATTTAAACCCACCTTCACACAAGATGGCGACGATTATATGTTGTTGGTTCGGGCTAAAGACAAGAGTGGAAATAATGCCGGGGTGAATGCGTATCAGGTTGGGTTCCGTGTGGTGATTAAATCGTCGGTATCGGCTTTGTTGAATTACCCGAATCCATTCACCACCTCAACGCAGTTTTTATTTACCCTAACCGGTTCGCAAGTGCCCACCCAATTTAAAATTCAAATTTTAGCCCCCACCGGAAAAGTCGTACGCGAAATTACGCAAGCCGAATTAGGTCCATTGCGCATTGGTCAAAACCTCACTGAATTCCGTTGGAAAGGCGATGATCAATTTGGACAGCCATTAGGGAATGGGGTGTATTTGTATCGGGTGGTTTGCTCGGGACAAGGCAAGGCCTTTGAGCATTTTGAAAGTTCGGCCGATAAGTGGATTGAGAAAGGCTATGGTAAATTGTACATCATGCGTTAAACCAACGCTTGATGCTTCGCAATAAACGATACCACCAATTGCCTTGTTTGTAGAAAACAGTATAGTTTACTTTTTCGGCACCGAAGCCGGCAAAAAAATGGTCTATGCCTTCATGGCGACTTCCTTCAAAATCGAAATATTGACAGCCTCGTTGTTGGGCATCTTGTATGGCTTGCCACAGTAAATAACTCATGGCACCATGCGCTTGTCCAAGGTCGGTACTGCCACCTGCCATGTAATACGTCGTGTTTTCATCCCACACTACGGCAATGGCCGCAACCACTTCCTTATTTTTTATGGCCGTATAACAAGTTCCTTGTT
The DNA here is from genome assembly GCA_051006655.1 of Chitinophagaceae bacterium. Taxonomy (GTDB): domain Bacteria; phylum Bacteroidota; class Bacteroidia; order Chitinophagales; family Chitinophagaceae; genus OLB11. The sequence goes on from JBPCSZ010000107.1 coordinate 2,476, forward strand.
GGCATTCATAGCAATGCGTTATAAAGGTGTTTAGTTGCTCTGCGGTGTACAAGGGCTTTTTTTGTTGGCGTTTTAAACTGGCCACATGCATGTTGAACACGTTTTGTGTTTGCTTGCCAACTTGAATTTCTAATGCGCGTTTTCCTTTTTTAATTTGACGTTGCACTGCCGGTTTAAGTCCACGCCATAAATCACCTTCTTGTAAGTATAATAGTCGGGTATGATGTTGAACGGTTTCAAAACCTTCGACGTTTAAAACACCACAACTCGAATGCCAATGCCATTCGGCAACATCCACGGCAGGCAATTGGGCCAAGGCACCTTTCCATATTCGAGCAATGGCTTGTGGGTTGTTTGGTTTGTTTTTCCAAGTGGGAACAACATAGGGAATCAACGGTGGATTCCGAAGAAAACCCAAGCCCATTTGTTGGGTATGCGTATAAAAAAAACGAAGCTCACTATCGCCTTCTTGAAATACTATTTCGCGCACATCAGGGTGCATCAATTGCCATAAGGCTTGCTGTTGAAACAGGTTGCTATGTGGCTTGACGTTCATTACGAAAATTGAAGGGCTTTAACCGGACTCACCGTGCGGAGCATACGAACCGGAATCAGCATGAGTCCAACACAAAGCAATAAACTCAAGCCATTAATGAACAATAAAATACTGCCTTGTAAATGAATAGGTACTTCACGAATATAATACACTTTCTCGTCGAGTTGAATAGCACCGGTGTATTGTTGCCATAAACAAACCCCAAGGCCAATGGCATTGCCAATAAAGAGTCCAACCGAGCAGATATAAGCCCCGGTGTATAAAAACAATTTACTCAACGACGCATTGGTCATACCCAAGGCTTTCAATAAACCAATCATACGGGTTCGTTCGAACATGAGGATGAGTAGGGCGGTAGCCATGTTTACAACGGCAATGAGCAACATGATAATCCAAATAATTTGTTCGTTGGTTTGCATGAGTTCGAGCCAGGAGAATACGGCATCGAAACGTTCTTCGAGGGTATAGGCTCGGAGTGGGGCATCCATGATATTGTCGTTCAAATGGGTTTGAATGGGTAATGATTCATTCTCATTCAAGTACACTTCATAACCTTGAATGGCATTCGAATCGAGGTCGTTGACTTGCCGTAAAAATTGGTTGGACGTAATCGCAAAAAGTCGATCGAATTCTTCGAGTCCCGTATGGTACAAAGCCTTGATAAAAACGCGTCGGGCTTTGGGTGTACTTTGGTTAGGGTTTACGAAAAGCAGGGTGAGTTTATCGCCGGCTTTCACATTCAATTCAGCGGCGCGTTGTTCCGATAATAAAATAAAATTAGAATCGCCTACCGAGTTCAGATTTTGAATATTGGCATTGAGTCCGGCCGTATACAAACCCTTGGGCAAAATACTGTCGTACCCTTTCAGCAAAATACCGTCCAGTCCATCGGCTTGTTTAATAATACCCGATTGAATGAGGAAAGGATAAACCGCTTGGCTATTCACTTCGGTTTGAATGCGTTGATGCAAGTTCGCCTCGTAGCCAAAGGTTTCGGCTTGCATGAGATTGCTTGGATTTTCGGTATAGGGAATAATTTGAATTTGTCCCCAACACGCAAAGAATTTTTCGCGAATGGTTTTTTGATACCCGCGCGTAATGGCGGAACCAATAATCATCACGGCCACACTCAAGCTCACGGCCACAATAGCCAAGCGCACAATAAACCGCGAGAAGGTTTTATGTTGGTGCAAGGCCAAATGACGGGCTATGAAGAAGGGTAAATTCATGCGGTGTAAAGAAACGAAAAAAGGCCGAATGCGTTGTGGCTTGTTGTGGGTTGGATATCGCTTCGATGAAGAAAGAATCGGACGATGCCAAATAGCCTTGACTGCAGTGGAAAGCGTTGGCGGGTGCAACCCGACGACCTTGGAACGAAAGGCAAGACGGGTGATGAGGTATGTTCCGCCGATGCGCTTCAAAAAAAAAGACTTGTTGACAGCATCAACAAGTCTTTTACTTAGAAACGATGGTGTTTATTTTTCGCCCAAGAATGGGTAGCGATAATCAACTACCGGGGTCAAGGTTTCTTTGATGGTGCGTGCGCTTAACCAGCGATAGAGGTTGAGCATAGAGCCCGCTTTATCGTTGGTACCGCTAGCACGAGCGCCACCAAAAGGTTGTTGACCCACCACGGCACCGGTTGGTTTATCGTTGATATAGAAGTTGCCGGCGCTTTGCGAAAGGGCTTTGAGGGCGTATTGCAAGGCGTAACGGTCTTGACTAAACACGGCACCGGTGAGGGCATAATCGGAGGTACTGTCTACCAAAGTACACACTTGTTCGAACTCCGCATCGGGGTAGGTGTAAATGGTGAGTACCGGTCCAAAAATTTCTTCGCACATGGTGGTGTATTTCGGATCGTTGGTTTCAATCACAGTGGGTTCAATGAACCAGCCTTTACTGCTATCGCATTTACCGCCCACCAAAATTTTACAACGTTTGTCTTTCTTCGCGCCGTCGATGTATTTTTTAATGGAGTTGAAGGCTTTCTCGTCGATTACGGCATTGATGAAATTGGTGAAATCTTCGGTAGTTCCCATTTTCATGGTTTTGATTTCGGCTACCAATTTTTTCTTAATGGCTCCGGCTAAACTTTCGGGCAAATAAGCACGCGAGGCGGCCGAACATTTTTGTCCTTGGAATTCGAAGGCACCGCGGGCTAAGCCTGCTACCACGGCATCTACATCGGCACTGGGGTGGGCGAGTACGAAATCTTTACCGCCGGTTTCACCCACAATGCGCGGGTAAGAACGGTATCGGGCAATGTTTTCGCCAATGGCCTTCCACATGCCTTGGAAAACGCCGGTGCTTCCGGTGAAGTGTACGCCGGCAAAATCGCGGTGTTTGAAACAAATATCGCCCACGGTTGGACCGCTTACATACACCATATTAATAACACCATCGGGTAAACCGGCTTCTTTCAAAATTTGCATGAAGAGGTGGGCCGAATAAATTTGCGTATTGGCCGGTTTCCAAACCACCACGTTGCCGCACATGGCGGCTGAGGTTGGTAAGTTGCCACCAATGGCGGTAAAGTTAAATGGCGTTACGGCCAATACGAACCCTTCGAGGGCACGGTATTCCACGCGGTTATACATGCCGGCACCCGAAATAGGTTGTTGGCCATAAATTTGATCGAGGAAGTGAACGTTAAAGCGAAGGAAGTCGATGAGTTCGCAAGTACTGTCAATTTCAGCTTGGAAGGCGTTTTTGCTTTGTCCAAGCATAGTTGCGGCCAACATCGCGAAGCGGTATTTGGTAGCCAATAAATCGGCGGCTTTAATGAAGATACCGGCACGTTGTACCCAAGGCATGTTTTCCCATTGGGCTTTGGCGGCGAGGGCTGCATCGATGGCGGCGTTCACGTGTTCGGCTTGACCTTCATGGAAATGCCCAAGCGTATGTTTGGTTTCGTGCGGTGGTTTAATGGCTATTTTTTTTCCGGTACGAATTTCCTTCCCGCCAATATGCATTGGGATATCGAGGGTTTTCTTTTTCGCGGCCGTGAGGGCTTTTTTCAAGGCCAATTTTTCGGCCGATTTAGGGGCGAAGGCCAATACGGGTTCGTTGTGGGGTTGCGGGAAATGAAAATGTCCGTGACTCATACAAGTTTATTTGTGCGCAAAGGTATTATATTTCGTTGAGCCCGTATGTGATATTCGTTTCCTTGCGTTGAGCTTTTTGAAGCGCATCGGTTCAACTTTCTTCGGCACCCGTCTTGCCTTACGTTCCAAGGTTGCCGGTTCGTAAAGCCAAGGCATGCCTTGGCTCTACATCCCGCCAACGCTTTCCACTGCAGTCAAGGCTATCGATTCAGCGTCTCGAACATTGATTCAGCTTTTTTGGACCAATACACGCCAATTTATATTATACGAATGAGGTAAAAGTGGCTTATTGTGCGGGTTGAATTATGAATTATCATGGTTCTGTAAACAAAAATATTTTTTTTTCTTATTTATTAGGAAATCGTTAATTTCGTTCCCAAATATGAAGTACTCCATGAAAAGATTAGGTCTACTCTTTGGCATCGCGGCCTCGGCCCTGATAGCCACTACGCAAACCGCCTTTGCGCAGCAACATGAGCATTTGAATTGCGGCCATACGGAAGCGCAAGAAAAGTTATACCGTGAGCATCCTGAACTCCGCCAAAAGGAAGCCGATTTTCGTTCTGTGATTTTAGATTATGTGAACAGCAAGATGGATGTGAACGCCTTGGAGAAAAACCGTGCCGGCGATTATATCATTCCCATTGTGTTTCACGTATTGCACAATTACGGTGTTGAAGATATTTCGGATGCCCAGATTTACGATCAGGTGCGCATTTTGAACGCCGATTTTTTAAAGAAAAACAGCGATACATCGATTGTATTGAGCATGTTTAAAGACCGCATTGGAAATGCGAATTTGGAATTCCGTTTAGCCCGTAAAGATCCACAAGGGAATTGTACGAACGGGATTGACCGTATTTACACGTACAAAACCAATTTTGCCGACGACCAAAGTAAGTTGAACCAATGGCCTCAGCAATATTACTTGAACGTTTGGGTTACCAAAAGCATTGGTAGTTCCGGTGTTGCCGGTTATGCCTACAAGCCAATCAGTGTAGGTAATATTTGGTTCTGGGATGGCATCATCATTCTCCACGATTATATTGGAAGCACAGGAACCGGTACTCCCGGCCGTTCACGCGCTTTAACCCACGAAATTGGTCACTACCTTGGTTTAGACCATCCTTGGGGACCAACCAACAATCCGGAAGTAGCTTGTGGTGATGATGGGGTAGAAGATACACCGAAAACCAAAGGGACAACCACTTGTAACTTAAACTCGGCCGTGAATGATTGCGATACCATTCGTGCTAACATCCAAAACTTCATGGATTATTCGTATTGCTCAGTGATGTTCACCAAAGGTCAAACCGATTATATGCGTCAAGTATTGAACTCGAGTTTATACCGTAAGTTATTGTACTCAAATCAAGCCGGTGTAGCCACGGGCGTTACTTTACCTTACCAAAGTTGTTTGCCTAAAGTCGATTTCAATGTAACTTCTAGCCGTGTATTCACTTGCGTTGGTAATTCAGTTCAATTGAAAGATTTCAGTCGCGATTCAATTACAGGTCGTAACTGGTCGATTGCTAATGCCACCATTGCCGACCCAACTGCATCAACAGTTACACCTACCTTTAATGCACCCGGTTGGACCAATGTTACTTTAACAGCAACATCGAATGCCGGTAGCAGTACCTTAACCCGCAACAACTACTTATATGTATCCGATGGGGTTTCTGCCTTACACGATGTACAACGTTTTGAAAATGAGTCTGACTTGGAAAAATGGCCTGTTTTCAACTACTTCAACAATCAATTCAAATGGGAACGCACCAACCGTGCTGCCTTGTTCAGCAGTTGGTCTATGATGTACAAAAACTTCGATAATCGCGTATTCCCTGAATCAGTGCGTGGTAGTTCCGATAACGATTGGGATGATATCTACTCGCCTGCTTACGATTTGAGCAGTTTTAGTGGACAAACTTGCAACTTGAATTTCTGGACTTCAGCGGCTAGTCGCAAAACCGGTATCTTCTCGAACAAAGATTCTTTCGTGGTTTATTATTCAACCAACTGCGGTAACACTTGGATTCGCTTGAAGAGCTATAAAACATCGGAATTGTTTAATAAAGTATTTACTACCGATTATGCCCCTCAAACCTTGAGCGATTGGTCGGCTCGTACTTTAGCTGTTCCTGCTGCAGCCTTAACAGCGAATACGTATTTCCGTTTCCGTTATTACCCAACTGCCGATGGTAACAACTTCTATATCGATGATATTGGGGTAAGTAAATACGCTACTGAAGTAATTGCTGCTGAACGTTTACAAGACAATTTCATGATTTATCCTAATCCTACCTTAGATGGTCGCCCAACGGTTGCTTTAACCGTGAACGATGAAGCGTCGTACGAATTAGTGGTAACCGATATGGTGGGCCGTGTATTACACACTGTACCAAGTTCGCAAATTAACCGCACCAATAACCAATATACCTTACCAGCCGGTGTATTAGCTACCAAAGGGGTGTATTTTGTATCCTTGGTGAAAAATGGTACACAACGCGCTACGCAGAAATTTATTTTCCAATAAGAAGATTGAATTCATTTAAAAAGGCTGTCTATACGACAGCCTTTTTTTTGTGCCCTCCCTTCGATGTTGTACTTTTGCGTTCGCTAAAAATTACGCTATGTTCAACAATTTAACCGAACGCCTCGAAGGGGCGTTCAAGATGCTGAAAGGAGAAGGGAAAATTTCCGAAATTAATGTTGCGTCAACCGTTAAAGAAATTCGTCGCGCCTTGGTGGACGCCGATGTGAACTATGCCATAGCCAAAGAACTGACCGATAAGATTAAAGAAAAAGCCATTGGTGAAAAGGTGTTGACTTCGGTTACACCCGGACAGCTTATGGTGAAAATTGTGAAGGATGAGTTGGTGGAATTGATGGGGGGCGAAGAAGCCACGTTTGAAATTGGCGCTAATCCTACCGTAGTTTTAATTGCCGGTTTGCAAGGTTCGGGTAAAACCACCTTTAGTGGTAAATTGGCCAATTACTTAAAGTCTAAAAAGAATAAAAAGCCATTATTGGTAGCGGCCGATATTTATCGCCCCGCGGCCATGGATCAATTGCAAGTGTTAGCCGACCAAATTGGCGTGCCGGTGCATATTGAACGTGAAAACACCAATGCCGTTTCTATTGCTCAAAATGCCATAGCAGCCGCGAAAGCCAATGGCAATAATATCGTCATCATCGATACGGCCGGTCGCTTGGCCATCGATGAAGAAATGATGCAAGAGGTAGCCCGTGTGAAAGAAGCTGTTCAACCCCACGAAATTTTATTTGTGGTGGATTCCATGACAGGGCAAGATGCCGTGAATACCGCCAAGGCCTTCAATGAGCGTCTCAACTTTACCGGGGTAGTACTTACCAAACTCGATGGCGATACCCGCGGTGGTGCCGCCCTAACCATTAAATACACGGTACAAAAGCCCATCAAGTTTGTGAGCATGGGCGAAAAGCTCGATACCTTAGATGTGTTCTATCCGGAACGGATGGCCCAACGTATTTTAGGGATGGGGGATATTACCACCCTCGTAGAGCGTGCCCAACAACAATTCGACGAAGAACAAGGCAAGAAACTCGAAAAGAAAATTCGTGCCAACAAATTCGATTTTGACGATTTCCGCACCCAATTGAACCAAATCAAAAAAATGGGGAATATCAAAGATTTATTGGCTATGATTCCCGGTGTGGGCAAGGCCATTAAAGATATTGATATCAGCGACGACGCCTTCAAAGGCATTGAAGCCATGATTGGTTCAATGACCCCCGAAGAACGCCAAAACCCCGATATCATCGATGCCAGTCGCCGTAAACGCATTGCCATTGGAAGTGGTAAAGACATCAACGAAGTGAACGCTTTCATGAAGCAATTCGAGCAAATGAAAGATATGATGAAGATGATGAATAAAATGGGCGGCATGGGTATGAAAATGCCCGGTATGCGTTAACCAACGCTTCCCGCGATTCGCATGAACGACATTCTTGAAATTTATACCGATGGCGCTTCACGCGGTAACCCCGGTCCCGGTGGCTTCGGTGTGGTATTGCTTTGGAAAGGCGTTCGCAAAGAACTTGGGGCCGGTTACCGCAAAACCACCAACAACCGCATGGAACTCTTGGCCGTGATTGTAGCCTTGGAATCGCTCACACGATCCGGTATGCCCATTCGGCTTTATACCGATAGCAAATATGTAGTAGATGCCATTGAAAAGAAATGGGTAATGGGCTGGATGAAGATTAATTTCAAGAATAAAAAGAATGCCGACTTATGGCGTCGCTTCATGGATATATACCCCAAACACAATGTGCAGTTTATTTGGGTGAAAGGGCATGCCAAT
>JBPCSZ010000108.1:0-17999 GCA_051006655.1 Chitinophagaceae bacterium
GCATTTTTCAAGTTCTTTTCCGCATTGGCTTTGGCCTTGTCGATGGCAGCAAAACAAGTATCTAAAATGGTAACGATGCGTTGTTGTTCGGCGAGAGGTGGATAAGGGATTTCTGTGTTTCTAATTTTAATTTGCGAAATATTAGGTTGAGCTCCACCAACTGCCTGGGCAACAAGTTCTTCCTTTTTTGATAAAAAACAATAATACAAATATTCAGGAATTGTTTTGTTGTTTGGAAGAATTCCACAAACTGCTTGATTCGTGCAGGCTTCAAATCTTAATATTCCGACTTGCCCTGCCGTTGCTCCATACATTGCAACAAGCACAGTATTAGGAGGAAATATTTTAGCAGATGAATTTTTTAGTCCTTTTTCAGTAATAAAATTTTTTGCTTCATAAATATATACTTTATTTACTTCTCCGCTAAGTAACCATGGAATTGTTCCTCCTTCATAATAATCTTTGTGAGATTTTAAAGGCGTGCCTCCGGCTCCAGTTTCACAAACATCCCCCAACTTCTTTATTTCCCAACCTTTCCTCATATCAATCCCAATATTGAATTTAAAATGGTTTCACTTTCTTCATCCAAGGCTTTCATTTCCTCCAAAATGGCACGTGGTTCGCGCAATACAGCTTCGTCTTTTTTATTGGGGTTTTTTACGCTTAAGTCGCAGGTATTTGGGTCAATATCATTTACGTTGAGCGTCCACGAGTTTTCGGTATTGGCAAACGTTTTTTGGCAGGCCATAAAATCGGCCAAATCGTTTTCGTTGAGAGGATTGGTTTTACCTAGGTTACGGTCTAAATTTAATTGGTAATACCAAACATTCCGTGTGGGTTTTCCTTTTTCAAAAAAGAGCACCACAGTTTTTACACCCGCCCCGGTAAAGGTGCCGCCCGGTAAATCTAATACCGTGTGCAGGTTACAACTTTCCAATAAAGAACGGCGTATGGCAACAGAGGCATTGTCGGTATTGCTCAAAAACGTATTTTTAATTACCACCCCGGCACGGCCACCCGCCTTCATAATTTTAATAAAGTGCTGTAAAAACAAAGAAGCGGTTTCGCCGGTTTTAACCGGGAAGTTTTGTTGTACCTCCGCCCTTTCCTTGCCCCCAAAAGGTGGATTGGCCAAGACAACATCAAAGCGGTCTTTTTCTTGTATATCAGCTAAGTTCTCCGCTAATGTATTGGTATGAATAATATTCGGTGCTTCCACCCCATGGAATATCATATTCATAATGCCAATTATATAGGCCAGCGATTTCTTTTCCTTTCCGTAGAAAGTTTTCTTTTGAAGGATTTCCGTTTCCTTACTCGATAAGGCTTTTCCCGATTTTAAATACGCATAGGCTTCGCATAAGAATCCGGCCGAGCCACAGGCGCCGTCGTAAACGGTATCGCCAATTTGCGGGTTGACTACTTTAACAATGGTCGTAATTAAAGGGCGTGGTGTGTAATACTCGCCCCCATTGCGTCCGGCATTGCCCATGTTTTTAATCTTGTCTTCATACAAGTGGCTCATTTCATGCTTCTCGGCATGGGTACGGAAACGGAGTTCATCGATGCGGTTGATGACCTCGCGCAAATTATACCCGCTTTGAATGCGGTTTTTTAATTCGCTGAAAATTTCGCCTACTTTGTATTCAATGGTATCGGGACTGGTAGCCTTCTCTTTAAAGCGTTTTAAATAAGGGAAGAGTTTATTGTTTACAAAGTCGGTTAAATCGTCGCCATTCATGGCATTATGATGATCGAGTTTACCGTCTTTGTCTTTGGGCATGGCCCATACCGTCCATTCATATTCCCTTTCAATAATGGGCGAATAGGTATTACCCGTTAATTCAGCGGCGGTGGCCCGGTCTTTCTCTAAATCGTCGAGGTATTTCAAAAAAAGAATCCATGAAGTTTGCTCCACATAATCTAATTCACTGCCACAGCCGGCATCTTTATGCAGGATATCATCGATATTTTTAAACGTTTGTTCGAACATGCTTGACTTCATTATGGGTAGTAGGTAAAGTTATTATTCTTATTGGGAATTTGGTATAAAATTCATTGAATTTGGACTGAAATCAAGTAAATATTATCAATCACCCCCACAATCATGTAACCCAATTCTACACAGTTCTTTGTCAATTTGAGTTAAATTTGATAACACCGCTAACTTTATTATAATATCAAAATATGAGTCAAAAAAAGATAAACGCATTTTTAGAACTTTTAATAAATGCAAAAGTTGGCAATCAAGTCTATTCATTCAATCATGTGGACAATCCATATGCAAAGGGTGAAAACAGTAATCAGTATAGGAACTTAAAACAATACCTTACTCAAATGCATGCCATGAAACCTACTGTTCTATTGGTAGGCGAAGCCCCCGGGTATAATGGTTGTAAGTTAACGGGTATACCGTTTACGAGTGAGCGGGTAATGTCTGAAAATGATTTTTTTAAGGATTATAGTGTGAATAGGGATACCAATAATAAAATTCGAACTGAAGCCACAGCCACGAAAGTCTGGCCAGTATTTGATAAATTGAGGGTGCTCAATAAAATGCCTTTGCTTTGGAATATATTTCCATATCATCCGCATGAGAAAGGAAATCCTGAAAAATCAAATCGCGCTCCGTTAAAGGATGAAATTAATTTTGGGTTTGACGTTTTAAAACATCTTCTTGAAATGTTTGAATCCATTGACACTGTTTATGCTGTTGGACATAAAGCTGAAGCAAAAATAAACAGCGAAACTTCAGTTATTGAAATACTGAATAAACGGAGAAAGAAATCAGGCAAGGTTAACCATTCTGAGAACATTTATATTAAACATCCATCGTATGGTGGTAAGGAGAAATTCAAAAAAGATATTGAAGAATATTTACATTAAGTAAAAATCAAGCAATTCATTAATTCTCATCATCATCGGTTGGTGTCCAATAGGATTCAATTTCCCAATAAGCCTTTAGTTTTTTATCTGCTTTAATTTTGTTTATGATATTAATTGTTTCAAGGTATTGGGTACGATCAAATTTTGTCCAACTTAGTTTTTTGATTTCCGGGTAATCTTTTTTCAAGTTTGTCAATAATATTCGGTCGATAGGCGGGTATGCAACTTTAGATAACTCTTTTTTCCCTTTATTTGAAATAATTACAGCAGTTTTAATATAAATAGCAATGATTTTGGCGGCAATTCCATATGTTGCTAGTAATTCATTTCCATTTTTGTCTTTCAACTTATTAAAAGATGTAATTATTTTTTTAGCACATTTATCATGAAATAATTCGTAGTTATCGTACGCAATTTCAGGATTATCAATCAAATCATATAACTGAGTCTTTTCAATAACCTTTTTAATATTCTCGGTTGTTGTAAAATTCCGTTGAACAGCTCTAGCCGCAGTCCAAACAGCAAATTGATGAATATGCGCAGTTATGTTGTAATTTTTAATTGCTTTTGCCATATATGTAAATTTAATTTAAGTAAATGTACAACATCAATAACCTTGTTACCAGACTGCTTTGAAAAAAAGGTATAGGCTGATGAAATTTGAAAAAAATAAGATAAAAAATTCAGCAAAATTCAAGTTTTAAACGCGGGCGGCCATCTGCCTGAGGCAGACAAAACCCCTACGAACTACCCCTATTTCCTTGCCATTGATGAGTAGCAGTAAAATAACAAAGTCAGTTCTTATAATCTTCAAATCATGAGCATCCTAGTTCAGACACAGTAAACAGTTCCAGCGAAACAGCAAACAGGCATCTTTCCAACACCTATCTTATTATCCTTACCTCCTATGCATCCTAATTCAAAACAGTAAGCAGTTTCAGCGAAACAGCAAACAGTATGTTTTACACGCTCCGTTCTTATAATCTTCAAATCATGAGCATCCTAGTTCAGAAACTAGGCGTAAATCCAAAACATTTACGAAATGTGTTCTATCTATCGTTCGAGATGCCGGCAGAGCCGAACATCTCGAACAGCCCCCGTATAGTATATTATAATCGTGAGAATTGAAGTTCAATACCTATTGCATTGGTTTTTTCAATCCATTTAGTTGGAGATAGCGTAAAAGAATATGACCCTGCCTCGAATAGAAAGGAGTCTAATTCGCCCCCTTTAAAATGAGGATTATTTAATTGTTTCCAAAGTCCCCAAAAACTTAATATTTGAAGATATTATGATAATAATCGAAAAGAGCTCATTATATCGAAATGTGAAATAAAGCTCAGCCCCTTCTTGCCGCCGACGTGTCCCGCACCTGCGGGAATGCGCATAATAGAATTCCCGATCCTCGTCCCCCAAAAAACCAATATCAAATTACCCCCAACAAAAAAGCTTGCCGTTTTATGCAAGCTTTTAATCAGTTATTAAAATCAATTTTCAAAAATCAAGCAACCCAAATGTTTCATTGTAGGGTATTTTTAAGTCAATAAATTGAAATTGGGGTGCTGTTTCTTGACTTATAATATTATAAATCTTTTGACTTTCATTATCGGATGACAAATAAAAAACGATGGTGTTCTCTGTATCGGCTTGAGCAAATAACTTGGTATCGTTTGGGATAATATTACGCTCGTTCAGTTTCAATTTCCCTTTGTTATTGAAGACTATTTTAGCAAATTCTCCGGTTCTTTTGGCATGGTTTAAGTTGAATGGAATAATTTGTAAATTCCGTAATGGAAGTTCATTTATATCACCGCCTACACAATATTCAGCCATACTGATAGTGGAAATCATCATCGTAATATTATGTTGCAAAAAATACCGAAAATAGGCATCCGCATTTTTATATAGCGGATCACTGTCGTTCAAAAAACGGATAAAGAAACTCGTATCTAATAAAACGGCATTATGCGTCATACGCTCCCCGTATTTCGTTTAACCACGTATTGGGGTTAATGTTACCAAGCCACGATTTCTTGGCTTTATCGCGAAGCATTTTTAAATATTGCTCATCGTATGTTGGTTCATAATCAATTAACTCAACGAATTTTAAGGTGGTCGTATCTACTTCGCCTGTTTCGGAATGTTGCTTACCGATTGCTCTTATACCGAAAGTTCTATAAAGCAAATTATTATCATATTGCTCAAGAAAACTAATGGGGGTTTGAATTCTGAGTGTTCCAAGTTCTTCCGTGAATACATGTATATTGGCTTTGTCTTTACCTCCGGCATTCGTCACCTTGCCATAAAAATAAAACTCAGCATCGGCCCAAATAGCTTCTGTTCTATAATAACGGGTTGTTTTATCTATGCGTACCTCGTAGGTATTGTCGAGTGATGTTCTGATATTAAAAACATAATTCCGTTTGGTAGCTATATCTTGAATGTTTTCGAATGCTTTGGCAGTTCCTGAATCTAAAAAATCGATGTGCTGCACTTTATTAACTTGACCAATAACGGCATTAAAACCAATAATGTATTGCATGGATGTTTTAAGGATATGCTTAACAGAACCTGCTTCGATGTTGTAACTAATAGTCGGTCTGTCCTTTTTATCGCCCGGATAAAGTAATTGTTCAGCATTTTCAAGCATAGCGATAATGTCTCGAATATCGTAATTATCCGGTCTTAAGTCAAGGTTTCCCTTTGCCCCTGAAATGCTGATTTCTATGAAACCGATTTTTTCCACCCTACAAAGTTATATTTTTCAACGATTGATTGCCGATTTTAAACGTATAATTTCATTTAAATGGCCTAATTAACGCGAAGAAGCAGTTTAAAGATCTTATGATAATAATCGAATAAAGCTCATTATATCGAAATGTGAAATAAAGCTCAGCCCCTTATTGCCGCTGAAGAGTGCGACGCAATTGCGCTTAATAGAATTCCCGACGCTCGTCCCAAAAAAACCAACATCATACCCCCAACAAAAAAGCTTGCCGTTTCCGACAAGCTTTTAAAAATTTAATTGTGTGTTCTTTATGCATTTACGGGCTGGCGGCCTGTAATACGTCCGGATTCCATTAATCCATCGTAGTGACGCATCAAGAGTTGACTTTCAATTTGTTGTAAGGTATCGAGTACTACACCCACCATAATCAACATTGAAGTACCACCGAAGAAACTAGCGAATCCGCTGGTGATTTTCAATTGTTGGGCAATACCCGGAAGGATACCCAATAATGCTAAGAAGATGGCACCCGGTAAGGTAATACGATCCATGATGGTACCAATATAATTAGCAGTGTCATCGCCTGGCGCAATACCCGGAATAAACCCGTTGTTGCGTTTTAAATCGTCGGCCATTTGGGTTGGATTGAAAATCAAGGCGGTGTACAAATAGGTAAAGGCAATAACCAATACCGAGTAAATGATATTGTACCACATAGACCCCGGATCGCTTAAATTACGGGCTAAACCTTGTGCGGTATCGCTTTCCGAGAATCCTACCAAGGTAGATGGAATAAACAACATTGCCTGGGCAAAGATGATTGGCATTACACCGGCACTGTTTACTTTAATTGGAATAAAATCGCGGTTACCCGATACATCGTTCACCGAAGTAGCTCCTACAATACGACGGGCGTAATTGATAGGAATACGGCGAGTACCTTGTACCAACATAATGATAGCCATAATGATTAACACCATAACCACCATTTCAATCATGAAAATCAATAAACCACTGGCAGCGCCCATAGCGAAACGAGAGGTAACTTCTTGTACAATAGAATGCGGTAAACGAGCAATGATACCGGCTGTGATGATTAAGGATGTACCATTACCAATTCCTTTATCGGTAATTTTTTCACCTAACCACATCACAAACAAGGTTCCTGTAGTTAATACCACTACGGTATTGAACATCCACATGAAATCGTCTTGGATGATGGCTTGTCCGTTTTGGCTACGCAAATAAGCAATATAACCAATAGATTGGAACAAGGTAACGGCAACGGTTACATAGCGGGTAATCAAATTAATTTTCTTACGGCCGCTTTCTTCTTTCGATAATTTTTGTAATTGCGGGATGGCAATTTGAGCAAGCTGCATGGCGATACTGGCCGAGATATACGGCATGATACCGAGGGCAAATACGGAGGCGTTATTGAAGGCACCACCGGCAAACATGTTGAACAAGCCCAACAAGCCGCTTTGGCCTTGGCCGTCGCTCAAATCGTTTGGATTGATACCGGGCAAAACCACATGACAACCCACGCGATAAACGAGCAAAAGGGTCAAGGTAAAGATGATCCGGTTCTTCAGTTCATCGATACTCCAGATGTTCTTTAATGTGTCTAAAAATTTTTTCATTCTTCTGCTTAATTCAGTAATTAAAGCTTGCAATATAGGGTATCCCGCTGATTTTCACGACAATTATCGTGAAAAAAAAGCGGGATGCACTAAATATACGATTAAATAATTTCAACAGTTCCACCGGCGGCTTCAATAGCAGCTTTGGCTTTTTCGCTGATGGCGTTGATTTTGAAATCCAATTTGGTTTTCAATTCACCTTTACCGAGAATTTTAATTAAATCGGTACGGTTAATTAATCCGGTGATGTATAACGTTTCAGGTGAAATTTCAGTCAACTGATAACGTTCAGCTAAACTGTCTAATTGACCTAAGTTCAATACTTTATAATCGATGCGATTAATGTTTTTGAAACCACGTTTAGGTAAGCGACGTTGTAAAGGCATCTGCCCCCCTTCGTTACCGCGACGGCTGTTATAACCGGCACGCGATTGAGCCCCTTTATTCCCTTTCGTAGAGGTACCACCTTTACCGGATGAATTACCACGACCAAGGCGTTTACCTTCACGGTGCGTTGCACCGGCTGCGGGTTTTAATGTATGCAAATTCATGTTGTGCTTATTTTGTTGTTGTTACTAAATGGGCCACTTTCTTCACCATACCCAAAATTTGGGGAGTTTCTTCGTGTTCAACCGTTTGGTTTACTTTATTCAAACCCAAGGCTTTCAAGGTCGCTTTTTGGCGGCTTGAGCGGTCAATGGCGCTTTTTACCTGTGTTATTTTAATCTTGCTCATGATGTTTCGTTCAAGGGTGATTGAAAACAAGGGGTTGTTTACCCGTTAAATACTTTTTTCAAACTGATATTGCGGTCGCGGGCAACACGAACTGGTTCGCGTAATTCCGATAAGGCTTGGATGGTTGCCTTTACCACATTGTGTGGATTAGCAGAACCTAAGCTCTTAGCCAATACGTCGGTTACACCGGCGCTTTCCAATACGGCACGCATACTGCCTCCGGCAATTACACCGGTACCGTGAGAAGCTGGCTTAATCAACACCTTGGCCGCACCGGCTTTGGTTAAAATTTCGTGGGGAATAGTGCCATGTAAGATCGGTACTTTCACCAAATTCTTCTTGGCATCATCGATACCCTTTTGAATGGCCATTTGCACTTCCTTGGCTTTACCAAGGCCTTGTCCTACTACACCTTGACCATTTCCTACTACAACGAGTGCCGAGAAGCTGAAGGTACGACCACCTTTCGTGGTTTTAACTACACGGTTGATGGCTACCACTTTTTCGCGGAGTTCAATTTCACCGGTCTTTACTCTGTTTGTTTCTGTTTTTGACATTTTCTTGTATTATTCGTTTGAGAATAGGCAATTTAGAATTTCAATCCGCCTTCACGGGCGCCGTCGGCTAAAGATTTAACACGACCGTGGTACAAATAACCACCGCGATCGAATACACAATTTTCAATGCCTTTGGCTTTAGCGATTTCGGCAATTTTCATACCTACTGCTTTAGCTTGGTCAATTTTCGGACCGGTAGCTGCGGTTTCTTTGTTGCGGCTATTGGCCGATGCCAAGGTTACACCATTGATATCGTCGATCAATTGCGCATAAATTTCTTTATTGCTGCGGAATACGGAAAGGCGTGGACAAGCAGCTGTCCCGGAGATTTTCTTACGAATTCTCCATTTGAGTTTTTGCCTTCTGATAACTTTTACGTCCATAGTTGTTTTATTTTACTGAAAATGACTTTTAACCATTTTCGTTGATGAATCAAATTATTTACCTGCTGATTTACCGGCTTTACGACGAACAAATTCTTCTTTGTAACGTACCCCTTTCCCTTTGTATGGTTCAGGTTTGCGTAAGCTGCGGATTTTGGCAGCAACTTGTCCGATCAATTGCTTATCGGAACCTTGTAAGGTGATGATTGGATTAGCCCCTTTTTCAGTTAAGGTGGTAACACTAATTTCACTTGGAATTTCGAAAATGATATTGTGCGAATAACCTAAGGCTAAATCGAGGATATTACCGGTGTTTGTAGCCTTGTACCCTACCCCAACCAATTCCAATTTACGTTCGAAACCATCGGTTACGCCTTTCACCATATTGGCGAGAATGGCACGATATAAACCATGCAAAGCACGGTGTTGAATTTGGTCGCTTGGACGGGTGATAGACACGGTATTATCTTCCACACTTACGGTGATATCGCTATTGAGCGATTGCTTTAATTCGCCTTTCGGGCCTTTCACAATCACTTCATTGGCTGGTGTAACGTTCAACGTAACACCGGCGGGCAATGTGATGGGTTGTTTACCTATTCTTGACATGTTGTATCTTTTTAATTGACAGTTTCGTTACGGAACTTGGATTAATAAATGTGGCAAAGTACTTCACCGCCTACATTGTTGGCTTTCGCATCTTTATCGGTCATTACTCCTTTTGAAGTAGACAAGATAGCGATACCCAATCCGTTCTGTACACGACGAATTTCGGCCGGTTTAGCGTATTGACGTAAACCCGGACGGCTGATGCGTTCTAATCCGCGGATAGCCGGTAATTTGGTGTTTACATCGTATTTCAACGCAATTTTAATCAAGCCTTGTTTGCTATCATCTTCGAATTTGTATTTTAAGATATAGCCTTTATCGTACAGGATTTCTGTCATGCGTTTTTTCAGGTTCGATGCCGGAATCTCTACGATGCGATGGCCCGCCATTTGGGCGTTGCGGATGCGGGTGAGGAAATCGGCGATAGGATCTGTAACCATTGTTTTTTGTTTTGTCGTTTTCTAAATCCGGAATGAACCGGGGTTGAATGTTCTTAATTAATTACCAGCTGGCTTTACGTACACCGGGAATCAAGCCGTTGAGGGCCATTTCGCGGAAGGTAACACGTGAAATACCAAAGTGACGCATATATCCTTTTGGACGACCGGTAAGTTGGCAACGATTGTGCAAGCGTACCGGAGAAGCGTTCTTAGGCAATAAGTCTAATGCTTCATAATTGCCTTCGGCTTTCAAAGCCTTACGCTTTTCGGCGTACTGGGCAACCATGCGTTCACGTTTTTTCTGACGAGCGTTTACGGATTTCTTAGCCATGGAATTAGTTAGATTTAGCGTTTAAGTTTTTGAAAGGCATACCCAATTCTTTGAGGAGCTCGTAAGCTTCTTCGTTGGTGCGAGCAGTTGTTACGAACGTAATGTCCATACCACTGATGCGGGGTAATTTATCGATATCGATTTCAG
This sequence comes from Chitinophagaceae bacterium, assembly GCA_051006655.1. GTDB lineage: Bacteria > Bacteroidota > Bacteroidia > Chitinophagales > Chitinophagaceae > OLB11. The sequence continues at coordinate 10,460 of JBPCSZ010000108.1, forward strand.
GGAAAATGATTTGTTCCGTAATCCCGATGGTGTAGTTACCACGACCATCGAACGACTTATCGTTTACGCCTTTGAAATCGCGAACACGAGGTAAAGAAACCGCTACGAAGCGATCTAAAAACTCGTACATATTGCGACTGCGAAGCGTTACGCGAGTTCCGATAGGCATGTGCTTACGGAGTTTGAAGTTCGAGATATCTTTTTTCGATAAGGTTGGAACCGCTTTTTGTCCGGAAATGTTAGTCATTTCATCGATAGCGTTATCAATCAATTTCTTATCGGCAACGGCACCTTTAACGCCTTGGTTCAAGCAAATTTTAACCAAGCGTGGGCATTGCATAATCGACTTATAGCCGAATTTCTTCATCAAAGCGGGTACAACCTCCTGGCTATACTTGCTTTGCATACGCGGTGTATACATTGTTGTACTCATTACTTAATAACCTCCCCAGATTTTTTAGAAACACGAATGGCTTTACCGTCTTTGCGTTCACGACGAACACGTACAGCGGCTTTGGCTTTGGCATCCCATAACATCACATTCGATAAAGCAATTGGCGCTTCTTCTTTCACGATGCTTCCTTGCGGATTTTGGGCGTTCGGTTTTTTATGTTTTGTTTTAATATTGATCCCTTCTACCAATACGCGTGGACTTGTTTCGTCGGGAACGACGGCCAATACGGTACGTGGCGTAGTACGATCTTTTCCGGCACCGGCAATAACCACTACTTGGTCGCCTTTTTTGATGCTGTATTTAGGTTTAAATCTCGTTTTCACAGTTGAAATTCATTTAAGCGTTAAAGCACTTCAGGTGCCAGTGAAATAATTTTCATGTATCCTTTATCGCGCAATTCACGAGCTACCGGCCCAAAGATACGGGTTCCGCGTGGTTCGTCGGATGCGTTCAAAATCACCACGGCGTTGTCGTCGAAGCGGATATAAGAACCGTCTTTACGACGTAATTTGTTTTTGGTACGAACGATAACTGCTTTAGCTACAGTTCCTTTTTTGAGTCCGCCACCGGGCATGGCATCTTTCACCGTTACAACGATCTTGTCGCCAATGTGTGCATAGTCTTGTCCGGAATTACCCAGTACGCGAATACACAATACCTCTTTGGCACCACTGTTGTCTGCTACCGTCAGCCTGCTTTCTTGTTGTATCATATTGCTCTGTGTTTTTATTTCGCCGGTATTCCAGAAGGAACCTAACGAAGATGATTATTTTACTTTTTCAACGATTTCCACCAAGCGCCAGCACTTGTTTTTACTCATGGGGCGTGTTTCCATAATTTTCACCACATCACCGATTGAACATTCGTTCTTTTCGTCGTGCGCCATGAATTTGGTGGTTTTTTTAAGGAACTTTCCGTAGATCGGGTGTTTTACTTTACGTTCAACCGCTACTGTGATGGTTTTTTCCATCTTGTTGCTGGTCACCAATCCGATACGGGTCTTACGACGTCCTCTTAATGTTACTATTTCTGCCATGTGAATGGTTTTTCTGATTAGGATGCTAATTGTTTGCTGCGTACAATGGTTTTCATCCGAGCTATTTCGCGACGCAAGATACGAATACTCATTGGATTTTGGATGGGTGTAATGGCATGACTGAATACCATTTTCTTTAAACGGTTCTCAGCATCCAAGATATTTTTTTCCAGGTCGGCAACATTCATGTTGTACATTTCCTGTGTTGGGTTTGTTTTTTTCTTTGCCATGGTCTTTCAGCTTTTAATGATTATGCTTCAGAGTAATCGCGGCGGACTACAAATTTGGTAGCAACGGGGAGTTTTTGAGCGGCTAATTCGAGGGCTTCTTTGGCTAAGCTTAAGCTTACACCCGAGATTTCGAACATAATACGACCCGGTTTTACAACGGCGGCGTAGTATTCTAAGTTACCTTTACCCTTACCCATACGCACCTCGGCCGGTTTGGCAGTGATTGGCTTATCGGGGAAGATACGAATCCATACATTACCCTCACGTTTCATGTGACGTGTCATGGCCTGACGAGCGGCTTCGATTTGACGGTTTGTAATCCACTTAGGTTCTAAGGTTTTCAAACCGAAGGTTCCGAAGGCTAATGTGGCACCACGTTTGGCATCACCTTTAATACGGCCTTTATGTGCTTTTCTGTGTTTGGTTCTTTTTGGTTGTAACATGATACGATGTTATTCGTTGTTAATTATTTATTTCCTCCTGAACGACGGTTACCACCTCCGCGGTTACCACCACCACGACGATCTCCGCCGCGGTCGCCACGATCATCGCGACCGGAGAATCCGGCACCCGATGGGCGTTTGTCGTTACCGGCTACGATATTGGGGTTCAAATCGCGCTTAGCCAATACTTCTCCTTTACAAATCCATACCTTGATACCAATTTTACCGTATACCGTTAAGGCAAATACATTGGCGTAATCGATATCCATACGGAACGTATGCAATGGGGTACGTCCTTGTTTAATTTCTTCCGAACGAGCAATTTCAGCACCGCCTAAACGACCACCTACTTTCACCTTGATCCCTTCAGCACCCATACGCATCGTGGTTTGGATGGCCATTTTAACGGCACGCTTATAGTTAACACGACCTTCAATTTGCTTGGCAATCGAGTCGGCCACAATTTGAGCATCCAATTCAGGGCGACGGATTTCCAAAATATTAATTTGAACATCGTCCTTACCGGTGAGCTTTTTCAATTCCTCTTTAATACGGTCCACTTCCTGTCCGCCTTTACCGATAATAATACCGGGACGTGAGGTGTGAATGGTCACAATGAGTTTACCCAGCATACGCTCAATCACAATCTTGGCAATACCGCCTTTGTTGATACGAGCATTAAGGTACTTACGGATTTCCGTGTCTTCAATCAGTTTAGCACCGTAGTCTTTTTTACTACCATACCAGCTGCTGTCCCATCCGCGGACTATACCTAATCTACTGGCTATCGGATTTGTTTTTTGACCCATGTTGAATTATTTTCTGACTTATCGTCTGTTTTATTTGTTAGAAGTTTCGTTTTGGCGTTCATCCACAATAATGGTTACGTGGTTGCTGCGCTTTAATTTACGGTAAGCACGACCTTGTGGTGCGGGCATCATGCGCTTCAATGTACGGCCACCATCAACAAAAATGGTTTTTACATACAAATTCGCAATATCACCGCCTTCATTCTTTACGGTCCAATTGGCTACGGCGCTCATCAACAACTTTTCTAAAGGCGTTGAAGAATGCTGGGCATTGAATTTCAAAAAGCTCACGGCTTTGTCAACATTCATCCCGCGGATAACGTCGGCTAACAAGCGCATTTTCCGGGGTGATGTGGGATAATTTCTTAAACGAGCTACTGCTTCCATGTTATTTACTTTTATTTGCTACCGCTGTGCGATTTAAAGTTACGGGTGGGTGAAAATTCACCTAATTTGTGGCCTACCATGAACTCGGTAACATATACCGGGATAAACTTGTTGCCATTGTGAACAGCAAAGGTATGACCTACGAAATCGGGCGTGATGGTTGAACGACGACTCCAGGTTTTGATAACCCCACGTTTCGTTTTTTCTTCATTCATGTTGGTCACTTTACGCTCCAACTTTGCACTGACATAAGGACCTTTTTTTATTGAACGAGCCATTATACGTTAGTTTTTGAATTATTTGATTTTTAATTTAGAGCCATTACTGCGAACGATAATCAACTTATCGGAGCCCTTCTTCTTACGTGTCTTCTCACCTTTCGCGTACTTACCGGTACGAGAACGAGGATGACCACCTGAAGAACGACCTTCACCACCACCCATCGGGTGATCGACAGGGTTCATAGCCACACCACGGTTACGAGGACGGATACCTTTCCAACGGTTGCGACCGGCTTTACCCATGGTTTCCAATTGGTGATCGGAATTCGATACCGAACCAACTGTAGCCCAACAAGTAATTAATACTTTACGCAATTCACCCGAAGGCATTTTCAATACGGCATACTTTTCTTCTTTCGCATTCAACTGGGCAGAAGAACCGGCACTGCGGGCAATTACCCCACCCTGACCGGGTTGCATTTCAATATTGTGAACAATAGTACCCAAAGGCATGTTACGCAATGGCAAGCAGTTACCTAATTCAGGAGCTACTGTTTCTCCACTATTCAATACCATACCTACCGTTAATCCCTGAGGAGAAACAATATAACGCTTCTCACCATCGGCATAACTTAATAAGGCGATGAAGGCAGTACGGTTCGGATCGTATTCAATCGATTTAACCGTTGCAGGAATATTTTTCTTGTCGCGCTTGAAATCAATCAAACGATACATTTGCTTGCTACCGCCACCGATATAACGCATCGAACGACGACCTTGCGCATTACGACCACCGGTTTTCTTGGTGGGTTCCAACAACGACTTTTCAGGTTGGTTGGTGGTAATTTCGCTATAGGCATTGCCGATTCTCCATCGGGTACCTGCTGTAACTGGTTTATATTTTTTCAGTGCCATGGTTTCTTAGTTTTTAGAATGCGTATAAATCAATGCTGTCTCCTTCAGCTACAGTAATTGTAGCTTTCTTGTAGCCGGGTTTAACGCCCGAGTACACACCCGATTTAGTCATACGAGTAATGGCTTTACCGGGAACTACCGAAGTATTCACATCATTAACACGTACATTGTAAAAGGTTTCAACAGCCTTTTTGATTTCTAATTTGTTTGCCCGCTTGTCTACCGCGAACGTGTAACGGTTGAACTTCTCCGTTTGCTTGTTCACCTTTTCGGTAACAATGGGTTTTAATATTACTTCAGACAATTTCATGATCTGTTTAATTTTTTAATTAAGCTTCAGTTTCGCTTTCGGTGAATTGCTTCACTACGTTTTCAGTCAACAACAAGGTACCGGCATTCACTACATCGTAGGTGTTTGCACTGTGGAACACATTGGTTTTAACACGAGGCAAGTTGCGCAAGCTCAAAAACACATTGTCGTTGAAGTCGGGCAATAAAACCAAGGTTTTCTTACCATTCAAGTTGAGGTTGCTCAATACTTGAACTACTTCCTTCGTTTTAGGAGCATTCATGTTGAAATCTTCCACCACCACAATACTTTGTGCTTTGGCTTTGTGCGATAAAGCTGAATAGAAGGCTAAGTTCTTCACTTGCTTGTTCAACTTAAACGCATAATCGCGTGGTTTTGGTCCAAAAATAGTACCACCACCCTTGTATAAAGGGTTACGGAGATTACCCTTACGAGCACCACCGGTACCTTTTTGCTTATGGAGCTTACGAGAAGCACCTTGCACTTCAGCACGGGTTTTTACTTTATGGGTACCTTGGCGTTGAGAAGCCAAATACTGTTTAACAGCCAGATAAATCAGGTGATCGTTGGGTTCGATACCGAAGAATTCGGCGGGTAATTCAACCTTACGGCCTGTAGACTTACCTTCTTTATTTAATACTTCGATTTGCATACGTTTCGCTTACTTTTGAATTAATACAATAGAGCCGTTATGACCGGGAACCGATCCACTCACCAAAATGTAGTTTTTGTCGGGGAAAATTTTCAATACTTTCAAGGCCTTCACCTTCACTTGCTCGTTTCCTAATTGGCCGGCCATGCGCATACCCTTGAATACACGAGAAGGATACGAAGAACCACCAATAGAACCCGGCGCACGTTGACGATCGTGCTGACCATGTGAAGCTTCACCTACCCCACTGAATCCGTGGCGCTTTACAACACCCTGGAAACCTTTACCCTTGCTCGTTCCTACTACGTCAACCATTTCGCCTTCAACAAAAATATCGCAGGTGATCGTGTCACCGGCGTTCTTTTGTAAGTCGCAGTTGCGTAATTCTTGAACAATCGCCTTAGGCGTGGTTGAGGCTTTGGCAAAATGAGAAATCATAGCCTTATTGCTATTCTTTTCTTTCTTTTCACCAAAAGCAATTTGCAAGGCATTGTACCCATCGGTTTCAGCAGTTTTAACCTGCGTTACAACACAAGGGCCGGCCTCAATAATGGTACAAGCAGTTTGCTTGCCATTGGCTTCGAAGATGCTGGTCATACCAACTTTCTTTCCTATTATTCCTTTCATTCTCTTTATTTTTTGTTAGTCAGCGCCACAACGAATGTGGATGACGGGGATCTGTAAATGGTTTGGAGGTGCGGGAGCTACTTAGGCTTTGATTTCCACTTCAACACCGGAAGGTAAATCAAGCTTCGACAACGCATCAACCGTTTTTGAACTGGATGTATAAATATCCATTAAACGCTTGTGCGTGCACAATTGAAACTGCTCACGCGATTTCTTGTTCACAAACGGTGAACGTAAAACGGTGAAAATTTTCTTATCGGTCGGTAAAGGCAATGGACCGGTTACAACAGCACCTGTACTGCGAACGGTCTTGGCGATTTTCTCAGCCGATTTGTCCACCAGGTTGTGGTCGTAAGACTTCAATTTGATTCTGATACGTTGCGACATATGTTTACTCCCTGTAATAATTTGGGAGTGCAAAGGTATCGAGGAATTTTGAACACACCAATTTTTTTTAAGATTATTTCTATAAAAAATGAAGTTTTTTTATAATTTGTTCCTTTTGCCCCTAAAATCAAGAACAAATGTACCTTGCAGACCCAAGTTTATGAAGAAAAACATTGTGATCATCGGTCCGGCTCACCCCCTGCGCGGTGGATTAGCGTCCTACAACGAACGCCTCGCCCGCCAATTCCTGCAAGAAGGACACGATTGCCGCCTCTATACCTTCTCCCTCCAATACCCCGGCTTCCTCTTCCCCGGCACCACCCAATACTCCGCCGAACCCGCCCCCACCGATTTACACATCGACGTGAAAATCAATGCCGTCAACCCGCTCAACTGGCTTCAATGCGGTAAAGAACTGCAACAACTTCGCCCCGATATTATTGTGGTGCGCTATTGGCTCCCCTTTATGGGCCCCTGCTTGGGCAGCATCCTTCGCCAAGTTCGAAAAAATAAACATACCCGCATCATTTGCATCGCCGATAATATTATTCCCCACGAAAAACGCCCGGGCGATATGCCCTTTACCCGTTATTTCATCAAACCCATCGATGCCTTTATTACCATGAGCGAAAAAGTGCTCAAGGACCTCAAACCCCTCTCGAATAAGCCCGCCCGCTTCGTAAACCACCCACTCTACGATAATTTCGGTCCACGCGAACCCCGCGAAACCGCTTGCGAGAACTTAAACCTCGACCCCAATACCCGATGGGTGCTTTTCTTCGGGTTTATTCGCCCATACAAAGGACTTCTCAACCTCATTGAGGCCATGCATATCCTTAAAAAATCGGGCCGCCTAGAGGCTTTAAATGCTAAACTCCTCGTAGCCGGCGAATTTTACGAAGATTCAGCCCCTTATTTGAACGCCATCAACGAATACCAACTCAATAACGAGATTGTTTTGCATACCGACTTTATTCCGGACAGTAAAGTGCGTTATTATTTTTCCGTTGCCGACCGTGTGGTACAACCCTATATCCACGCCACCCAAAGCGGTGTTACCCCCCTCGCC
>JBPCSZ010000109.1:0-11790 GCA_051006655.1 Chitinophagaceae bacterium
TGGACCTGAACGCACCAACAAACGTTTCCACTATGTATCGAAAGGCTTACCCGCCGCTCGTTTGAGCACGGCGTTCGATAGCGTAACACTTTACGGTAACGACCCTGAACACCGTCCTGACATTTACGGTAAAATTGGGAATAGCGGCGTGAGTGTGCCCACCCTCGACGATGCAAAGAAATTATATTCAGGCTTCAATCTCGCCGATCCGAAAACATCAGTGAGTATGACCATCAACGGTCCGGCCAGTATTATGACGGCCTTCTTTATGAATGCCGCCATCGACCAACAATGTGAAATTTACATTCGCGAAAATGGTTTGGAAGCCGACGTGGAAGCCAAAATAAAAGCCATTTACCAAGGCCGCGAACATTTACGTCCTGTATATGCCGTGAATGGCAAACCCGGCGAATTGCCTGAAGGGAATAATGGTTTAGGTCTTATGTTACTGGGTGTTACCGGCGACCAGGTATTGCCGGCCGATGTATATGCCACGATCAAAGCCAATACCTTAAAACAAGTGCGCGGAACGGTACAAGCCGATATTTTGAAAGAAGATCAAGCCCAAAACACCTGCATCTTCAGCACCGAATTTTCGTTGAAATTGATGGGTGATGTACAACAATATTTCATCAACCAACAAGTGCGTAATTTCTACAGTGTCAGCATCAGTGGCTATCATATTGCCGAAGCCGGTGCCAACCCGATTTCGCAATTGGCTTTCACCTTAAGTAATGGTTTCACGTATGTGGAATATTATTTAAGTCGCGGTATGAACATCAACGATTTCGCACCGAACCTTTCCTTCTTCTTTAGCAATGGTATCGATCCGGAATACAGTGTGATTGGTCGCGTAGCCCGTCGTGTATGGGCCAAGGCCATGAAGTTAAAATATGGTGGCAACGAACGTAGTCAAATGTTGAAGTACCATATTCAAACATCGGGCCGCAGTTTGCATGCACAAGAAATCGACTTCAACGATATTCGTACCACATTGCAAGCCTTGTATGCCATTTACGACAATTGTAATTCCTTGCATACCAATGCTTACGATGAAGCCATCACCACCCCCACCGAAGAAAGTGTGCGTCGGGCCATGGCCATTCAATTAATCATCAACCGCGAGTTGGGCTTAGCCAAAAACGAAAATCCATTACAAGGTTCTTTCATTATTGAAGAGCTCACCGACTTGGTAGAAGAAGCCGTTTATACCGAATTCGACCGCATCAGTGAACGCGGCGGAGTATTGGGCGCGATGGAAACCATGTACCAACGCGGAAAAATTCAAGAAGAAAGTTTGTATTACGAAACCTTGAAACATACCGGCGAATTCCCCATCATTGGTGTGAATACGTTCTTAAGTTCAACCGGCTCTCCCACGGTATTACCGCAAGAAGTAATTCGTTCTACCACCGAAGAAAAAGAGTTCCAAATACAAACGGTAAAAAGTTTAAAAGAACGCAGTGGCGAAACCGGACAGCAATATTTAAAGCTGTTGCAAGAAAAAGCCATTCGTAACGAGAACTTATTTGAAGCCTTGATGGATGCGGTGAAACATTGTTCGCTTGGGCAAATTACAGGGGCTTTATTCGCCGTAGGTGGACAGTACCGTCGTTCGATGTAAAGCAAACATTGATTTTTTTTCTTTGGTCATCGGCCACCGAAACAGCGCTCGTCGCAATTGCGTCGCACACTGAAACACCATCGCAGGCTTCAGCGCCGCCACTATTATTGTATAATTAAGCAATTCGGCTTATCTTGCAAGCATGCAAAATAAACAAGCACTTTGGCTTTTAATGGCCTTGTTCTCGGCCTGCGCTAGTATCAAAATACCCACCGAAACGTGGGTCGTTGGTCCTGAACGCAATCCATGTACCGGCGTAGGCCCTATGGAATGTTTACAAATCAAACGAAATCCAAGCGATACCGCTTGGCAGTATTTTTACGATGAAATCGATGGATTCCAATATGAATCCGGTTATACCTATACGCTCGAAATAAGCCAAGTGAAGATTGATCCTGTGCCGGCTGATGCCTCATCAATTCGTTACAAAATGGAAAAGCTCGTTTCGAAAAAGAAATAGGTTAATTTGAATGCTGTTTAACTCGCTCGACTTTGTTATATTCTTACCGATCGTTTTTGTGTTGTATTGGCATGTTTTTAATAAAAACATTGTCATTCAAAATCGATTCATTCTTTTCGCTAGCTTGTTTTTTTATGCCTGGTGGGATTGGCGATTTTTATCGCTACTCGTAGCCACTTCACTCATCGATTATTGGGTGGCTATTCAATTAGACCAAACCGAGGGAAAACGAAAAAGAAATTACTTACTCGCCGTCAGTTTAATAACCAATTTAGGCAATCTCTTCTTTTTTAAATATTGTAATTTCTTTATCGAAAACTTCAATGCGGCGTTTCGATTTATGGGACAACCCATTTCCATAGATTCACTGAATATTGTTCTCCCGGTAGGTATTAGTTTTTATACCTTTCAAACCTTGAGCTATACCATTGATGTGTATAAAGGAAAAATAAAAGCCACCCAAGATGCCACAGCCTTTATGGCTTATGTGAGTTTCTTTCCTCAACTGGTTGCGGGTCCTATTGAACGGGCGGTAAACTTAGTACCTCAATTTTTCAAAAAACGAGAATACAATTACAATCAATTTGTAGATGGCTTACGGCAAATGTTATGGGGCTTATTCAAGAAAATGGTCATTGCCGATAACTGTGCCATTTTCGCCAATATGATTTTTAATCGTCACGATGAATTCAATGGCATGTCGATGATGATTGGCACCTTCTTTTTCTCCTTTCAATTGTATTGCGATTTCTCGGGCTATTCCGATATTGCCATAGGTTGTGCTCGCTTGTTCGGGTTTAATCTCATGAAGAATTTCAATTTCCCATTCTTCTCTCGCGATATTCCGGAATATTGGCGACGTTGGCATTTGTCGCAAACCACCTGGTTCCGCGATTATATTTATCAACCCTTAGGGGGTAGCCGTATGGGGCCATGGATGAATATCCGCAATGTATTTGCCATCTTTATGTTAAGTGCCATTTGGCATGGGGCCAATTGGACCTTTGTAATATGGGGCTTATTGAATTTCTTGTTTTTCATTCCCTATATCATCTTGAATAAAAATAGAAAATACACCAATCATATGGCGGAAGGGAAAATCATTCCCGGACTGTATGAAACCATGGCTTGTTTAAGCACCTTCACCATTACCAGTTTTGGGCGAATTTTCTTTCGTGCTGAAAATGTTGACCAAGCCTTTAGCATGATTGGAAAAATATGTTCTACTTCCCTATTTTCTATACCCAACTACGAAAATAAAATCGGCTCACTTTGGGTAATTTTAGCTTGTTTCGTTTTCATTGTATTGGAATGGTTTGGCCGTACCAACGAATATGCCATTGAAAAATATATACTTAATTGGCCTAATTGGTTACGGAAATCGTTTTACTACGGACTTATTTTCTGTATTCTTTATTTTGGGAATACCAATCAAAAATACATCTACTTTGATTTTTAATCCATGCGCGCTTTTTATCGAAATACCATTTTATTCTTCCTGATTCCGGTAATAGGCTTTGGCCTTATGGAAATAAGCTTGCGTCAAATTCCCAACGAATACAAAGAAAAATATCGGGTACTCACGCACGATAACAATACCTATAACACCCTCATACTCGGTAACTCATTTACGTACTTCGGAATCAATCCGGTTTGGATGAAAACCCCGGTGTATAATGCCAGTCAAATTAATGAATCCATTTTCTTACACCATTATAAATTTCAATTAGCCCTACCCCACTTTAAAAAATTACATGCCATTATAGTACCTGTCTCCAATTCCAATTTACAGTTCTACAAATACCCCGATAAAAAACTCAATCTACTTAAAAATTATTTGATGTATACCGGATTACATGCACCGGTTAGTATTTTCAATTATTTTGAAATAACATCGGTTTCGTTAAAAGAAAATATAAAACGTCTTTTTACCTACTATATAAAACATGACAATAATTGGGGATCAAATGAAAAAGGCTGGGGGAATTTTTACTTGTCAAATCAAAAAAAAGATCTCGCCCAAACCACCAAGAGGAGATACATTACAACACAACGTCGAATTAAAGATGGCCTAAAAGAAGGCGCCTTTTCGGCTAACATAAACTTATTGAATGACTGGATGCAAGCATGTAGAGAACGAAACATTCAAGTTCTTTTGATTAATATGCCCGTGAGTTCCGTGATGTATAAAAAATACATACCCGCCGAGCTCAAATCGACAGATTCATTAATGATGAACTTAGAACAAGCATACCCTAACGTGCAATACCTCAATTTAATTCAATCGAAGCATTTCAACGATAACGATTTTTACGATGCCGATCATTTGCACGAAATCGGAGCCAAAAAAATGAGCTTAATGCTTGATTCACTGCTCAATATGCCGAGCAATTAAGCTTGCAAAAAAAAGTTAAAAAAGACGCAATAGCAAAGTTTGACTGCTAAAAAAAAGTAATGCTTGTATATTCGCAAGTATGAGTTCTAATAAATCGTTGGTTGAAAATCTTAAAACCGATTTGCCGGCATCCTTAGTTGTTTTTTTAGTGGCATTGCCGCTTTGCTTAGGAGTTGCCTTAGCCTCAGGAGCCCCCTTGTTGTCGGGCATTATTTCGGGTGTTATTGGCGGCTTAATTGTTGGCTTATTAAGTCAATCGCAAACCAGTGTTAGCGGACCTGCGGCAGGATTAGCCGCTGTCGTTTTAGCCTCAATACAACAATTAGGCAGTTTCGACATATTCCTTACAGCCGTGATTATTGCCGGCGTAATGCAAACGCTAATGGGAATTTTAAAAGCGGGTTTTATTGCCGACTTCATTCCCAACAATGTTATTAAAGGTTTACTAGCCGCTATTGGAATCATTCTCATTTTAAAACAGATTCCACACGCGGTTGGCTTCGATCGTAATGCAGAAGACGATTTTTCCTTCATACAATCCGACGGCGAAAATACCTTCTCGGAATTAATCAATATCACCCGTTTTTTTATTCCCGGCGCATTTATCATCTCGCTCATTTCTATAGCCATTTTAGTATTTTGGAATAAATTACCCTTGGCCAAATTCCGCTTATTACCGGCCTCTTTAGTTGTGGTGTTTATTGGCGTACTACTCAATGAAATTTTCATGGCGATTGCCCCCGGCTTCAGTATTAAAAATTCCCATTTGGTTCAAATTCCGGCCGTTGAATTGAACAATTTATCGGCTTTATTTCACATGCCAAGCCTGAACGATTTCATGGAATACAAGGTATGGTTGGTGGCCGTAACCATAGCCGCCATTGCTAGTTTAGAAACCTTACTGAATATAGAAGCCGTCGATAAATTAGACCCACACAAACGCCAATCGCCCCCCAATCGGGAATTATTGGCACAAGGCATTGGTAATATTAGTGCAGGCTTTTTAGGTGGTATTCCCGTTACCTCCGTAATTGTTCGTAGTTCGGTCAATATTCAAGCGAATAATGCCAGTAAATTATCCACCATCTTCCATGGTATTTTATTGTTTGTCAGTATCTTATTTTTAAGTCCCATTTTAAATAAAATACCCTTAGCCTCTTTAGCCGCTATATTAATTGTAACCGGTTATAAGTTAGCCCAAATTTCTATATTCAAAGAAATGTGGCGCAAGGGATACGCTCAATTTATTCCTTTTATTATCACTATCTTGGCTATTGTATTTACCGATTTATTAATGGGCGTCTTAATGGGCTTGGCGGTGAGTATTTTCTTTTTAATTCGCAGTAATTTTAAGAACCCGTTCACGCTAGTAAAAAACCAAATGCATATTGGTGAAGTAATGCAACTGACCCTTCCCAATCAAGTATCCTTTTTCAATAAAGCCACCATAAAAAATGCCCTTTGGTCCCTGCCCAAATCGAGTAAAATTACCATCGACGCGCGCAATGCCGATTATATTGACGACGATGTAATTGAAATTATCACCGATTTTAAAAATGTGGTATCCCAAGAACGTAATATTCAATTGAATTTATTGGGCTTACGCGAATTTTACAAAGAAGACGATACCATTCAATTCATGCCGGTTATCGATAAAGCGACCCAAAATCGCTTACAACCGAATGAAGTACTCAATTTATTAAAAATTGGGAATTCCCGTTTTGTGGAAGGGAAATCAACCGACAAGTTTCATTTACACCAAGTAAGTGCCACCGTTGATTCACAAAACCCCATGGCCGTATTGGTAGGTTGTATAGATAGTCGAACATCCCCGGAAATTTTATTCGATGCGGGTATTGGCGACTTACTCACTATTCGTATTGCCGGTAATATTATTAATCACGACATTATAGGCAGCTTAGAAATTGCCGTTAAAAAATTAGGGGCAAAATTAATTGTAGTAAAAGGCCATTCCAATTGTGGCGCCGTGGCACTGTCCATGCAACACATGAAAGATGACAATATGCATCATATTACCAAAAAAATTCAAACCGTGGCAGAAAAATGTGGGTTCCACGATGCCATTGCCCAACCCAGTAAAGAGCAATTAAAAACCGTAGCCATTGAAAATGCTCGTAATTCCGTTCGTGAAATATTGAGTGCCAGCGAATACATTCAAACGAAAGTAAAAGAAGGAAAAATTGGGATTGTAAGTGCTTATCACGATTTACAAACCGGACAAGTGATGTTCGACGCGTAAACCCATTTCCATAAAAAAGAAAAAGCCTTGTTGTTAATTCAATAAAATGAACAAACAACAAGGCTTATTTTTTTATCCGTTAAAAGAAATTAAGCGTCTAAAGTATTTAAAATAAACTGACTCAATTCGGATTGTGTAATGGGTGTTCCCTTAATTTTATTATAAGGAATGGCATCTATTAAAAATTCATTTCGTACAATTTTAATCAACTGTCCATTATTAATTTCAGGCACCACCACTTTTTTAAAGCCTTTCAACAAACTCGATAAATTGCGTGGGAAAGGACGAATATAACGCAAGTGCGCATGCGATACTTTATGACCTTGTTCAATCATGGCTTTCACCGTGGCTTGAATTACACCATAGGTTGAACCCCAACCCAATACCAAAATATCACCTTCGGCATCACCGACGGCCAATTCCTGTTCCGGTATGTAATTCGCAATTAAATCCACTTTCGCTTGTCGCGTTTTCACCATGTGTTCATGGTTATCCGGATCGTAGCTGATATTTCCGGTAATATCTTGTTTTTCTAAGCCCCCAATTCGATGTTCCAATCCGGCATGACCGGGAACAACCCAAGGACGAACCCGTTTTTCATCGCGGGCATAAGGCATTAATTTTTCTTCACCCTCATCGAGCGTAGTTTTGAACTGCACCGGAATCGGTTTCAAATCGGCCGCTTTCGGGAAGCGCCAAGGTTCTGCCCCGTTGGCAATATAACCATCGCTCAATAAAATAACGGGCGTCATGTGCGCAATGGCTATTCGGCATGCCTCTAAGGCCGCATCGAAACAATCGGATGGCGTACTGGCTGAAATTACCGGCATTGGACATTCCCCGTTTCGACCATAAACCGCTTGCAATAAATCGCTTTGTTCGGTTTTGGTAGGCAAGCCCGTAGAAGGCCCACCGCGTTGAATATCGATAATTACCAACGGAATTTCCAACATCGCCGCCAAGCCCATGGCTTCGGTTTTCAAAGCCATACCGGGGCCCGATGTGGTGGTAATACCTAATGAACCACCATAAGATGCTCCAATAGCGGAAGTAATGGCCGCAATTTCATCCTCCGCTTGAAAGGTAACTACATTGAAATGCTTGTACTTACTGAGCTCGTGTAAAATATCGGAAGCCGGTGTAATAGGATAAGACCCTAAAAATACCGACAAGCCCGATTGTTGTGCCGCGGCCACTAAACCTAAGGACAAAGCCGTATTTCCGGTAATACTGCGGTAAACCCCGGCAGGCACTTTCGCTTTAGGAACGGTATAACGGGCGGAGAACAATTCGGTCGTATCGGCGTAATTATACCCCGCCTTTAAAGCACGTAAATTACTGGCTAAAATATCGGGCTTCTTGCCAAATTTACTTTGTAAGAAACGCTCGGTATTGTCCATATTCCGATCGAACATCCAATACAAAAAGCCCAACACGAACATATTCTTCGCACGGTCTTTTTCTTTGGTGCCCAAACCCGTAATGTCGGCCAAGGCCTCGCGGGTTAATTTAGTTACGTCAATTTTATAAACAGTATACCCGTTCAAGGAATCATTCTCAATAGGATTTTCTCCTTCAGGATAATTCGCCAAACGTAAATTCCGACTATCGAAGCCATCGGTGTTGACAATAATAATACCGCCTTTCTTAATGGCCTTCAAATTCACTTTCAAGGCGGCGGCATTCATCACCACCAATACATCGCAATCGTCGCCGGGGGTAAACACCGCTTCCGACGAAAAATGCAATTGAAATCCACTCACACCCGGCACCGTTCCGATTGGGGCACGAATTTCGGCCGGAAAATCGGGGAAGGTAGACAGATCGTTGCCTACAAGGGCCGTATTATTGGTGAATTCCGAACCCGTCAATTGAATACCATCGCCACTATCGCCGGCAAATTTAATTACAACGTGACTCAGTTCTTGTATGCGTTCGCTCATCTTTGAAACACTTTTAAGCACGTTCGGTTGCAGGGCGAACGAGCAAGGCCCGAAAAATTAGCCTTTAATTACAGAGGCCATTACTTTACCAATATCAGCCGGACTATCCACAACGTGAATACCACATTCGCGCATGATACGCATTTTTGCAGCAGCTGTATCGTCGGCACCGCCTACAATCGCACCGGCATGTCCCATACGGCGACCGGCTGGCGCGGTTTGTCCGGCAATAAACCCAACTACCGGTTTACGCATATTATCTTTCAACCAATTGGCGGCTTCGGCTTCCATGCCCCCACCAATTTCACCAATCATAATGATTCCGTGGGTTTCAGGGTCGTTCATTAATAATTCAACCGCTTCACGGGTGGTTGTACCAATAATAGGATCGCCACCAATACCAATGGCGGTAGTTACACCTAAACCGGCTTTAGCTACTTGGTCGGCAGCTTCGTATGTTAAAGTACCCGATTTTGAAACAATACCAATATTTCCTTTTTTGAAAATGAAGCCGGGCATGATACCTACTTTAGCTTCATCGGCTGTAATTACGCCGGGGCAATTTGGACCAATCAAGCGACATTCTTTATCGCGAATATATTCTTTGGCATACACCATATCTTGTACGGGAATACCTTCTGTAATACAAATTACGGTTTTGATACCCGCATCGGCCGCTTCCATAATGGCATCGGCGGCAAAAGCCGGAGGTACGAAAATGATAGAAACATCGGCACCCGTTTGAGCCACGGCATCAGCCACGGTATTGAAAACAGGGCGTTCGAGGTGTTGCGAACCACCTTTTCCTGGCGTTACACCACCTACTACATTGGTTCCGTATTCAATCATTTGCGAAGCGTGAAAAGTTCCTTCCGAACCGGTAAACCCTTGCACAATTACTTTACTGTTTTTTCCTACTAAAACACCCATGGTTTATTTGAATTTGAGCGCAAAGGTAGGGAGAAACCCGCAATACACAAACACGGAACTATACACCAATTTACTACTCGGATTGCGAATAAATAATAGTTGCTTTCGCTCTCTTGTAAACGCCGATTTTTTTGAACGCGGATTTTTTTGAACACGGATTTAAATGGGATGAATGGATTTCGCTGATATTGGCCTTTCGGCCAAATCACTGTTCGCTGTTACTGTTCCTGTTACTGTTACTGTTCCTGTTCCTGACTCTCGCTTTCGCTTTCCCGCTCTCGCTTTGATTTTTTCGGCCTGCGGGCCTCGCACCGCCTCCTTCGTCGGCGCCCTTTAGGCTCGGCAGCCACCAAACGAAGGAACATTAATCATCTTTTTAAGCTGATGCATTTAATTAAATAGGCCTTCACCGCATCGTCACTCGCCAAAGCGATGCTTGTTTGTTTCACCCGCTGCGTGAGCTGAAGAATGTTCCGAACGATGCAAAATAGCCCCGGCAGGAGCAACGTGCCATGCACGGCGGATGACGGGAAGAATGCTGATTAAAGCGATGCCGATGCGCTTCAAATAAAAAAATCATCAATTTGGGTATTGTTCTTCGCATGACTTGTGTATAACTATATACTATAATCAAAATCACTCCCCTATCTTTGTGTCTGCAAAAGGTGTCTGCCCAAGGCAGATGAAAAGGGAATACGGTGAAATTCCGTAACACTACCCGGTGCTGTAAGTTCCATAATAGGTTTCCATGAGCCACTGTTATTAACGGGAAGGCGGAAATTTCGAGGAACGAGTCAGAAGACCTGCCTCTTGCAAACCTTACGCTCCCTTCGGGAATAAAGGGCGCGGTAAGCACGAATATGCTTTTCATGCTTATTTTAACCTATTCCCGTTTATTTTTTAAAACGCATGAAAAAACTTTTCAGCCTTTTTATGGTAATCGGGTTCTCGTGGCATGCCCACGCACAGTACCTGATTAATTTCGACAACTTGAATTTGCCCACGGCCAATACGTATTGGCGCGGACAAAACGCGGTGCCGCTTGATTCTTTCTTTTTGGCCGGTAACGCTAAATTCCCAAACTCCTGGGATACCACTTGGGGTGGGGTTTGGAGTGGCTGGGGATTTTCAAACAAAGTTGATACCACCTCCATTGATTATTTTACCAACGAGTTAGCCTCGATTGCAGGAGGCGCCTATGGCGATACCAACGGAAAATATGCCGTGGCTTACCAAAGTTGGAACTCGGCCTTGAACAGCATCAAATTACCCGCTTGGCCACCCATGTTGCCGGGATCGTGTTTTATTACCAATACGACTATTGCCTACCGCTCCATGCAAAACGGCGATGGCTTTGCTAAGAAATTTGGTGGCCCCACCGGGAATGATCCTGATTTTTTTAAAATTACCTTTCGTGGTTGGGTGAATGGCAACCCCTCTAACGGCACACCGGTGGATTTCTATTTAGCCGATTTCCGCGACACGAACAATGCCAACGATTATATTGTAAAAGATTGGAAACTATGCAGTTTGATGCCCTTAGGAATGATCGATAGCATTTCGTATTCTTTGTCGTCTTCCGATACCTCGGCGTTTGGCATTAACACCCCTACTTATTTTTGTTTAGACCAATTAGCCTTGATTTTCAGTGGTATTGAAGAATTACCTATAAATATACTTCAAGCTTATCCTGTTCCCATGCAAGGGGAGTTGGTATTGAATAACCAAGCATCGGAAACGATTTTGGCCAATATCACCGACATACAAGGACGTTCGGTGTTTCAGGGTAAGTTGGTGGCCGGACAAACCAAGCTTCCTGTGGGGCAATGGGCTTCGGGGACTTACATATTGCAAGTGGAACACCATGGCAAACGTTATGCCAAGAAGTTAATAAAGTAAAATGAGGCGATTGTTAAGCATTGGAGTTTTGTTGATGCTGTTCCAATTTGGGGCTAGTGGACAGTTTGCGCCACAAGTCGGACAAATTGGAAGCACCGCCATTTTCAAAGACAGTGCCATTATTTTGGCTTGGGCAGACTCTTGCCATATTGAGCGAGGCTGGCTGAATATTGCCGATACCTTGTTGGGCAAAGTAAGTTCAGGTAGCGACAGCAATGCCCTTTTTGCCGCCGATGCCCTACCGGTGAGTTTAGGCGATGGCGGCACCGCCACCTATTA
>JBPCSZ010000110.1:0-5233 GCA_051006655.1 Chitinophagaceae bacterium
TTTGCCGGTAAAAAATACGGACTCTACCCCAACAGCAACGTGAATGCCTTGGCCGCCGAATGGATGAAACACAAACTCACCTACCCCACTTGTGTGTTCATGGAAGAAGGGTTTAAAAATCCACAACCCGTTCCCGGTTACTTGGAAGTGGCCAACCTCGAAATGATTTTGAAATACTACGGCGAAAATAAATTCAAACAAATTTCGTGGGAAAAACACCGCAACGATTTTAAATCGGAGTGGACCGGCGGAGCGAATAAATAAGCAATATGCTTAATCCACAAGAACGCATAAGGCAATACCAAGGCACTACGTTTATTTTCGATCCCATCCGAAAAAAAGAAGTGGTACTAACACCCGAAGAATGGGTTCGCCAACAAATTATTTTTCATTTGGTGAGTCAAAAAAATTACCCCGAAGGCAACCTCTCGGTAGAAAAAATGATACGCCTAGGCGAAAAACAAAAACGCTACGACCTTTTAGTCTACCACCGCGAAAACCCTTGGCTACTCCTCGAATGCAAAGAAGAAAATGTGCCCATCAATACAGCCACCTTGCAACAAGCCCTCGCCTATGTATCGACCATGAAAGTGGAATACCTCGCCCTCAGCAACGGACACCAACTATTTTGCTATCACCTCGCCTCGCAACAATGGGAACATCAGTTTCCCAATTACCCGCGTTGATTTTTTGGGGCTGTCAACATCCTACTTTCATCGGCCACTTTCCGTCCCTTTCGGGCTCCGCTTCGCTTCGGTGGTTTACGCCGCTTCGCTTTGTAAACGCACCAAGCCCTTCAGGCACGGCAGCCTTTCAGCGGCATCGCATGGTGAAGCAAATAAATGAATTGGGTATTTGCTTCAAACTACCTTTAACCGAACACCGATTCGGCAGCATTAATCAAGGAAGATTGCCAAACAATACTGGCCTTCAAGTGTTTCATTTTATTGAGATACATGGCATTGAAAACAAATTGATTTTGCAATGTTTCAGTTCCGGGAATATCAAAAATTATAGTGTCTACGAAACATGAGTTAAGCTCATGTCGTTGCTCATATAAATAATCAATGAGTTGAATCAAATCATCGTAATTAAATTTAATTTGATATACTCCAATGCCATAAGGAGACTCCTGGCCTTTATATCGACCAATAGGAGCAATAGC
Organism: Chitinophagaceae bacterium; assembly: GCA_051006655.1. GTDB lineage: Bacteria > Bacteroidota > Bacteroidia > Chitinophagales > Chitinophagaceae > OLB11. The sequence goes on from JBPCSZ010000110.1 coordinate 1,166, forward strand.
ACCACTCGACATTAAAACAGTCAAAGGCAAATTAAGTTGTTTGGCGAGTTGTTCCGGAACGAGTCCATTCCCTTTAAATTGAACATCGATATAGGTTGCTTGTTTCATACTAACAAATATAATTCATTCAAATTATAACAACTAAACCCGGTTTTCATCCGATGAAGAAAGTTCCGAACGATGCCCAATTAGCCCCGACTGCAGCTACGTGCCATGCACGGCGGAAGGCGGGACGATAGATAACCAAAGCGATGCCGATGCGCTTCTAATAAAAAAACGTATTTTTGCTCCGACAAATTCCTTACTATGAAAACCAAACAGGAAATTGTTGACAATTGGTTGCCTCGATACACCGGCATGCCACTCGACCAATTCGGCAACTATATTCTTCTTACTAATTTTTCGCAGTATGTGCGCTTGTTTGCCGAGCAACATGGCGTATCTATTTTTGGCGAAGACAAGCCCATGCAATGTGCTACGGCCGGCGAAATAACAATTATCAACTTTGGGATGGGCTCACCGAGTGCCGCCACCATTATGGATTTGCTCACAGCCATATCGCCCAAGGCGGTGTTGTTTTTAGGAAAATGTGGTGGTCTGAAAAATAAAAACCAAGTGGGCGATTTGATTTTGCCCATTGCCGCCATTCGTGGTGAAGGAACCAGCACCGATTATTTTCCGCCCGAAGTGCCTGCCCTGCCCGCCTTCGCCTTGCAAAAAGCCATTTCCACCACCATTCGCGATGAAGGGCACGATTATTGGACCGGCACCTGCTATACCACCAACCGCCGCGTATGGGAACACGATGAAGCATTTAAAGTGTATTTGCAACGCATTCGGGCCATGGCCATCGATATGGAAACCGCCACTATTTTTACTACCGGTTTTTTTAATAAAATACCCACGGGGGCATTGTTGTTGGTGAGCGATCAACCCATGACGCCCGAAGGGGTGAAAACCAGCGAAAGCGACCGCAACGTGAATGGCCAATTTGTAGAACGACATTTGCAAATCGGTATACTTTCCTTGCAACAACTCATACATCGGGGAGAGACCGTAAGGCATTTGAAATTTTAAACGCCCCTGTTTTTAATTATAGGCCTTCAATCTTTTCAACCAATTTGATAAATCTCAGTCCCGAAGTGTGCCCGGCAATAACGTACCTTTGCCCCACAAAATTTCGGTCATGTCCATCGCCTTTCCTTTATCCGATACCTTATTCAATTCATCTGTTTCGGCCCCCTTACAAGCCATTGCCCGCAAGGCTTTAAACCGCGAACGAATTAGTCCGGAAGAAGGCTTACTCCTGTTCGAACAAGGCGAAATTGGATTCTTAGGCACTTTGGCCAATGCCATTCGCGAAGACCGTCACGGACATCATACGTTTTTCAACCGCAATTTTCATATTGAGCCCACCAATGTGTGTGTGTTCAGTTGTGCGTTTTGCTCCTACTCGCGTTTGTATAAAAATCGCGAAGACGGTTGGGAACTCAGCATCGATCAAATGATGCACATAGTGAAAAAATACGACAATGAACCGGTTACCGAAGTGCATATAGTGGGCGGTGTTCACCCTAAAATGGACATTGAATTCTTTTGCGAATTATTGCGCCAAATTCATGCCCACCGTCCCGATTTACATTTAAAAGGCTTCACCGCCGTGGAACTCGATTATATGTTCCGTAAAGCAAAACTCACCCGCGAAGAAGGCATGCGTAAACTCCGCGAGGCCGGCTTGCAATCCTTACCCGGTGGCGGTGCCGAAATTTTTGCACCGGAAGTTCGCAAACAAATTTGCGAAGACAAAGTAGATGGCGAAGGTTGGTTGGACATTCACCGCACGGCCCATTTATTGGGCATGCACAGCAATGCCACCATGTTGTACGGCCACGTTGAATCGTATGCCGATCGCATCGACCACATGAACCGCTTGCGGATGTTGCAAGATGAAACCGGTGGCTTCAATTGCTTTATTCCACTCAAGTTTCGCAACCAAGATAACGATATGAGTCACCTACCCGAAGTGAGTGTGATTGAAGATATGAAGCTGTATGCTGTGGCCCGCATTTTTATGGACAATTTCGCACACCTCAAAGCTTACTGGCCGATGTTGGGACGCCACAATGCCCAAATGATGTTGAACTTCGGGGTAGACGATTTAGACGGCACCATCGACGATAGTACCAAAATTTATGCCATGGCGGGCAGTGAAGAACAAACCCCGAGTATGAGCACCGAACAATTGTGCGACTTGATTCGCCAAGTAGGCCGTGTGCCGGTGGAGCGCGATACCTTGTATAATGTAGTGAAGCAATACGACGCCGAAACGATGGCGTAATTTTTGGCAGCGCATCGTTGGAACAAAGCTCATCCCTCGTCGCGCTTTTCACGCCAAGGCCCCGATTTTTATCGCTTCCGCTTTGTTTCTCGCTCTCTCAATCGGGGCGCTTTCTGTTACAATCGCGGCTGAATTTCAGCGCCTGATTCTTCATTCATCAGCGGGGTTTGAGGTGAATAGAACATTTATTCTCCGCAAAAATGCGGAGAATAAGCAGTATATTTACCGCATCATCGGATTCAACCATGCCTAAATACATCTATCAATACCCCAATTGGCCTCAATTTACGTGGGATGATAAAGGCATTAATGCTCTTTTTGGCGAGGTCAAATGGCTTCAAGGTAAATTAATTGGACAAATGAATTCCTTGGGTTTTTCAATGAAAGAAGAAGCCAGTCTTACCACCTTAACGCTCGATATTGTCAAATCGAGTGAGATAGAGGGTGAAATATTGAATTACAACCAGGTTCGTTCCTCACTTGCTTTACGCTTAGGAATCAATACCTCGGGCATAGTTCCTAGCAGTCGCCATATCGATGGCATTGTGTCCATGATGCTCGATGCTACACAAGGTTTTGCCAAACCCTTAACCCACGAACGTCTTTACGGTTGGCATGCGGCTTTATTCCCCACCGGGTTCAGCGGCCCCTATGCCATAGCTGTTGCACAATACCGACAGGGTGAAATGCAGATTGTTTCCGGCGCTATGGGCAAAGAAAAAATTCATTATGAAGCCATTCCGACCAAGGATGTATTCGACGCTATGAATACATTTTTAACTTGGTACAATCAAGAACAACAACTCGATCCGGTTTTAAAAGCCGCTATAGCTCATTTTTGGTTTATCATCATTCATCCGTTCGATGATGGCAATGGACGAATTGGCCGTGCGTTAACCGATATGTTATTAGCAAAAGCTGAAAACAACGGCGAACGATTTTATAGCATGTCGAATCAAATCTTAGTTGAACGCCAAGCGTATTACGCTATTCTGCAACAAGTTCAACACAGTTCCGGCGATATCACCCCTTGGTTGATTTGGTTTTTGACCTGCTTAAAAAATGCCCTGTTGAGCACAGAAACAACCACAGCCGCCATACTACGAAAAGCCACCTTTTGGCAACGGCACGAACATACCGAAATCAATGAGCGGCAACGCCTCATGCTGAATAAATTATTAGATGGTTTTGAAGGAAAACTTAAAACTAGCAAATGGGCAAAAATCACGAAAGTGTCGCCCGACACCGCCTTACGCGACATAAAAAACCTCATTGAAAAAGGCATATTACGCGAAAGTCAAGATGGCGGCAGAAATGCAGCTTATGAATTAATTAGTTAATGTATTGCTCCAGTTAATCGCAAGCCTTTTCCTATCGGTCGATGTCCCAACCGAACGAAACCCCATTTACTTTGACTATTTACAGTTAAACAATTCATATCCATAAAGATAAAACACAATTCAGGGTTGAGGTAGTATAATTTTAGAATTGCACCAACCTACAAGGAATTTCATTTTGATCATCATCGCCGTCCTCTCTATGCATCGAAATTGCGACGCTCCGTTTGGGCGGCAACGCTTGTTTCAACATTTTTGAAACACTAGCCGATATTATGTTACTCCTCCCCATCATTCAACAACCACTTTCCTTACGGCATGCTCACACCGTAAATAATAAACGCCTTTACTATACCTACTCACGTCAATTTCATCCTTAGTAGTGGTAAACAA
>JBPCSZ010000111.1:0-33298 GCA_051006655.1 Chitinophagaceae bacterium
GTCATTTTCTTCACGCTATTTTTCTCAGGCCGTCCTTTATAGACCTGTTCGCTGTTAGCTGAAACTGCTCCCTGTTTTGTTGTTGAAGAAAGAATCGGACGATGCCGAATAGCCCCGGGTGGAGCAAGTTACCATGTAACGCGGAACACGGGACGGGTGCTGAATAGTGCGATGTCGATGCGCTTCTACAAATCATAATCCTGAATAGAAAGGGGGTTAAATTATGAATCCGTGCCTATATTTGTTGTTCATGGCCGCACCCACACTTTATCAGCGACTACTTACCCTCAGGGCTCAACAGCAAAAAGCGTTCGCGGTGCTGGTGGATCCTGATAATGTGCGTTTGCCCGATATGGTGGAAATGGCGGGTTTGTGCAACGATGCCAAAGTGGATTTTGTATTGATGGGTGGGAGTTTGATGATGAGTCAGCACCTGGATGAGTGCATTAAAGTATTCAAGAAACACAGCCGCATACCGGTGATGCTTTTCCCTGGGAGTCCCGAGCAATTGAGTCCATACGCCGATGCGCTCTTATATTTATCCCTGATTTCGGGGCGTAACCCGGAATTATTAATTGGGGCGCATGTGGTATCGGCACCGAAAGTGAAAGCCAGTGGCTTGGAAGTGATTTCGACGGGTTATATGATTATTGATGGCGGGGTTCCTACCACCGTGTCGTATATGAGTCACAGTGCGCCTATTCCGCACAACAAAGACGGCATTGCCTTATGTACGGCCATGGCGGGCGAGATGTTGGGCATGAAATTAATTTACATGGATGCGGGCAGTGGGGCACAACGGCCCATTAGCGAATCGATGATACGCACGGTGAATGAGCAATTGAATGTGCCTTTAATTATTGGGGGTGGCATTACAGATGCGGAAATGGCCTACAGGGCTTGCAGGGCCGGCGCCGATTTGATTGTGGTGGGCAATGCGATTGAGAAGGACCCGAGTTTGATTCGGGAAATGGCTGAAGCGGTGCATCAGGCCGGCGAAAAAACAGTGAACATATAGTTTGAATTTATACGGCGGTGTGACGGTTGGCGTGTATTTTTGTGTTCGTTCTAATTAAAATCAAGAAGATATGTTGAATAAAGAATGGCCCTTATGGGAAGTATTTGTGCGCAGTAAAGCCGGTTTAGACCATAAGCATGTAGGCAGTTTGCATGCGTCGGATGCCACCATGGCCATTGAAATGGCGCGCGATGTGTACACCCGCCGTCAGGAGGGTATTAGTTTGTGGGTGGTGGAAAGCAAGCATATTCATGCATCGAACCCCGATGAGGCCGATAGTTTCTTCGACCCTTCGAACGATAAAGTATATCGCCATCCTACGTTTTACGATTTACCCGACCAATTAAAACACATGTAAGCCATGATGCACGATTATTTAATGCACTTGGCCGATAATACCTTGATATTAGGCCATCGGTTGAGCGAGTGGTGCGGACATGGTCCGATTTTAGAAGTGGATATGGCTTTGGCCAATATTGCGTTGGACCAAGTAGGGGCGGCGCGTAGTTTTTATCAGTATGCGGCCGACTTGGAAGGGAACGGGGCTACGGAAGATACTTATCCTTATACCCGCGATGTGCGTGGCTTCCGTAATGTATTGTTGTGTGAATTGCCGAATGGCGATTTTGCCGATACCATAGCCCGCAGTTTGTTTTTCGATACTTATCAGTTTTTGTTTTATACGGCCTTGCAAGGCAGTAAGGACGAGCGTTTGCGGGCTATTGCCACCAAATCGTTGAAGGAGGTGACTTATCATCGCCGCTTCAGCAGTGAATGGACGGTTCGTTTAGGCGATGGTACGGCGGAGAGTAAACAAAAAATGCAAAAAGCCATTGATAATTTGTGGGATTATACCGGCGAATTATTTGCGCCATCGGCCACGGAAGAAGCTATGTTGGCCCAGGGCATTGGTGTGGATATAGCAGGGTTGAAACCGGAATGGGAAGCGCATATTCGGGCTACTTTGGAAGAGGCCACCTTGGCTTATCCGTTACGGAAAGAAGGGGCTTGGTTTCAGCAAGGCGGAAAAACGGGTATTCATACCGAATACATGGGCTTTATTTTAAGCGAATTGCAGTACTTGCAAAAGTCGTACCCCGGAGCAGAATGGTAAGTATATGTTGAATAAAGAAACCATACTGGACTATTTAAACACCGTGACCGACCCGGAAATACCGGTGCTCACCCTGCAGGATTTAGGTGTGGTGCGCGATGTAGTGATTCATAGTGATAACGAGGTGGAAGTTTTAATAACGCCTACTTATACGGGGTGCCCGGCCATGGGCGCTATGGCTACGGCCATTCGTTTGGAACTGATTGGACGGGGAATAACGCAAGTAAAAGTGAGCGAAGTACTTTCGCCGGCATGGACCACCGATTGGATTAGTGAAGAGGGGCGGCGTAAGTTGAATGAATATGGCATTGCTCCGCCACAATATCGGGTAGCGGATAATCCGGGCGAAGCGGCGGTTGTGCCTTGTCCACAATGTAATTCCACGCATACCGAACTCATTAGTCAATTTGGTTCAACGGCTTGTAAAGCCTTATACCGTTGTAAAGACTGTTTAGAACCTTTCGATTATTTCAAATGCCATTAAGGGGAACTTGTTTATAAACTATAAGTTTATTTTTAAACGGGTTGCGGTGGCATAGCTTACTTTTGCGGCATGACATCGCGGCGTATAAAAAGTGTTTTAATTGGCGGCTTGTTCAGTGCCTTTGTGCCCATTGCGGCTTATTTGTACTTGCGCATGCATGGCCACGATGGGCATATTAAATTGCCGAAGGTGTATGGCATCGACCGCATTGATACGGTACAACGTGAAGGACAAACAGCGTACGATACCACATGGCATACCTGTTCTAATTTAAAGCTCATCAATCAATTGGGCGACACGGTTGGTTTGAATGAAACCTATGCCGGTAAAATTTTAGTGGTGAATTTCTTCTTCACCCAATGCCAAACCATTTGCCCTGTGCAAAGCAAAAACATGAAGCTCCTGAACAAAGCGTTTAAGAAAAACGATACGTCGGTGCGTTTCATTTCCATGACGGTTGACCCGGTGAATGATTCGGTACCGGTGCTCAGGGCGTATGCCGACCGTTACGAGGCGAACCATGATAAATGGAACTTTGTTACCGCGCCCAAGGACGTGATTTATAATTTCGCGCGCCAAGAGTTATTTTTAAATTTACCCCTAACGGATAGTTCCAAGAACGATTTCATTCATCCGGAACAATTTGTGTTGATTGATAAGTACCGGAATATTCGCGGGTATTACAATGGCTTAGACTCGAACGATGTGCGTCGTTGTGCCGAAGACATTGCCTATTTAATGGTTGAAAAAAACCGCTTACACGAAAAACGAAAACACTAATTTATGTTACAAGCCACTTGGAAACGCAACGATAAAAAAGCCTATTGGCTGATTGGAATTTTTTCTGTGATTGTTTTTTTGGCGGTTACGGTATTGGAACGTGTTTCCTTGAAGGTGGACCTTGGTTTCGATCCGCATATTTTTGCCACCTTGAGTGCGGGTGTGAATAGTGCTGTGAGTGTATTGCTATTATTGGCCTTGTATTTTGTGAAACAAAAAAACTTCAATGCCCACAAAAGCACCATGATGGTGGCTATGGCCTTATCGGTTTTGTTTTTGGTATTTTATATTGCCCATCATTTGTTTGCCGGCGAAACTAAGTTTGGCGATACCGACCACGATGGGGTTTTAAGTGTATTGGAATTAGAAGCCGTAGGTGGCTTACGCAGTGTGTATTTTGCCATTATTGGAACCCATATTGCCTTGGCCGGCATTGTAATGCCTTTTGTATTATTGAGTGCTTACCGTGCCTTAACCGGTGATTTTTCGGCCCATAAAAAATTGGTACGTTATACCTACCCCATTTGGTTATACGTTGCCATAACCGGGGTGGTGGTATATTTCATGATTTCGCCGTATTACGCCTAAGTGATTAGAAAGGCCTACCTTTGGTTTTACGATGGTACCAGAATGGCAAACCGGCACGGTGGTGAGCATCATTGATGAAGCTCCACGTACGCGACGTTTCTTTATTGAAACACCGCACTCATCGCCCTTTCATTTTAAACCGGGCCAATTTGTAACCCTCGATTTACCCATTTCGGAAAAGAAGAATAAACGCTTAAGGAGTTATTCCATTGCCTCGGCGCCCGATACCACCAATATGTTCGAATTGGTGATTGTTTTGGTGGAGGATGGTTTAGGAACCAATCATTTATTCAAACAGGTGCAAGTGGGCGATACCATTGTGTATCGGGGACCATCGGGGGTATTCACCTTACCCGAAAAATTCGATACAGATTATTTCTTGGTTTGTACCGGTACCGGCATTGCACCATTTCGGAGCATGTTGCATCATATTTACAACCATCAAATTCCAACCCAAAATATATACTTGGTTTACGGCACTCGAACACGGACCGATATATTGTATTTCAAAGAAATGAGCGAGTTTCAAAACCTCATTCCGAATTTTCAGTATGTACCGGTGCTCTCGCGCGAAACTTGGGGCGGACGAAGCGGTTATGTGCACGATGCCTATAAAGCACTTTGCATCAACAAACCCAATGCACAATTTATGTTATGCGGGTGGAAGAATATGGTAGATGAAGCCCGAAATACCTTACATGAATTGGGTTATGGCAAAGACCAAGTTCAGTTTGAACTCTATGGTTAAGTTCAATTAACTTTGTTTAACGCATTCATTGAACAACATAAAATTTTTCATATGTTTAAACAGGGCTTATTCAGTTTAGCGCTTTTACTCATGGCCTTCACTGCTCGAGCCGAGTTCACCCTCTTGCACCGCAATGAAGTGGCCATCTTCGGCGATATTAACCCCATTCGAATCAACGATTATCAATCGTTTAAACTGAGTTCTATCAAAGGCGGTGGTTTGGGTTTTAAGCATTTCTTCACCGACCATAAAGGCATACGCGCCGGCATGTTTGTTTTAACCGAAGATCTGTTTCTCGATAAAGAAACCTTATTGTCGCATGGCGATTCTGTGTTCAAAGCCTTTTGGGAAAAGAATACCCAAAACATGTCGGGCTATATAGGATTAGAATTACAGCGGGCTTTTTTCAAAACCTTAGTCTTTTACGGCTTTGCCGATTTAGGCGTTGGATTAACGCGAGGTACCAAAGGCGAAGGCACGGTATTTTATATTTATGGTACCGATAAACCCATTAGCGATTACCTCGATGGGCATGTAACTTTTAAAGATGTAAAAGCCATTACAGCTCAAATGAAACCCGGTATTGGCGCTAAATTGAATTTGCGCGGGTTGGTAATTGGGGCCGAAGCCAGTTTAAGTTTACGGGTTAATTTTCCGCAAGCGGCCGGACAAATTACCGTGGACAGTAAAACCTTTTTGAATCGGGTATATGTGGGCATTCGATTCTAATATCAAAGAACAAGCCGTGCGGGATTATATTATAAATCTCGAACCCCAAACGCAGGCACGCTTTATTCAATTAGCCGAGTTTTTTCATAGTTTATTACCCAACGCCGATATCGTAATGAAATACAGCATGCCCACGTTTTTTCAGCATAAAAGTATTCTTCATGTGGCGGGATGGACTTCGCATTGTGGGGTTTATCCGCAAGCGGAAGCCATAAAACTTTTTGCCCAAAACTTGAAAGATTATCCTTGCTCGAAAGGAGCTATTCAATTACCGCACCATCAAACATTTCCATTTCCGGTATTACGCGAAATTGCCTTATATCGGTTGAAGCAAGTGCTAGAGGCGCAGTCCATTAAAAAAATGAATAAGAAAAAATAATGCAAACCGTATTTCATATCAGTAAAAAACTACTTCGCATTATAGGCTTTACCCTATTAGGGATAGGCCTTTTTGTTGGGGGTTACTTTGCCTGTGCTTGGGGCTTTTCGCGCTTAACAACGGCGCATAAAGAGGAAGCGGCGCACGATGCCATTACCTTATACATTAAATCGAATGGGGTACATACCGATATTGTAGTACCTGTAAAAACAGCCTATAAAAATTGGTCGAACGATTTTGAATACCGAAATACCCGTGGTGCCGATTCAAGTTATGCTTGGTTAGGATTGGGTTGGGGCGATAAAGGTTTTTATTTAGAAACACCTACATGGGGCGACTTAACCTTTCGGACCGCCTACAGGGCCGCCTTGGGCTTAAGCACCACTGCCATTCATGCCACGTATTATCAATCTATGGTTGAAAACGAAAATTGCCGTTCATTCACTGTGAGTCCACGCCAATACCGTTTACTGATTCAGTACGTGGAACATGCCTTACAACATCACGCCAATGGAACTGTAATTCCTATTGCTACCGACGCGGTATATGGCAATGAAGATGCTTTTTATGAAGCCACCGGGGCATACAGTATGTTTCATACGTGTAATACATGGACGAACAATGGACTCAAAGCTTGCGAACAAAAGGCAGCTTGGTGGACGCCCTTCGATTGGGGTATATTTTATCATTACCCCAAGGCAATTTAGTAAGGTATTTCTCTGTTGTACAAGATTTTATGTAAATCCTGATTATCGGCGTAAATAAATTGCGGATTGGCTTTACTCACTGAATCGAAATCTACCGGACTATTAATGATATTATTGATAACAATATGTTCGGTAACATCCACATACCATTGGTGTAAAATCGATTCACTCAATAAGTTTTCATTAATTAAACCATTCGAATAACCATCGGCATCCAACCAATCATCTTTCGCTAAAGTAACCCATTGGTATTCTTGGTTTTTATGCAAACAAGTATAAAAAGTGTGGGCATCGATGGGTGTACCGTCCTTCGTGAAATAACGATTATTATCAATGTCTACTAAAAACCATGTTTTCAAGGTTGGATGCATAACTTCCAACATAACATGTCCAATAAAAAATTGTGTTTTATTACGGGTTGTAAAACACTGCACCTTGCGCGATTCAACATTAACCCGTTTAAATAGTTCATGCATCATGGAAGAAGCGCGACTGCAAGTTACCACCACCTTTTCGGTGCAAGCTTTTTGGTACCAATTTGAAAAAGGCAATTTATTGTCGCGTGTGCCGTGAGTAACAATCCAAGCCGTGGCACTCATCAAACTGAAAAAATCGGATTGATAAACTATAACTTGTCGATTAAAATGCCCCGGGCGCATTATGCGGTATAAACCTTCGCGTTTAAACTCATAGTTTGCGCCATTGATTTGATATACACCCGGCGAAACTATCAATTGCGTATCGGGCAAAATTTTCACAGATTGATTGTTCAAAGTATTCAAAGGCTCGATGGGCGTAATACTATCGTTTATATAATGATAGGCATATGTTTGTGTATTCGCCGGTTTACGTTCTTCTATCCTTCCAATACGTTTCTTAATGGCTTCTTTTAATTGTTTCGGATTTTCTAAATACGACCAAGCATTAATCATTAAACTTACGCCGAACAGTAAGAGAAAAGAAAGAATCATTCCCCGCTTTAACATACAAAATTTCTTTGTGTTAAAACTAAGTTTGCGCTAAACCCCGAAAGGAGCGATTCAAGAACGGTTTGATACAATTCAGGAATTCATAGTGGCCTACTAATAGCAAGGTTGAAACATAGTATAGTATGTTTCGTTTAAGAAAAGAAAATGATGAAAAATGAAGGTCAATCGTATTATAAAAAAGCGAAACCCAATGCTTCGCTGTGATGCAAATAAAACAACTAAAACGTTTTAAAATCGGGGTCGGCTTTATCGCCGCGTAAAGCCCTGAATCGTTTACGGGCTTCATTTACGAATGTGCTTCCCGGAAAATCGACCAAGAGTTTTTCAAACAAGCGTTTCGCTTCATCGGTATTATTGAATTGCTCTTGGTTAATCACAGCCAGTTGAAACATAGCATCATCGGCTAACACATCGTCGGCGTGGCGTTCCGTAATTTGTTGCAAAAACATAGCCGCCTCGTTATAGTCTTGTTTGCGTATGGCCATTTTCGCTTTAGTCATTAAAATATCGTCGGCCAAAACATGATTAGGAAAGGCGAGCACAATACTATCCAATAAGGCCACACATTCCGCATCGCGGTATTGAAAGGCCAACAATTCAGCCTGGGCGAACATTAATAAGGGTGTACTATTACTATCGGCCGGTGGGTTATTTTCGGTTATTAAAACCGATAAGTTCAAGGCATCGTTGGCAATGAGTTCGCTGGTAGACGCTTTCAACACATCGAGTTGTCCTTGAGCCCAAACAAAATCGCCGGTATAATACGAAAGACGCGCATTGCGAAAGCGAGCTTCTTCGCCCAACATATCTTGTTTAAATTCCTTATCCACTTGCGAATAGAGTAAGGTACTTTCCCAACGGTTGTTGCGTAACAATTCATAATCGCCCATATCGAGCTTGCATTGTCCACGAAACTGCCTATCTACCTGAGGCGATTGTATAATACGGGTTAAACGTTCAATGGCCTTATTCGGATTACGGGCGAAGCGGGCTTCCAATTCGGCGGCATCGCGGGCGGTTTCACGCACTTGGTATTGCGGGTAACGGGTTAAGAAATCGTCGTAACGAGCAATAACGGAATCAACTGCTGTAGATGTGAATTGGGGTCGAGCGCGTAATTGCCGATTCAGTACCAACAAGGTTTCACTTTGGGCTAAATCGTAAAATGGTTTTTCGGTTCCCAATGCACTTACGGCATCGTAGGCCATCAGCGCGGCTTTGTATTGTTTTTCGCGCAGCGCCAAACGGCCAAAGCCCAACATTCTCCGGCCATCTTCATGCAAACGGGTATCGATGGCACGTATTTGTTGAAAGGCACTTTCGTAATCGCCTTGTTGGGTATAATACCAAGCCAACAGATCGGGCCAAGCCAATTGCTCAGGGTCTTTCGCACTGCGTTTAATAATTTTTTTGCGCAGTAAATCGTGCTTTTCGGGCGTGGTTAGTAAACGCTGAAACGAGGCTTTTACTTGTTCTTGTTGTTCCCCTTTCGACACATACACATCCAATAAACGCTCCATGGCCTCGTCCGATTTTCCCAATTTATCGTACAATACGGCCAATTCTTCGGCATATATAAACGGATTTTGTTTATTGGCCGAACGACCATCTTCGTATAAGGCCAAGGCTTTATTGGTAGACCCGTCTTTTTCGTACCAACGGGCTAGGGTTCGCAATTGTTCCTCGGAACCAAGCACTTGTTTATTCAGTTGTTCGAATAATTTATCGGCTTTCTTTTCTTCTTTTTGCTGTTGTAATACACGGGCCAAATCGTATTGTAAGCGCAAGTCTTTACCGTTTTTCTTCAGTAGTTGCTTCAACATTTTTTCAGCACCGCTAAAATCGCCTATGCCCAATAAACTATTGGTATACCCCTGAATAATTTCCGAATCGTTGGGATTGTACTCCATCAACTGCTTGAATGTAGCGGCCGCTTTGGTATAATCGCCACTCAGTAAATATTGGCGTGCCACCTGCAATAACTGGTCTTGCGCCGAGGCATACAAGGCGAATGCGTTCATCAAGAAAATGAGCAGTAAACGTTTCATCACATTCAAATATCTGAACAATTTTAGGTACTTCGTTTTTTAATTTCAAATAGATTCAACAACACAGGCGAAATTAACTAATTGTTAGAGGGGCAAGCTCGCTTTGCTACCTATCTTCGACCATAAGACGAAAAAAAAGAACAATTCGCATGAAAGGCTTGTAAATGTGGATTTTCGCTATTATATTTAAAATAGCAAACGCAAACTAAGCCCGGGGGGGTAAAAAAATGTATTATGGCAAAAGCAAAAACGGTTGAAAAAATCAATCTAAAAAAAGCCTTACACGATCACTTTGGTTTTGATCAGTTCAAAGGTGACCAACAAAAAATTATTGAAAGTATTCTAGGTGGTAAAGACACCTTCGTGATTATGCCCACCGGTGGCGGAAAATCATTATGTTATCAATTACCGGCCTTAATTTCAGACGGTATTGCCATTGTGGTTTCTCCCCTGATCGCTTTAATGAAAAATCAGGTGGATTTATTGGCCGGTTATAGTGAAATTGAAAATGTGGCCCACTTCTTAAATTCATCTTTAAATAAAGGACAAGTAAAAAAAGTTAAAGAAGATTTATTGAACGGTGGAACTAAAATGCTTTACGTAGCCCCCGAAACCTTAACCAAGGAAGAAAACGTTGAATTTCTACGCGAATTACCCATTTCGTTTTTTGCTGTCGATGAAGCCCACTGTATTTCGGAATGGGGTCACGATTTTAGACCGGAATACCGTAAGATTCGCGATATCATTGATAATATTAATCCAAACTTAAGCGTAATTGCCCTTACCGCAACCGCTACACCCAAAGTTCAAGACGATATTTTAAAGAACTTGGTATTGAATAAACCAAATGTGTTTATTTCTTCGTTTAATCGTTCCAATTTATTTTATGAAATTGTGCCAAAGGCGAAGCGGGACCAAACCGTAAAACACATTGTCAAGTTCATACAACAGAACCGCGGTAAAAGCGGCATCATTTACACCTTAAACCGAAAAACAACCGAAGACCTCGCCGCTTTATTGGTGGCCAATGGCATTAGTGCTGTGGCGTATCATGCGGGGTTGGACAGTAAAACGCGGGCCAATCGGCAAGATCAATTCCTGATGGAAGAAGTGGATGTGATTGTAGCTACCATTGCCTTCGGGATGGGTATCGACAAACCCGATATTCGCTTCGTAATGCATTACAATATTCCGAAGTCGATTGAAAATTATTATCAAGAAACCGGACGTGCCGGGCGCGATGGCATGGAAGGGCATTGTATTTTATACTTCTCGTATAAAGATGTGCAGAAACTGGAACACCTCATGCGCGATAAGCCCTTGACGGAACGAGAAATGGGCGGACAATTAATTGGAGAAACGGTGGCTTACGCCGAAAGTTCCATTTGCCGCCGTAAAGTATTGTTGCATTATTTCGGGGAAGAATACCAAGAAGAAAATTGTAAGATGTGCGACAACTGTTTGCACCCGAAAGAAAAGATAGAAGTAAAAGATACCGTCTTCTCTATTTTGGAAACCATTCGGCAGTTGAAAGAAATGTTTGCGATTGATTATGTAATTAATGTAGTGTTAGGACGAGCGAATACGCAAATTCAAGCCTACAAACACGATCGATTAAAATGCTTTAGCATGGGCGCCCATTTCCAAATGAACGACCATTTTTGGTATTCTTTGGTTCGACAAATGATGGTGGAAGGTTTAATTCGTAAAGACATTGAAGAATATGGTTTACTGAAACTGACCGATAAAGGAAAGGCCTTCTTGAAAAAACCATATTCCTTGAAATTGTCCTTAAATCATCAATTTGAAGATGCTGAATTCGACGATGATGAATTTTCATCGGGCGGTGGCGAAAAAGGAAGTTCTGCCCTCGATCCGGTATTGTTGAATATGTTGAAAGACCTTCGCAAGAAAGTAGCACAACAACATAATGTACCGCCCTTTGTGGTATTCTTAGAGAATTCGCTTGAAGAAATGGCTACCAATTATCCTACATCACAAAAAGAACTCGAAAATATTTCAGGCGTAAGCAAAGGCAAAGCCGTAAAATATGGTAAGAAATTTGTTGAACTCATTGCTCAATATGTGGAAGAAAACAATATTGAAAAAGTAGATGAGTTTGTGATGAAAAGTGTGGCGAATAAAAGCGGTATTAAAATTTTCATTATTCAAAACATCGATAAGAAAATTCCGTTGGAAACCATTGCTTCGATTAAGAATATCGACATGTTAGAATTACTCGACGAAATGGAAAGTATTGTATCGAGTGGTACCAAACTGAATTTAGATTATTGTATCAGCGATTATGTAGATCCATACGATCAAGAAGAAATGTATGATTATCTGCAAGCCAGCGAAACCGGTAATTTAGAAGAAGTATTTGAAGAAATGAACAACGAAAATATTAGCATTGAACAATTGCGTTTAATGCGTATTAAGTTCATGAGCGAATACGCCAACTAATTTTTATTCAATTAATGATACAAGTTTAAAATACCTTTTGCGGTATCGGCTAATTGTTGTGCCAAATGTTTTGGTTTTAGCACCTGTACTTTATCGCCCATGCCTAACAGCAAGGAGCGCAATTCGTAGTTGATGACCAACTCCAAACCAATGTGCAAGGTTTTATCGTTCTCTTTAATAATGCGTTGCGAATGATGCAGGGGTTGCGTTTTAATATAACGGGCCTGAATAGGATCGAGCGCTAATACCACTTCTTCGGGTTTAGCATCGGTGAGCGAAATACCAATGGCCGACTTAAAATAGGCTGTTGGATCGACATTTTCTTCTGCAAACGACTGATTCATTTTAATGACATCCGACATACGGTCGAAGGCAAAGGTTAGAAATTTACTTTCTTTTACCGGATGAATATCCTTTCCAATTAAATACATGCGCCCATTGTACTCTTTAATGAAATACGGATGCACGGTATGTTTCTTGGCTTCCTTGCTGGTAAAGGTTTGATAGGTAATACGCAGTACTTTTTTTTCACGAATGGCTTCCACCATATCGCTCATGAATTCAATGCCTTGATAACGTTTGGGGCGGTCGAGAATTAAAATACCCGTATCACCCTGTTGTTGCCGGTTCATTTTAACGGTGGTGGCCAAGCGACTAATCGCATCTTCAAACACCCGAATGGCAGGTATATCTTTGAATTGTTCCAATAAACCAATGGCCATTTCCAAGCCTTGCAAATCGGCCTCCGATACCGGAAGATTATTGATGGAATAATCGGGTTCTGTGTACACATAGCCCCTTTTGGTAGAATCCCAAGCAATGGGGGCATCATAACCCAAGGAACTATCGTAGCGCATGGCATACAAATCTTTTTGTATGCACGACGTTGAGACAGGTATGCCTAATTTATCGCTCACATATTCCACCAAATCTTGCAAAGAAGGGGCTCGTTTTACACGATTCGTCATCCGATTGTCAATTAATCGGTATCGTGTTAATGCTTGCTTGTTTTTCATAGTCTTAGGGTTTATGAAGGCTTTCCGTAAAATTAATGATAAGTACGTAAACTCCTTACGTAGTAGGATGAAAATATTTGTACTGACGAATAAAATTTGTACTATGACACCATCGATTGTTCCTAATGGATTGACTACCGACAGCTTCCGCTGTACCCGTATTGTTTTCGACGATAGCGATTTAGTAAGCTTGCATACGGCTTGCCGAATCAACCAATCGGTTCGAGAAGTTGTATTGTTGTTTACCTTCTCCTTGTTTAATGAGTTATTGCGCTTTAGCGGAAAAAGTGGGGAAGCCTTGCAGTTGGCCGTGAGCGATAAATTGTGGAATAAAGAAGAAACTCCTTATGTTATTGAGTTTCCCGAAAATGCCCCGGTATTTACAACGTGTCAATTGCGTTTATCGGAATTGGTTTGCGGCGATTATACCTGTTATAGTGTGGATGAGTTGAAGCCTTTATCGTTTGTTCAACGGGCCAAGAAAATGCGTTCCGATATTGCCGATTTCGGGTATGCCGGGTTAGAACAACATGAAATTATGAACCAAGCGTTATTGAAAGCGGCCGCCATGTATCGTTATTATAACGGCTTGATGGAACTGAATATTTCGGAGGCCAGCGCCCGCGAAAAAGCCGGTTTGAAAAATGAAACCCTCTTTAAAATTGCTTCTCAAGCGGCCAAAAGTTTGAGTAAGTAAATCATAAATACCCTACACATAAAAAAGAGACCTTGAATATCAAGGTCTTTTTTGTTTAATTTATATTCAATTATTCGCTACTCCTCAACTTAGTGCCTTCGCCGTATTTCACAAAGAAATAAATATACAAAACGCGTGAGTAACGCATGATGGTTGGTTGCAATACCACCATAGCGCCAATCATAACACCAATAAAATAAAACACCGAATTATTCTTCCACGAAAAACCAACGGTTAAAGCAAATAAAATGGCCAAGGTAGCAATTAAGCCTACACTCAAGGCATAACTCACATAACCGGTGCCATACCAAAACCCTAACTCAATTTCGTATTTCTGTCCACATACGGGGCAACGTTCCGGCATGTCTAACATCTTCCCTAAAGGAAAAATGCTTTTGTTGGTGAACAAATTACCCCGGTGACAATTCGGGCAACGCTTGTTCAACATACTTAAAAATCGATTGGGTATTTTTTCGTTTGCCATAGCACTAAATTTTTTAATCTTCCATTTCCAATTGCCGCTCGCCAATTTGCTGACGCCACATGGCATAATACAAACCTTTCTCAGCCACCAAGAAATCATGATTCCCGGTTTCTATAATACGTCCTTTTTCTAAAACATAAATGCGGTCGGCATGTAAAATAGTAGAAAGACGATGGGCAATTAAAATATTAATTTGATTTTTATTCGAAGAAATGGATTTCACGGTTTTGGTAATCGCTTCTTCCGTAATGGAATCTAAGGCCGATGTAGCCTCATCGAATACCAATAAATGCGGGTTACGCAATAAGGCGCGTGCAATAGAGAGGCGCTGTTTTTCACCACCACTAATCTTCATACCACCTTCCCCAATGATGGTATCTAAACCATGATCGGCCCGTTGAATTAAGGTATGGGCCGAGGCTTTTTCTAAAGCACTCACCATAGCCGCATCGTCGGCATTTGGCGCCACAAACATGAGGTTCTCACGAATGGTACCGGCAAACAATTGCGTGTCTTGCGTAACAAAGCCAATTTGATTGCGGAAGGCTTCAATATCTAAGTCTTTGTAAGAAACCCCATTGTAACGAATTTCACCATTTTCGGGCGTGTACAAGCCCACCAACAATTTCACCAAGGTAGTTTTTCCTGAACCCGAAGGACCAACAAACGCAATGGTTTCACCTTTCTTCACCGAAAAAGAAATTTCATTTAAGGCATATGAACGCGCCGTTTGATGCTTAAAACTGATGTTTTCAAAATCGAGGGTATTGATTTGTTCAATCACTACCGGATTCAAAGGCTTGGGCTCTACCGGCGTATTCATCAACTTCTCGAAATTATGCAAGGAAGTTTCCGCTTCGCGATAAGCAATAATAATATTGCCTAATTCTTGTAATGGACCAAATATGAAAAAAGAGAAAAATTGCAGGGTAATAATTTGTCCCATACTCAACACCGCATGAAACGCCAAATAAGTAAGGGTAAACAAAATACTTTGACGTAAAAAATTCACCACCGTGCCTTGCACAAAACTCAAGGCCCGTATACTTTTCACTTTCTTTAATTCCAATTGAAGAATCTTCTTGGTGGTAATATTCAAACGACGAATTTCCTGCGCCGTTAATCCTAAACTCCGAATCAATTCAATATTCCGCAACGATTCCGTGGTAGCCCCCGCCAAAGCGGTGGTTTCGCGCACAATGGTTTTTTGAATGAACTTCAATTTCTTGCTCAAGGCACTCATCAATACCGATAAAACAATAGCCCCGATAATATAAATTAATACCAATTTCGGATAAGTCGAAATGGAATAAATCATCACAAACACCACACTCACAATAACCCCGAACATCACATTGATGAACAAGGAAATAAACTTTTCACTGTCAATGCGCACCTTCTCCAATACAGCCAAGGTTTCGCCACTGCGCTGATCTTCAAAACGTTGATACGGCAATTGCAAAGCCCGCTTCAAACCATCGGTGTACACATCGGCCCCGAAACGTTGAATAACCGTATTCACGGTATAATCTTGAAAGGCCTTCGCAATACGCGACAACATGGCCACGCCAATCATGCCCCCAATAATCATGAGCAAATGCCCCACAAATTCCGATTCCGAAAAATTATACCGAATAATTTTCTCAACCCCGTTCACGGATTCTTTCACCGCCGTGGTTTCAAATACATGCTTTACATAATCAATCAGTTTCCCGAATAAAATGGGGTCGCACAACGAAAACCCTGTGTTTAAGCCGGCTAAAATGAACGACAAGAAAACGAGGGCTTTATATCGCGATAAATACTGTATGAGTAATTTCATGAACAAGCAAAGGTATGATTTATAAAAGGACCATTCGGCGTTTATTTGTGTACTTTTGCATCAAATTAATGAACGCCAAGCCGATGAATACTTCCGGACAATCCATCATCAAGCTCACCGAATTGCCTTTTCGCCAAAAAGCCATCATTCGCAGCTTTGGCGAAACCGAACTTTATGTGAAACTCCTCGAAATGGGCTGTATTCCCGACGAAGAAATTTCCATTGAACTCAGCGCACCCCTCGGCGACCCCATTGCCGTGAACGTAGCCGGCTACCAACTCAGCTTGCGCAAAAACGAAGCCGCTTCCATTTTGGTTGAACTCATTTAATTTAAGCGTATGACCGTTTATTGCATTAGTGGATTAGGCGCCGATCACCGCGCCTTCGAACGCCTCACCTGGCCCGAATCCACCCATGTGGTTTATTTGCCTTGGCTAGAACCCTTACCCAAAGAAAGTTTGAGCCAATACGCCCAACGCCTCGCCGAACCCATTATTACCCATGAACCCTTTGTTTTGGTTGGACTCTCCTTCGGGGGAATTATTAGCGTGGAACTCCTGCAATGGCTGAAACCCGAAAAAACCATCCTGCTTTCCAGCATTGCCGATGCCGCACAATTACCTTGGTATTTTCGCTTGGCCGGAAAAACCGGTTTGCATCAAACAGCGTTAGCCAAACAACTCAAACAAAACCAGTGGTTTATTGATAGTTTGTTTGGACAAAAAAATACGCCCCTCGCCCTTTACTTGAAAGAACACTTCGCCGCCATGAGCGATAATTACCTCACTTGGTCGCTCAATAGCATTTTAAATTGGGGGCAAAACGAAAAGCCCACGAACGTAATTCAAATTCATGGCAGTGCCGATCGCGTATTTCCCATTGAATATGCTAAACCCGATATCGTCATTCGCGGAGGCAGTCACTTCATGGTTTACACCCACGCCAAGCAAGTATCGAAACACTTGCACGATTTGCTCAATTACCAACGGTAATCGGCTTCAATACGGGCTTTGAGTTTGCTAATGAAAGTAAACGTAGCCGGACAATAATCGATGTTTTGTTCATGCACATGATTATAATCGCCAAAGGGCTTGCGCTTGAAATGCGGGAACTGAGCACAATCTAAAGGACGCACTTCGTAAATGGAACACATGTTCGTTTTCAAATCTAAAAACTGACATGGTTGTTTTTGATTCACATGATCGCCGGTGGCAGGGTCTTTCTTCAACCAACGCGTATAAAACTCTTTGGGCGTCATGTTCAAAAACGCCGAAGCCTTGGCAATATCGGCTTTCCGAAAGGTAGGCGTCATTACTTTACAACAATTTGCACAAGCCAAACAATCGGTTTCTTGCCAAGTTGCCGCATCGGCTTCTTGCACCAAGGCATTGATATTGCGCACAAATTGAGTATCGAATTTCTTTAAAAAACGACGCAAGTTGGGGCGTTCCTTTTTCAATTGACGTTTAAAGCGCGGTACAATATTAGCAGACATACTTCGGCGAAAATTAGTGTTCAAATATACACGAAAGCCCCATACCGCAACGCCTTTCTTGCTTACATGCCAAATGGACTTATCTTTGTTCATCATGAAAAAAATCAGGGTCACCACCCCCGCACTTGCCAAAGCCTTTCGGGAAATGCCCGCGCGTATTTACCGCGACGACCCCGAATATATTCGTCCATTAGATAAAGACATTGAAGCTGTTTTTGATCCGAAACAAAATAAATTCTTTCAAGACGGTGAATGTGAACGTTGGTTGTTCATCGACGAACACAATGCGTATATAGGTCGCTTAGCCGTTTTTCATACACCCAAATACGCGCAAGAACAAGCCACCGGCGGTATTGGTTTTTTCGAGTGTATTCCGAATAAAGCAATAGCCCACGCCATGTTCGATGAAGCCAAAGCTTGGTTGCAAATTCGTGGCATGGAAGCCATGGACGGACCCATTAATTTTGGCGAACGCGATAAGTGGTGGGGACTCCTTCTCAACGGATTCATTCAGCCTTTGTATGGCATGAATTACAATCCACCTTACTACCGCGAATTCTTCGAGTCGTATGGCTTTCAACTTTATTTCAACCAATATTGCTACGGCATGGAGGTGAATAAACCCTTGAACGAGAAGCACATGCGGGTGTATAACATTTACGCCAACAAGCCCGATTTCGAAGCGGTGAAAGTAAAAAAGAACGAACTCAATCGCTTTGCCGATGCGTTCTGCACCATTTACAATAAAGCTTGGACGGCGCATCCGGGCGATAAACAAATGGAACCGGCCATGGCCCGCAACATCTTCGCGCAAATGAAACCCATTCTCGACGAAGACATTGCTTGGTTTGTATATTACAAAAACGAACCCATTGCCATGTGGTTGAACCTACCCGATTTGAATCAGTATTTCCGCCACTTCAACGGGCGTTTCGGTTGGCTCGAAAAACTGAAATTTTTATACCTCCGCTTTAAAGGCGAATGCACTCGTTTTGTGGGCGTGGTGTACGGCGTAGTGCCCGAATGGCAAGGGCGCGGCACCGATGCCTATATGATTGGCGAGTGCCATAAAACCTTGCACCCAAACCCACGGTACGAAAAATTCGAAATGCAATGGATTGGCGATTTCAATCCAAAAATGATGAACCTCGCCAAGGGACTCGGTGCCACGGAAGTCCGCCACTTTGCCACCTACCGCTATTTATTCGATCGAACAAAACCCTTTGAACGCCACCCGATTTTGGAGTAACAGTGCGGGAAAGCGGAAGCGAGGGGTTGCATTTGTCTGAACTAGGATTCGTAGGATTAAAGAATTATAAGAACATAACGCATTATCATTTATCAAAACGCAACGGAGGTGGCTGTTTATTTGTCTGAATTAGGATGCATAGGATAGAAAGATGATATGATTATAACACATCATCAATTATCAAAACATAACGGAGGTGGCTGTTCGGGATTTGTAATCCCGAACCTTCCTTCTACGCAACGTTCCTCCAGGTAAACATGTTGTTGATGTAAAACATATTGGCAGTTAACGATGCGGAGAAAAAAGCTGAATCATGTTCAACCGCTGAAGGGCTGCCGTGCCTGGAGGGCTTGGTGCAAAGCGAAGCGGCGCACGGTAGCGAAGCGGACCCCGGAAGGGACGGATAGTGGCTGATGCCGAAGCGAGAGCGCAAGCGGAAGCGTAGGCTATTCGTAGATGATAGCCCCCAATACCCTCGCTTTCGCTTCGTTACTCGCTTTCCTTTATTTTTATTCCGCGCTTCAACGCTACAATGCGTTGGTAACTTTCGTTGATGCGTTCTGGACTAATTCGTCCGGCTTCCACTAAACGGCGAATGGTGGCGTGAACATTCTCGGGGGCGTACGCTGTGGCGCCGGGTATGTTGTTGCTGAATATAAACACATCGATGCCGGCGGTGAGTCCTAAATACAAACTTTCTTCTAAGGTGTACA
The DNA here is from genome assembly GCA_051006655.1 of Chitinophagaceae bacterium. GTDB lineage: Bacteria > Bacteroidota > Bacteroidia > Chitinophagales > Chitinophagaceae > OLB11. Next base: position 19,524 of record JBPCSZ010000111.1, read on the forward strand.
GACTGCTAATGGCATGCATTTGCATATCGTCGCTCACAATCACACCCTTGAATTGTAATTCGCCCCGCAATTTGTCGCTCAATATTTTTTTCGATAAGGTGGCCGGTAAGCCTTGCTCATCGAGCTTTTTGTGAACTAAATGTCCCGACATAATCATGGACACTTTATTGGCCGCAATGAGTCGTTCGTAGGGAATTAATTCGTTGGGTTTCCAATACAAGGTAATGTCGGTGAGTCCCAAATGCGAATCACTGCGGCTATTGCCATGGCCCGGAAAATGTTTCATGGCCGTGAGGATGTTTAAGGAGTTGTGTATCTCCATTAAAATTGAATCGCAATAAGTAACGCGTTCCGCTTGTTTGGAAAAACAACGTTGGCGGTTGCCTAGTACAGGACATAAATCATTATGTACATCGGCCACGGGTGCGAAGTTTAAATTGATACCGCAAGCCGATAAGGTAGCGGCCATGGTTTGTGCGGCCTGAACAATGATGCTATCGTGTGTGGCCTCGCCCAATACTTTCGCCGACGGCATGGCGGGAAAACCATACTTGGGTTTCATCCGGTTCACTTGTCCACCCTCTTGATCGATGGCTAAAAACAATGGCAAGTGCGCTTCGCCCAACAACGATTTGTTTTGCAATTGCGTGGTAAGATTCGTTAATCGTTCGCGCGTTTCGGCCGGCGATAAATTATATTCAAAAAATAAAATGCCACCTACTAATCCTTTTTGAATGGCAGGTAAAATGGACAGCTGTTCGTGGTAGGTATGTCCTTGCATACCCACCAACAACATTTGTCCAATTTTTATATCAAGGCTATCGCTGAATGCCGGGCGAACAAAACCCAAAACCAAAACGAATAATATCCAAAATTTCTTCACGGCGTAAAGGTAAAAAAAAGCAGGAAGGCCAAGCGACCTTCCTGCCATTAAATAAAACAAAAAACTAATAGCGGTAACGCAAGGCAATAATTACGTTTCGGCCTGGGGCACTAAAGCCCGACGCGAAAGCTCGATAATTACGGTCTAATATATTTTCAATAGCGCCTTGTACCGTAAAGCGTTCGGTGAGCGAATAAGCCATACGCACATTCAGGGTATACCATGCCGGCGTGCCTGTGGGTGTAGCGTAAACTAAATTGTCTTCACCACCCATATTATATTCCGATAAAGGTTTATTGCCGTTGAACAAGGTGAAGCATTCGCCCATGATTTTATTCCTGTCATAACGCAAGGCAAAACGCCCTGTGATAGGCGGAATATGATCGAGCGGCATCAAGTCATTGTCCTGACGAATTCGGCCACGGGTATATTGTACATTACCGTTTAAACTAATAAACTTCCCAAACAAGTAATTGGTATTGAATTGAATTCCGGCACCATACAAAAAGGCCTTGGCTTTATTTTGACTGGCATAGACGGGTGTTAAAGTACCATCGTATAATACTGAATCTTGTCCTTGATAGGTAAACCGATCGCTCACAATATAGTTCCGCAACAAGGTATAATAGGCATAACCTTGAAGCCAGTATTTGGTGCCTGAATGACGAATGCCCAATTCCATGTTGTGACTAAATTCAGGTTTTAAACGAGTATTGGGAACCACCAAACGTTGACCGGCTACCGATTCAAACACCTTGGTCATATCGTCGAAATTCGGTGCACGAAAACCCGATGAATAGTTGGCGCTGTATTGCCAATGTTGGTTGGGTGTAAAGGCTACCCCCATATTTCCCGTTAAGGCCGCATTGCGTTGATTCAAGGTAGTAAAGGGCAAACGAAACTGAATGGCAGTATCAACCAAGGTGCTGTGCAAACGATTGTAACTCCAACGCAAGCCATCGTTCACCACCCAACGGGAATTGGAACACTTCCAAATATGTTGGGCAAATAAGGCCAATAATTGCATCCGATTTACGCCATCGGGATAACGCGTATCGATGGGCGTAACGGCTTGTGTGAGCAAGTTTTGTCCTTGTGCTTCCGATTGCAAGAAATTAAATTGACCATCGCTTCCCACGGTTAATTCATGTTGTTTTTGTTTTTTACGAAAGGCCACACTATAACCCCCTACATGAATATTTTCGGTGCGTGCCGACAATACATCCGATTTGAATTTGCGACTAAACCGACTCTCTTGCCAGAACTGATGATTGACATTGATACTTACTTCTTGAAAGAAACCCGTCAAATTATTCTTCTCGAAGGTATAAGCGGCCAATGAACGTTTTTGCGGACCATAATACCATTCAGCAAAACTGGGGACGCCCGATTTTTGTTCCGACAAACGATCGTAACGTGGAATATTCGACGATTGTGAATATTGTAAATTCAAGCCATGCTTGGAACCACCTTGTCTTCTCCATTGCAATTTTTGCAACACATCTACTTGCGAATAGCCGGAGTATTTTTGAATCAATGGATTCGCATTCTTCACCACCGAATCTTTTCCGTTGATGCGATCGACATAAGTGAAGCGTTTCCATAATAACAAGTTCGAATCGGAACCATTTTTTCCTTGACGTAAATCGTCGAAATCGGAAAAACTGACTTGCGTGTAAGAAGCGAAACGACGATTGCCGATATGTACACCCGCACTCACGGTTTTTTCTTGATTGGCGGTAGCATAACGCATCAAGCCATTCACCGAGGTAATTTTAGTTCGCGCATTGTTCCCAAAAATCGGGTCTTTGGTTTTAATAGCAATCACACCACCCAAAGCATCACTTCCGTGAATGGTAGACGAAGGACCATTGAGTACTTCAATTCGATCGAGACTTGATTGATCGAAGCTGATGCTATTTTGTAAGTGGCCGGCACGAGTAATGGCATTGTTGTGGCGAACCCCATCGATGGACAATTGAATGCGACTGGCTTCAAAGCCACGTATTACGGGACTTCCACCGCCCTGCTGACTTTTTTGAACAAATACTTGTCCGGTTTGTTGTAAAAAATCAGCCATGTTAGAAGCATTGGCTTCGCGAATTGATTTATCGCTGAACACATCTACTTTTTGAACAATGTTTTTCTTTTTTTCTGCGAATTTATTGCCCGAAATAATCACTTGGTTTAAGGATATATTGGACATAGAATCGCGAAGGACTACTTGGGCATGGGTTTGCCCAAAAGCCCCCAAGCTCATTATGAGCAAGAGGATTTTTTTCATACTATAATTTGAATGAATTGAATAAAAGGATATTTACGCCACGTATAGCGTAAAATGAAAAACGTAAAAATTACATATCCAAATATTCGGGAGGAATCAAACCCTGATGCTCCGGTGCCGAGCATAAATTGATGGTATAAAGCGGGTAAGTTTTTTTAGGCCATGTTCTATAATAATCAGGAATGGAAGGCGATGAAGGAATTTCTATATAAAAGAAAGCCAACCAAACCGGATGCATACCTTGCGGTTCTTCGCGCATACTGCGCTTATACCAAGCCGTTTCCCAATGATCGAAAAATCCTTCCACACGAATTAAATCACCTTCTCGATGAATGGATTTTATATCGAAGCGTTTGCCTTGAATTTCAATTTCATGGGGTTCGGGGTGTTTGAGTAATTCCCATTCGTGGATAGAAAAGGTTAAGGTCGTATCGCTTTCTTGTTCTTGCAAAACAGTCCGAATATGGGCTTTATGGCGAAGTAATTCAAAGGCACGATACACAGATGCTGTTTGCAAAAACAAACAACAAGCCGAAAGTATGCCAAGGGCTATTAAAAATCCAATCCGTTTCAACGCCAACAAAACTACAGGGAAACTGCCTTAATCCATCAATACCTCACCGCTCATTTCGTTCGGAATACCGATTCCCATGCAGTGTAAAATGGTGGGGGCAATATCGCCAAGTTTACCGGAACGTACTATTCCTTTATAATCGTTCGAAATAATAAAGAAGGGGACAGGGTTTAAAGTATGTGCGGTATTGGGTGTTCCGTCCTCGTTCACTAAAAAATCGCTGTTGCCATGATCGGCAGTGAGGAACACGGTATAATCTTGCTTCAAGGCTTCTTCCACAATACGGCCCACACAAGTATCTACGGTTTCGGCGGCTTTGATGGCGGCTTCCCAAACACCGGTATGTCCAACCATATCGGCATTGGCAAAATTCAAACAAATAAAGTCGGCACTTTGTTGTTGTATTTCAGGAATAATGGCTTCGGTAATACCAAAGGCACTCATTTCGGGTTTCAAATCGTAGGTGGGTACGTCCTTCGGCGAAGCCAACATAATACGACGTTCTCCGGTAAATTCTTTTTCACGTCCACCGCTAAAGAAGAAGGTAACGTGCGGGTATTTTTCAGTTTCCGCAATACGAATTTGAGTGCGGCCGGCTTGTTCCAATACTTCGCCCAAGGTCATGCGTAAATCGTCGTTGCGGAATAATACTTGCACATCCTTGAAGGTTTTATCGTACTCCGTCATGGTAACATAATGCAAGTTCAGCGGATGCATGTTTTGTTCATGGAAAGCTTCTTGCGTAAGCACTTGGGTAATTTCGCGACAACGATCGGTACGGAAATTAAAACAAAATACGGCATCCTTTTCTTGTATACTGGCCACCGCTTGACCATCGGCATTGCATACAATTAAAGGTTTTAGAAATTCATCGGTGATGCCGTTTTCGTAGGCCATGGCCAAACTTGCCGAAGCATCTTGGGTATGTTCGCCTTGCGCATGCACGAAGGCATCGTAAGCTACTTTCACGCGCTCCCAACGTTTATCGCGATCCATGGCGTAGAAACGACCACAAACCGTGGCCACTTTACATACGGTACCGGCAATATGGGCTTCGAGTTCGCGTAAAAAACCTAAACCACTTTTGGGGTCGGTATCGCGTCCATCGGTAATTACATGAATATACACCGCCGGTAATTGCGCTTGCATACACAAATCGCAAATGGCTTTGAGGTGTTCAATATGCGCATGCACGCCACCATCGCTTACAAGGCCCAATAAATGCAAGGGCTTAGCATGAGTTTTGGCATAATCGAGCATGGCTTGAAAGGTGGTATTACTCGCCATTTCGCCCGAACGAATAGCCACATTAATGCGTTGTAATTCTTGGTACACAATACGGCCGGCCCCAATATTCAGGTGACCCACTTCACTGTTTCCCATTTGTCCTTCAGGTAAACCCACCGCTTCGCCGCAGGTAATTAATTCGCTGTTCGGATATTGATGATAATACGACGAAACATTCGGTGTATTCGCGTGGCGGATGGCATCGGAAGCAGGCACTTGTCCATGTCCCCAACCATCCATAATAATGAGCATACTCTTTTTTGGCATACCTGCAAAATTAGTGCAATCTTTGCAGTTGAACTTGTTTCAACGAACTGATATACATTATGATTATTCCAAACACCCTTACGTTTTTAAAAGCGGCTTTAGAAGAAGATATTCGCGATGGCGATCATTCCACCTTGGCCTGTATTCCACCCAACGAACAAGGCAAAGCCGTTTTGAAAATTAAAGAAGAAGGTATAATTGCCGGACTCGATATAGCCTGCAATATCATTCATTTATTAGAACCCGAAGCCCGCTTTACGTGGTACAAACAAGATGGCGATCGGGTACAAATTGGCGAAAAAGCCTTTGAACTAGAAGCCCGTGTGCATACCATTTTACAAGGCGAACGCTTGTTATTGAATATCATGCAACGCATGAGTGGCATTGCTTCGTTAACGGCACAATACGTAGAAAAAATCAAACACACCGAATGTCGCTTACTCGATACCCGTAAAACAACACCCAACTTTCGCTGGTTCGAAAAACGGGCGGTGGTATTAGGGGGTGGTCATAATCACCGCATGGGATTATACGATATGGTGATGTTGAAAGACAATCATATTGATTATTGTGGTGGCATTGAAAAAGCCATCGACCAAACGCGGGCTTACTTAAGTGAGAAAAAATTAAACTTACCCATTGAAGTTGAAACCCGCAGTTTGAATGATGTGGAGCGTGTATTGCAACATGGTGGGGTAGACCGTATTATGTTCGATAATTTTTCGCCGGCCGATATTCGTACCGGGGTTCAGATGGTGAACAAAAAAATGGAAACCGAAGCCAGTGGCGGCATCAACCTCGATACCATTGCTGAATATGCCGAAACAGGGGTCGACTTTGTTTCGTGTGGTGCTATTATTCATCATGCGGTGAGTATGGACTTGAGTTTAAAAGCCATGCGTTAAATGAGTGGTTTATTTTTTATCGTCAATAGTCGGAGTAAATCCAGCCAACAAGCGCAATTCACACGCGCTTTGTTGACGCATATTGCCGATCAAAAACACGAAGTGCATCGCACCGAATATGCAGGGCACGCCGAAGTATTGGCCCGCGAAGCCGTTCAAAAAAATGCACAAGCCATTATAGCCGTGGGGGGCGATGGCACCGTGAATGAAGTGGTACAAGCCATTGGTTTGAGCGGTATTCCTTTGGGCATTATTCCAATGGGTTCAGGCAATGGTTTGGCCCGACACGCGGGAGTTCCCTTGAACATCAATTTGGCCATGCAGTTGTTGGTGCAAGGTGAAATACAAGCGGTAGACCTAGCCCAAGCGAACGATTATTTTTTTGTGAGCAATTGTGGTTTTGGTTTCGATGCCTATATAACCCAACAAATTAAACACGAAAAGAATCGTGGCTTACCCATGTATATTAAAGCCTGTTTAAAAGGCTACTTTAAATACCCCGTCAATACCTTTCAAATTACATTGAATGGTGAAACCTTAGAACGAAAAGCCTTTATGTTGAACATTGCCAATGGCCGTGAATTTGGTTATGGCTTTACCATTGCGCCACAAGCCGGCATGCAAGATGGTTTGCTCGATATTCTTGTTGTGAAACCTTTTCCTTGGTATAAATCAATTGGTTTAATGAAAGATGCTTGGTTCAAACAATGGGATAAAAATGCCTTGTGCGAACATCATCGGGCTAATAGCATTACTGTTAGCGGACCACAAACCCTCCATTTACAAACCGATGGCGATGCCCGAAACAGCGCGGCGGAATATCATATCTTTGTTCACCCGAAAGCCTTGAACTTAGTAGTTCCAAAAGGCCAAACGCAATTGTAGTATGTCTAAAAAAAATGTCCGTTTTACCGGTGGACTTGTTTACTCCACCCACAGCGAAGCCCTTCAACAAGAAGCGGAAGAAGCCATGGAAACCTTGGCCCCCGAAAAACAAAATTTGCGGGTGAGTTTAGACAGTAAACAACGGGCCGGGAAAATTGTAACCCTGGTGCAAGGCTTTATTGGTAAAGAAAGTGATTTAGAAAGCTTGGGCAAAAAGTTAAAAAACTATTGCGGCACGGGTGGTTCCGTGAAAGACGGTTTAATTATCATTCAAGGCGATTGCAAACTGAAGGTGATGCAATTTTTACAAAAAGAAAAATACAAAGTAAAATGATGCAATGGCGCTTGGCTATATTGGCTTGCTTTTTAATTGGGTTCAGTGCCTGTTCGAATAAATCGTACGATGGCGATTCGTATTTGAATTATCCGGACACCGAGATGTTGTTGGAACAATATTTGAATGGCTACAAAAAATTACCCAATACCTTTCGCATAGTTCGTCAAAGCGGCGAAAAGCGCGATACGCAATACCTCAAAGCCAACGAAATGCCTTGGGCCGAATTGGAAACTCCGTTTCGTGAGGCCGGCTTCTTCAACGAAAAGAACGATAAACAATACCGCATTCAAGTATTGCACGATACACTCAACCAGCGCATGAGTTTATTTTACCAAGCTTTGAACGAAAAATTGTTCACCCAAAAAGCCACCATTCAAGCGCAATGGCCCAGCAATAAAGTGTACTCCATGTATTTTGAATGCGAGGAGCAAGGGGTCTTCCAACAACGAAATTATAAATTATTGTATGCTTGTGGCAAGAGCATGCAAATTCAAAAAACAGAAAAGCGGTTTGGGAGTAAGGAAAAGAAAGAAATTATAGGGGTTCAATTTTTAAATGGTTCAGCGGTGCCTGAACCGGTGAGCGAATAAGGCGTTTGGTTTAATTTTACCGCGTGACAAAATCCGAATTCGACGATATTGCCCCCTCCTTGCCGAGCTTGCCCGGTGTTTACAAATACTTCGATGCGAGCGATAAAATAATTTACGTGGGCAAAGCCAAGCACTTGCGCAAACGCATCACGTCTTATTTTGCGAAGCACCACGATTATTATAAAACGGTACGTTTGGTGGAAGAAATTCGGCGCATTGAATTTACCATCACGAACAACGAACAAGACGCCTTCTTGTTGGAAAATTCATTAATTAAACATTTCCAACCGAAATACAATATTGAACTCAAAGACGATAAAACCTATCCCTACATCGTTATTAAGAAAGAACCTTTTCCACGTGTGTTTTTAACCCGTCGTTACATTCGCGATGGTTCGGAATATTTAGGTCCATACACCTCCATCGATCAAGTGCGTTCCTTGTTGGAATTTATTCGGGAAACCATTCCCTTACGAACCTGTTCACTTGCGCTGACACAAAAAAATATTCAAGGGAATAAATTTCCGAAACCTTGTTTGGAATACCATATTGGCAAATGCAAAGCCCCTTGTGTGGGTTGGCAAAGCGAAGCCGAATACAATGAACAAATTCAAGAGATACGAGAAATTTTAAAAGGAAAATTTGGTGCCGTCATTCAACACTTAAAAAAAGATATGTTGGCTTACGCCGAAGCCTATGAATTTGAAAAGGCCGAAGCGGTTAAAAAGAAAATTGAATACATTGGTCAATACCAACGGCGTTCGGTGGTGGTGAATACCAACATGAACGATGTGGATGTTTGCGCCATTATGAGCAACGACGAAAACGCCTATGTGAATTACCTGCAAGTGGTGCAAGGTGCTGTAATACAAACGCATACTGCCACGGTGCGTAAAAAGTTGCAAGAAAGCGATGATGAAATTTTAGCCATTGTGGTACAACAATTGCGGGAACGCTTTCGGAGTCAAGCGAATGAATTGGTAGCCCCCTTTCCCTTGCTGATGGATGAGGAATTAAAAATCACGGTGCCACAAGCCGGCGATAAAAAGAAACTCTTGGATATGGCCTTGCAAAATGCCCAGTATTTTGTGATGGAACAACGCCGTAAAAAAGCCTTGAACTTGGTGGAGGAAAGCGATGAATACCGCAGCAATACCTTATTAGAAATTCAACAAGGGTTACACTTAAAAGAATTGCCTTTGCATATTGAGTGTTTCGATAACTCGAACTTTCAAGGCAGTTATCCCGTAGCGGCCATGGTATGTTTTAAAAATGGATTGCCCTTCAAATCGGAGTTCCGCCATTTTCATATTAAAACCGTACAAGGCATCAACGATTTTGCCAGCATGAAGGAAATTGTGTATCGCCGGTATAAACGTGTATTGGAAGAAAACAAACCCTTGCCGAATCTGATTATTATTGATGGGGGTAAAGGACAATTGAGTTCGGCCATTGAAGCCTTGAATGAATTGAACTTGATGGGTAAAGTACAAGTGGTTGGACTCGCCAAGCAAGTGGAAGAAATATTTTTCCCGGGCGATAGTGAATCCATTCAATTGCCGTTTCAGAGCAATGCCCTAAACCTCATTAAACGCATACGCGATGAAGTGCATCGCTTTGGGATTACGTTCCATCGGAAAACACGCAGTGAAGGCACCATTAAAAATGAATTGGAAGTTATACCGGGCATTGGCGAAAAAACAGCCGCCGATTTATTGAAAAAATTCCGTTCGGTGAAGAAAGTGAAAGAAGCTGATATGGAAAAACTCAGCGATGTATTAGGTCCGGCGAAAGCCAAATTGGTGTACGATTATTTTCATCCATAGAAGACAAAGAAAGCTGAATCATGTTCCTGCGATGAAGGGCTGCCGTGCTTGGAGGGCTTGGTGCATAGCGAAGCGGCGCACGGGAGCGTAGCGGACCCCGGAAAGGACGGATAACAGCTGAGGCCGAAGGCTATTGACCGATGACAGCCCCAAGAAAAAATTAGTCTCGAATCATTTGACTGAGTTGCCAAGCCACTTCACTGCCCAAGGCCACGCCCATACCACTGAGGCGCGCGCCCACAAAAATGTGTTCACTCAGCGCTTGTACCATGGGTTTTTTTTCAGCACCAAAAGCCATGATGCCCGACCAACGCAGGTCGATATCAACATCAACGCCGGGTAAAATAATGGTGTATAATTTATGCTGTAAATCGGCTTGAATGCTTTCGTGTAAGGCCATGTCTGTGGTGGTTTCACCGGCTTTATCGAGTTGCCGGCCACCGCCAAACAATACGCGACCTTGGTACTCGCGGAAATAATAATAGCCCGCCTCAAAATGAAAAATACCTTGAAAGGGCAGGTTCGGAATGGGCTGTGTTACCAGCACTTGTCCGCGCCCCGGAACCACATCGGCTTCAGGCAATAATTGTTTTGTGAAGGCATTGGTGCACAACAATAATTTGCGGGCGTGAAAGGTGATGGCCTCCAATTCACCGGCTTTACACACCACATCAACACCCGAGGCCTTTTCTTCGAACTGCATCACGGTACAACCCGTTTTAATATCCACGCCTTGTTGTTGCACTAAAGTAATCAGCGAGCGCAATAATAATCCCGAATCGAGTTCGGCTTCGCCGGTGTTTTCAATGAGTGCTTCCACTTGCGCAAAACCCATATTACGTAATCGCGAGCTGGCTACTTCGAAGGGCGCTTTCCCAAGAATAGGTTTTAGTTTTTCATTGAACGCATCGAGGTGGTTCAATACACCAAGGTGTTCGCGAAATAATAATTCGTGACTCCCCGCTTGTTGATAGCCGCAATGTTGGGGCGGTATAATAGACAATAAACGTTGGAGTCCACAATACCGCTGTTCAAACAAGGTGGCCATTGCGGCCATGCCTTCTTCGTTGGCGTGTTCCACCAATTCGCTGAGCGAACCCATGCAAGCAAAACCCGCATTGCGTGTGCTGGCGCCCGAAGGCAATAAACCGCGTTCCAATACGGCCACGCGGGCCGAAGGAAATTGTTGCTTTACATAATGCGCCGTGCACAAGCCCACAATGCCCGAACCCACGATGATATAATCGTACTGAATCAGGCTATTGCGTTCCCATATTGAGAGCATTTTCTACAGTTGCGTTTCAACTATTTTGGTAGCGCCCATCGAGGCATTCCGAATAGACACGGCACGAGCCACTTGACGGGCCACATCATCGAACGCGGCGCGTGCAATGGCATCGCCATGTAAAATAGCGGGTTTACCTTCATCGCCCCCTTCGCGAATACTCATGGTGATGGGGACTTGTCCTAAGAAATTCAATTCAAACAAATCGGCCAAACGCTTTCCACCGCCTTGTCCGAACAAATAATATTTATTCTCGGGCAATTCGGCCGGTGTGAAGTAAGCCATGTTTTCAACCACACCCAATACAGGCACTTTAATTTGTGGACCGTCGAACATCATCACGGCTTTCTTAGCATCAATCAAGGCCACTTCTTGTGGGGTAGTAACAATTACCGCGCCGGTTACCGGAATGGTTTGCACCATGGTTAAATGAATATCGCCGGTGCCCGGAGGTAAATCGATGATTAAATAATCGAGTTCGCCCCAAAGTACATCTGTTACAAATTGTTTCAAGGCACTGCTGGCCATTGGTCCACGCCAAACCACGGCTTGACGATCGTCGATGAGTAAACCAATGCTCATGGCTTTAATGCCCATCACATCGATGGGCACAATCATGCCTTTGCCGTCTACTTCTTGCATCATAGGGCGTTCGCCTTTAATGCCCAACATCAAGGGCAGGGAAGGACCATAAATATCGGCATCCATAATACCCACCTTGGCGCCATCGCGGGCAAGAGCCAAAGCCAAGTTCACCGATACGGTCGATTTTCCTACACCGCCTTTGCCGGAACCCACGGCAATAATATTTTTCACACCGGGCAAAATCATCTTCGCGTCTTTGCGGTTGCTCACCACATTGGCGGTAAAGTTCACCGTTACTTGCGCTTCTTTATCGACCAATAATTTCACGGCATTCTCACAAGCCCCGCGTATCATATCTTTCAGCGGACAAGCCGGGGTGGTGAGCACCACCGTAAACGAAACGTTTTTCCCGTCTATCACTACATCCTTCACCATGTTCAAGGTCACCAAGTCTTTCCCTAAATCGGGTTCTTGCACTTGGCTCAGGGCGGCCATTACCTTCTCGTGTGTAATCATTCTAATCTATTGTTAAATGTGGCACAAAAATACACTACAATACCCACAATCAAGTTGACTTAGTACCTTTGAGAGGTGACGCGATTACGCCTTTTATTGATACTCGGTATATTTTTTCTATGTCCCGGCATGCTACGAGCCCAATTCAACAACGATAAGTTGGTGGAGCTTACGGGCGTTATTATGAGTTCAGACAGCCTTCGCTACCTGCCTTATGTTACCATTTCGGTGATTAATAAAAACCAAGGCACCATGAGTAGCGAGCGCGGGGTCTTTTCGATGGTAGCCGAAAAAGGCGATACCCTCGATTTCACCTGTGTGGGTTTTCGTAAAAAACGCTATATCGTTCCGAACGAAGTGCCCAGCAACCGATTGTCGGTGATTCAACTCATGTCGCAAGACACGTTTTACTTAGCCACCACCATTATTCGTCCACAACTCAGTGCCGAAGAATTCGAGCGGGCTTTTCGTACTTGGGATATTCCCGACGATAAATATGAAACTGCGCGTAAAAACACCGAGTATCAAACCATGCGCATGTTAACTTTCATGATGCCGCGCGATGGTCGCGAAAACCAACAGGTGTATCAGAACATGCAAGTACAACGTTCGTATTGGGCCGGACAACAACCACCTATGACCGTGTTTAGTCCACTGGCTTGGGCCGAATTCTTCAAAGCATGGAAACGCGGCGATTTCAAACGCAAGTATTAAGCGTTTCGACCATTATTTTTTCGTTTACCTTCGCAATCCATGAAAGAGATTTCCAATCGTTCAGCCACCTATCACTATGCCGTAGAGCAACGCTATACGGCCGGGATGGTATTAACCGGCACGGAAATCAAATCGATACGGCAAGGGCGTGTGAGTTTCAACGACAGTTATTGCTTTTTTATTGATGGTGAATTATGGATTAAATCCTTGCACATTGCGGAATATTCGCATGGCACCGCCGCCAATCACGATCCCATTCGCGACCGCAAACTCCTACTCACCAAACGCGAGCTGCGCAAAATAGAAAGCAAAATCAAAGAGAAAGGTTTCACCTTGGTGCCTTTGCGCATCTTCATCAACGAAGCCGGTTACGCGAAAATTGAAATCGCCTTGGCCCGCGGTAAAAAAACCTACGACAAACGCGATAGCATCAAAGCCAAAGACATTGAACGCGACGTAAAACGCAGTTTGAAATTGTAATTTTTTAGAAGCGCATCGGTATCGCTATATTCAACGCTCGTCCCGCTTTCCGCGCTGCACGGCAGCTTGCTCCAATCGGGGCTATTTTTCATCGTCCAATTCTTTCTTCAACATCAAAACAGAAAACAGTTTCAGCGAACAGCGAACAGGTAATACACCATCAACAATCTCGGCTCGGCCCGAGAAAAATAGCGTTAAGAAAATGACGATTTTTATCGAAGAAATAAAAACATAATTAAACCGCCAAATAGAATTAAACCGCTTGGTTCTATTTACCGAAGCCCAATGATTTGATGAAGATGCATAGCTTTTTTATTTCCGATAAAAATTGGCATTTTTAGCTATTTTTCGAAAGCC
>JBPCSZ010000112.1:0-13583 GCA_051006655.1 Chitinophagaceae bacterium
GGGGTTTGTTTCGCCGTTAATTGATAGTGCGTTAAGAGGGTATCTAAATCGCCCGATTCCACAAAGCGCAACTTACTACTCAGGTTGGTATACACCCGATCTTGCAAGGTATAACGAAGCGATAATTTATTCGCCCATACCACACTCGCAATCATCACGGGAATAGCCGTCATGAAGAGTAATACTCGCCCTATGTATAACGCTTTTTTCATGCCTGGTTCGAAAGAAGGGTTTGAATAGGGTTAACTAAGGTATCGATATCGCCGGCACCGGCCGTGATTAACAAACGAGGTTGTGCGGCACTCACCCATTGCAATACACCTTCTTTCGAAAGCACTTGTTTATTGGGGATGCTCATTTTTTGCATAATCATTTCGCTGCTTACACCTTCCATGGGTAATTCGCGGGCCGGGTAAATGGGCAATAAAATCACCTCATCGGCCAGGCTGAGACTTTCAGCGAAGCCATCGGCAAAATCGCGGGTACGTGAAAACAAGTGCGGTTGGAAAACCACCGACAAGCGTGTATTCGGGAACAAGGCTTTGGCACTGCTCAATAACATGCGCAACTCTTCGGGGTGATGCGCATAATCGTCGATATAAATTTGCGTATCGTTTTTCACGATGTATTCGAAACGACGCTTCACGCCTTTGAAAGCGGCCACGGCTTCAGCTACTGCGGACATATCAAGTCCTTGGCAGTGACACAAGGCCATAGCCGCGATGGTATTTTCTACATTATGCATGCCACCCATGTTCAATTGTACGGGAGACAATAATTCGTTTCTAAAAAATACATCGAAGGAATACGTGCCGTAGTGCATGCGAATATTCGCGGCATAATAATCGGCGGCATCGTTTTGAATGCTGTATGAAAACGTATTTGGCGTTTTAAAATCGGACCGACGCTTTAAGCCATGCTTATACACCAAGGTATCTTGCACTTGCGCAATGAATTGGAGGTAACTGCTTTCCATATCTTCCGCCGTACCATAAATATCTAAATGGTCGGGATCCATGGCAGTTACAATGGCTTTATTCGGAAACAAACGAAGGAAACTTCGATCGTATTCATCGGCTTCAATAACAGCCAATGGGTTTGGACTGCTCCAATAGTTCACACCGTAGTTGGCCGATATACCGCCCAAGAAGGCATTGCAACCCACTTGTGTATGACGAAGGATATGAGCCAGTAAAGTAGATACCGTGGTTTTACCATGGGTGCCGGCAACGCATAAGGTTTGCAAACTTTCCGAAATTTTACCCAATACTTCACTGCGCTTCAACAATGTATATCCCTTCGCTTGATACCAATTCAATTGGGTATGATTGGCAGGAATTGCGGGTGTATAAATAACCCAATCGGCGGCTTGGTTCAGCAAGGCCACGTCGTCGGTATAATGCACCGGAATACCTTCTTGCACCAAGGCTTGCGTGAGGGGTGTTTCGGTTTTATCGTAACCACTCACTTGCACGCCGCGTTCTTTGAAAAAGCGCGCCAAGCCGCTCATGCCGATACCGCCAATGCCAATGAAGAAAACCGTATTTACTGTGTTAAGGGTCATGCGTTGGGTAAAATCGATAATAGGGTTTGTATAATTCGATCGTCGGCGTCGGCAATGCCTTCTTGGCGAATGGCATGGCTCATTTGCGCACAACGTTCAGGGTTTTGTAATAAGTTCAACAAGGCCGGCATGAGTTGGGCATCCACGGCGTCGTTGGGAATAAGTTCAGCGGCACCACGTTCCGATAATGAACGGGCATTGTGTGTTTGATGGTCTTCGCTGGCAAAAGGGAAAGGAACAAAAATCACCGGCTTCCCAATTAAGCAAAGTTCCGATATAGAAGAAGCACCGGCCCGCGACACCATCACATCGGCGGCACCGTAGGCTTGGTTCATGTCGCGAATAAAATCGAAGACTATAATGTTGTCTTCATGGCCTTTCACGGCTTCGCAAGCTTGTTTATAAAACAGTTTCCCGGTTTGCCAAATCAATTGAACATCATGCTTCAATAAGGTATCGAATTGCGATGCCAAACATTCGTTGATGCTCTTCGCGCCCAAGCTTCCGCCGAAGGCAAATACAATCGGCTTGTTTGGATCCAAATTAAAAAACGAAGCAGCCTCGGCTTTGGGTACTAAGGTTTCCACCACCGATTTTCGTACGGGATTCCCGGTTATAGTGATGCGTTCTTTCGGGAAGAAGCGTTCCATATTGGGCCAGGCCACACAAACGGCTTTGGCTTTCTTCCCTAAAATCACATTGCTTTTTCCGGCAAATGAATTTTGTTCTTGAATGAGGGTTGGAATCTGTTTCGCCTGTGCTTTATACAACATTGGGAAACTGGCATAACCACCTACACCCACCACCACATCGGGTTTAAAGGAATCGATAATTTTTCCGGCTTCGCGAAAGCTCTTCCACAACTTCCATGGCAACTGAATATTCTTGAGTAGGTTAGCCCGATCGAAGCCGACAATATCTAAGCCAATAATATTAAATCCTTCGGCCGGCACTTTTTCCATTTCCATTTTACCTTGGGCTCCCACAAACAAAATATGCGCTTGCGGAAAACGACGCTTCAAGGCATGGGCAATAGAAACCGCCGGGAAGATATGTCCACCCGTACCGCCTCCGGCCACAATCATGCGTATGTTTTTCAGCGAACTCATGCGTTTTCGTTTTGCGGGTTTTCGTTAGGATTTCCTTCCAGTTCTTCCACAAAACGGCTCACACTTAAAATGATACCGAAGGTGATACTGGTAAAGATGATGGAAGACCCACCCATACTAATGAGGGGTAAGGTTAAGCCCGTTACGGGAATTAAATTCACATTCACGGCCATATTCACAAAGGCCTGAATGACTAAAGTAAAACTGAGTCCAACCGCCAAGAATGCCCCAAAAGCATACGGACAGCGTTGGAAGAGACGAATGCTTCGCCACAAGAAAAGCAAATACAAACCCATCACCACCAATCCGCCTAATATGCCGTATTCCTCTATAATGATGGCATAAATAAAATCGGAGTATGGGTGGGGTAAGAAATTGCGTTGGGTGCTATTGCCCGGACCTTTCCCTAAAAGTCCACCTTTGGCAATGGCCACTTTGGCTTGTGTTACTTGGAAGGGTTCATCTTTTTTGTCTTTCGAGAAAAAGGTTTCAACGCGTTTGGCCCACGTGAATACACGGCCTTTATTGAAATAAGAAACAGTGCATACGGCGGAAAACAAAACGAGTCCAACCAACATCATCAACAACAATTGCTTCATGCGAATACGACCAATCAAAAAAAGAATGAAGGCCGATAAACCCAAGAGTAAAGCCGTGGATAAATTCGCGAAAGCAATGAGTCCACAAGCCACTAATACCGGACCAATCACCCATTTGAAGATATACTTTTGATTATCGAGGTTATCTTGAATGAGGGATAATTGGCGCGACAAATAAACGAACATCGTCAACTTGGTTAAATCGGAGGTTTGGAAGGTCATGCCTGTTCCGGGAATCATCAACCAACGAGACCCTTCATTGTAGGTGGTTCCAAAAACCAGGGTAACTACTAAGAGTGGCAAACTAACCATGAACAAAAAGGTGCCGATGGGCGCGAAAATGCGATAATCGAGACGATGTAAAATATACATGATGAATAAACCGGCACCCAATACCCCAATTTGTTTGAACAAATACGAGTAATGCGATTTATCGAGTTTCAACGCCAAGGTTCCGGTAGAACTGTATACGGCCATAATACTGATCATGGCCAATACAATAACTACGCCCCAAATGATGCGATCACCTCGGGTACTGCTTAACAGCGATTGAACGGATGGCGTTGTAGGGAATAACATAATTAGAGCGAACGAACGGCGTTTTTAAATTGTTCCCCACGATCTTCGTAGTTCTTGAATAAATCGAAGCTGGCACAAGCCGGTGAAAGCAATACACAATCGCCGGGTTGGGCTAAGGCAAAGGCTTCTTGTACACAAGCCTTGGTATTGTCGGTTTCAATAACCGGCACGATGCGCGCAAAGGCATTTTTAATGGGCGTATTGTCTAAGCCTAAGCATACAATGGCTTTTACTTTCTCACGCACCAAGTCTTCAATTTCGGTATAGTTATTGCCTTTGTCTACACCACCTAAAATAAGTACCACCGGCTTGGTCATGCTTTCGAGGGCATACCATACGCTGTTCAAATTGGTGGCTTTACTGTCGTTGATGAATTCAACCCCACGAATACTAGCCACATGTTCCATGCGGTGTTCAATGGCTTTGAAATTGCGCAAACATTCACGAATTGAATCGTTACGTACTTCAGCCACGCGGGCCGAAATACCGGCAGCCATGGAATTGTACTGATTGTGTTTTCCTTTCAAGGCCAATTCGTTGATAGAAATGGAATAAGGTTCACCGTTCATTTGCAGAATCATCGCTTGTTCGTTCATAAAGGCGCCATCGGTGTTAAATGCTTCGTTCATAGTAAAATAGAGGATTTTCGAGGGAATTGAATGGGTTTGCAGGTACGTCTGCGTGGCGGCATCATCTTTACAAAGAATCAGCACGTCGGAAGGGGTTTGATATTTGGCCAAATTGAATTTGGCTTGTACATATAAATTGAAATCGTATTGATAGCGATCGAGGTGATCGGGGGTGATATTCATGATTACGCCAATATCGGGGCGGAAGGTTTGGGTATCGTCGAGTTGGAAACTGCTAATTTCCATGACATACCAAGCGCTTGGCGCTTCGGCCAATTGACGGGCATAACTCTTACCAATATTCCCTACTACCGATACATCGTAACCGGCTGTTTTTAAAATATGGAAGGTTAAGGACGTGGTGGTGGTTTTACCATTGCTTCCCGTGATGGCCAAAATTTTACTGCCGGCATTGCGGTGGCGATAGCCAAATTCAATTTCACTCATGATGAGGATACCCGCTTGGCGCAAGGCTTTCACAATGGGGGCTTTTTCGGGTATACCCGGACTCTTCACCACGTATTGCGCTTGTAAAATGAGGGCTTCATTATGGCCCCCTTCCTCGTAGGCAATACCGGCTTGTTCCAGTTCCAATTTATACTTGGCCGGAATTAATCCGAAGTCGCTAACCATGACGGAAATACCCAGTTTGTGGGCCAATAAGGCCGCACCGGTTCCGCTTTCGCCACTTCCTAATATGATGAGTTCGTACTTCATACTGTTTATTGAAGTTTAAGGGTTACGATACTCATCACGGCCAATAAAATGCCAATGATCCAAAAGCGGGTGGCAATTTTACTTTCGTGATAACCTAATTTCTGATAATGATGGTGCAGGGGCGACATTAAGAATACACGACGCCCTTCCCCATACTTTTTCTTGGTGTATTTGAAATACCCCACTTGAATCATCACACTCAAGTTTTCAATTAAGAAGACTCCGCAAATAATAGGCACCAACAATTCTTTACGAATGATGATGGCCAAGGAAGCAATAATGCCCCCCAAGGCTAAACTGCCGGTATCGCCCATAAAGACTTGCGCGGGATAACTGTTATACCATAAGAAGCCAATGCAGGCTCCCACGAAGGCCCCAATAAATATCGACAATTCATCGAGGTGGGGAATAGGCATGATATTGAGGTAATTCGCGAAGGAAAGATTCCCCGACACGTAGGCAAAAAGGGCTAAACAAATGCCAATTATCGCACTCGTACCTGTGGCTAATCCATCGAGACCATCGGTGATATTCGCTCCATTGGAAACGGCGGTGATAATGAATATCACAAACAACACATACAAGATGGGTGTAAGAATCGGCGCTAAGTCTTCACTAATCCAAGAAGCCATTTTACCATAACTTAATTCATGGTTCTTAGCAAATGGAATGGTAGCCACGGCACTCTTAACCCTGGCATAGGTATGAATTTCGCGGTTATTATCGATACGGTAGAAACCATCTTTAATTATTTCGTCGGTGCTATGGCGAATAGCCGATTTGCCCCCGGTGGTTTCACGAATAATCATCACATTCTCGTTGTAGTAGAGTGTGAGTCCAACAATAATACCCAAGCCCACTTGACCCAATATTTTAAAACGTCCGGCCAAGCCTTCTTTGTTCTTTTTGAAGACCTTTATATAATCGTCGAGGAAGCCCACCAAGCCTAACCAAATGGTGGAAATCACCATCAACAAGATGTATACGTTTTCTATACGGGCGAACAATAAAGTAGGAATTAAAATGGCCGCAATGATGATGATACCGCCCATGGTGGGTGTACCGCTTTTTTGCTTTTCGCCTTCCAAGCCTAAATCGCGTACGGTTTCGCCAATTTGTTTTTTGTGCAGGAACTGAATCAATCGCTTGCCGTAAATCAATGAAATGAAAAGCGACATTAAGATGGCCATGGCGGCGCGAAACGAAATGAATTTAAACACGCCAACACCGGGAAGGTTGAACGCATCGTGCAAGTATGTAAACAGATGATACAGCATGTGGTGTGTTTATTTTTCTAACAGGTGAAACATGTCGGTTAAGCATTGTTTATCGTCGAAGGGATTTTTCACCCCTTTGATTTCTTGGTACTTTTCGTGTCCTTTACCGGCCACCAAAATGATATCGCCTTGTTCGGCCAAAGCACAGGCCGTTTTAATGGCTTCACGACGATCGGGAATACAAACAAATTTCTTGGTTTGATGCACGGGCACACCGGCTACCATATCGTTCAAGATGGTTTGCGGATCTTCACTGCGTGGATTGTCGGAGGTGAAGATGGCACGTGAACTGTGTTCCGTAGCCACATGGGCCATCAGCGGACGTTTCGCTGCATCGCGATCGCCACCGCAACCAATTACGGTAAAAATTTGTCCATTGCCTTGGCGCAACTTTTGAATCGTGGCCAATACATTCAATAATGCATCGGGTGTATGGGCATAATCTACAATACCCAATATGCCTTCTTGTTCCGAAACTATGCGTTCGAAGCGACCTTCGGCACCGGGTAAGGTACTGAGCACTTGCAATACCTCCATGGGTGTTTCGCCCAATTCAATAGCCGCGCCATAAACCGCCAATAAATTATAGGCATTGAATTCGCCCAGCATATTCAAATACACTTCGTGTTCGTTGATGCGCATCACCAAACCTTGTAAGGAATTTTCCAACACCTTGCCTTTAAAATCGGCCATGGTGCGTAAGGAATAGGTTTTACAACGGGCCTTGGTGTTTTGCAACATCACGAGTCCGCGTTTATCGTCCACATTCGTTAAAGCAAATGCTTCCTTGCCTAAACCATCGAAGAACAATTTTTTTACCCGAATGTATTCGTCGAAAGTTTTATGATAATCGAGATGATCGTGGGTAATATTCGTAAACAAAGCCCCGGCAAATTGAATGCCCGCAATGCGTTCTTGATGAATGGCATGCGAACTCACTTCCATAAAGGCATGGGTGCATCCGGCGTCTTTCATTTGCGCCAACAAACCTTGTAATTGTACCGGATCGGGTGTGGTATGGGTTGAAGGGATTACGTTTTGTCCAATACGATTTTCAACCGTCGATAATAAGCCGCATTTATACCCCAAGCCTTGAAACAATTGATGCATCAAGGTGGCACAAGTGGTTTTACCATTGGTACCGGTAACGCCTACCACCTTCATACTATGGGAAGGATGATTATAAAAGGCTGACGCTAAAATTCCGGCAATGGCCGAAACATTGGCCACTTGAACAAAGCAAACATCGGGGTGTGGTTGTTCGGGCAATACTTCGCACACTATAGCCGAAACCCCTTGCTCGCATAGGGCCGGAATATACTGATGTCCATCGTGTTGCAAGCCTTTGATGGCCAAGAATAACATGCCGGCCGAAACCTTACGGGAATCGGACGAAATACCGCTCACGGGTTTTCCCGTGTCGCCAAGCACCTTCACTACGGCCAATTGCGCTATGAGTTCCTGAACGGTTTTCATGTTAACTTAATTCAATCATTATTTTTTCGCCACGACCATAGGTTTTACCGGGCGCCAACGATTGACGCACCACTTTCCCACGGCCTTGAGCATATACTTTAAATCCGGCTTTTTCGAGTAAGAATAAGGCATCGCGTAAGCCCATGCCATTCACATTCGGCACCAATCCAAGCGTGGCAACCGTGCGCGCTACCGGTTGGGTTACCCCATTCGAATCGAGCGCTTGTTCCACAAAATAAGATGGCTTGAATTCGGTTTTCTTCAAAGGCAATACCTTGGCCATGCGGGCATAATCGGTGGTAGGCAATACCCGTGTAGACATGCTATCGGCCAAGGGTTTCCGATCGGCCAAGGATTCTTTCGGATGCAATTTAATGGCATACAAACGGTTGGCTACTTCTTTAAATACCGGCAAAGCAATTTGTCCACCATAATAATTCGATGAGCCTTTACGCGTACGCAATACCACACAAATGGTATACTCCGGATTTTCCTTGGGGAAGAAGCCCACAAAGGAACCGTGATACATACGGTCGCTATAATGAATTTTCTCTTTGTATTCTTTCCCGTCGGCGCCTTTATAAAAACGAACGTCGGCTACCTGCGCAGTGCCTGTTTTTCCGCAAATGGTATAATACGGATTTTTCAAAGCTTTTCCGGTTCCGCTTTCCACCACTTCGTGCATGGCCATTTTAATTTGTTCAATGGCTTTCGGATCTAATTCCCAATCGGCCACCATTTCAGGTTGTTGCACCAATACATCGTTGCCATAGGCTTTAACGGAATTCACCAAATAAGGCTTCATCATTTTGCCGCCATTGGCAATGGTATTGTAAATCATGCAGGTATGCAAAGGCGTAATCATGGTATGATAGCCCATGCCTTGATACGCTAACTGATAATGACCTTTACTCACCGAATCTTTCGTGAAACGGGCACGAGGTTCCCCACTCAAACCGATACCGGGTTTCTTATCGAGCCCCATCATGCTGAGGTTCTTCCAATACGAACCCATATTGTTGTTGTAGTTCTCGTAAATCAAACGAGCAAAAGCCACATTCGACGATTGAGCGAAAGCTTCTTTAATGGATAAACGACCTAAACCGTAGTGACTGTCGCGAATGGTATAAGGACCAAAACGGAAACTACCGCCGTGGCAATCAATCATATCGTTGATCGAAATTTTCTTGTCTTTAAACAAGCTAATGAGCGATACCAACTTAAACGTGGAGCCGGGTTCCATTAACTTTAAGGCGTAATTGAAATCTTCGGTATAGGTTGTATCGTTGGGTTGACAACCTAAATTGGCCATGGCTTTAATTTTACCTGTCTTCACTTCCATCACAATGCAAGTACCAAACTCGGCCTTTTCTTTGCGCACTTGTTCCAACAAGGCATTCTCAGCCACATCTTGAATGTTCACATCCAAGGTGGTATGCACATCGTTCCCGTTTTTCGGGTCAATTTCCGAACCATCTACCGGCAACCAAACGCCCCCGGAAATACAACGTAAAATGCGTTGACCTTGGGTGCCCGACAAATACGATTCAAATTGTTTTTCCAATCCGGCCGATTGCCCGTTTTTACGCCAAATACCCACTACGCGATTGGCCAATAAACCATAAGGATTAATGCGTTTGTTGTTCACATCAACAATAAAGCCTCCTTTGTTTTGTCCCTTGCAAAACGGCTGAATCGAGCGCAAGGCCATGTATTGTTCGTAAGTGGCTTTGCGCTTCAACAAGAAATACTTATTGGGAATGGCTTGTTCTTTTTGCAATACCGTTAAAATATCCGACGCTGTGCGTTCGTCGTCCAGAATAGCCGCAATCGACTTTGCCATAGCCACCTGATACTTCTTAAATGTATCGGGATTGATGGCATTGAAATCGATATGAATATCAAATTGAGGAATGGTAGACGCTAAGAGCGAACCATCTTCGGAATAAATATTACCCCGCTCCGGATCGATGGTTTGCAATTTGGTGTGCAAACTATCGGCATGGGCAATCAGGTCTTTCCCCTCGCGCACTTGAATATGCACGGCCTTATAGGCAATGAAAATCCCCACCAGGACCATGGCGATGAACGTCAAATAAACGCGAAACCGTATTTCAGTATTCACACTACTCATTGCCCGGCAACGTTTTGGGGGTGATATTAATTTTATACGGAGGCACCTTGGTGGTTTCCAAGCCTAACTTTTCGGCATGCACGGCCAATTGACTTTCCTTGGCCATGAACATGATTTGTGTTTGCAAATCGATATGCTTCCAACGCAATTCCTTCAAATCTTTTGCCAAGAAATTGATATCGCGAATGGTATGCTCGGCCCAATTGTTGATGGAGATATAGCATACCGTTAAAAAAGCACAATAAAGAATGAAGGGAATATTACGCACAATGCCCTCGCGACCAATCACGTCGAGCATGACTTTCCAGTCGGGCAGAGCGAAGTTGCGGTTGTTTTTAGGGTTAGGCATTGGGTGTATATAAAGTGTGGTTGTTATAATTTGTTCGTATCGGGCAATCGTTCGGCTACGCGGAGTTTAGCACTACGGGAACGCGAATTCGCTTGCTGTTCGGCATCGCCGGGCAAAATGGGTTTCTTGCTCACCACGCGTAAACGTTTGCTTGTTTTCGTTGGCATCAGCAGGGCATGCGGTGTAGTTTCTTCTTCAAAACGCTCGTCCTTCATCCAGTTTTTCACCAAACGATCTTCCAGCGAATGAAACGTAATCACGCATAAACGTCCACCCGGCGCCAATTGCGGCGTAATGCCTTGCAAGAAATCGCGCAGGGCTTGCAGCTCTTGGTTTACCTCGATGCGCAAGGCCTGAAACACTTGGGCATAGTACTTGTTCGGGTTGCCATACACACAGCCGGCCACCGCTTGTTTAAACGCGCGAATGGTATTCACCGTGCCGGCAGAACGTGCTTGCAATACTTGAGCCGCTAAGGTCTTCGCATTGGTTACTTCGCCATATTGTTCAAAAATGCGTTGTAAGTCGTCGCGACTGTACGTATTCACAATATGGGCTGCCGTTGTGGGGTTCCGTTGATCCATGCGCATATCCAAATCGGCATCGAAGCGAATGGAAAACCCTTTTTCGGCTGTGTCGAATTGGTGCGAACTCACGCCCAAATCGGCCAATACCCCATCCAGTGGACCCCATTGATTGAGGCGCACAAAACGGTGGGCATACCGAAAATTTTCGGGCACAAACAAAACGCGCGGGTCGTTTGGTAAGTTGCGGCGTGCATCGGCATCTTGGTCGAAGGCAATGAGTCGGCCATCGGGGCCTAGCTTCTCCAAAATAGCGCGACTATGTCCACCGCCGCCAAACGTAGCGTCGAGGTAAGTGCCATTGGCACGAATAGCGAGTTGCTCGATACATTCATGTAAAAGAACTGCTTGATGGTACGAAGCGACTGAATTAGATGCCATTTTGCGCATTTAAAAAGCCACCTCCTAACACCTCGTTGGCCAATTGACTAAAGTCTTCACTGTCGATGGCGGTTTGCGCTCTAAACGCATCCGCATCCCACAATTCTACCTTATCCAATTGGGCCGAAAACACCAGGTCCTTGCTCAGCTTGGCATACTCCAACATGTTTTTAGGCACTAGGAGTCGGCCGGCTGCATCGGGTTCCACATAGGTAGCCCCGTTCAAGAAAACCCGTTTGAATTGTCGCGCTTTTGGATTGAATTCATTCAAGCGATCCACCAAGGCCACCACTTTAGCCCATTGGGCTTCGGTGTACAAGGTTAAACACGCTTCCAAACCGCGACTCAACACAAAGCGTTGTGCTTCCCCTTCGGACAGTTGACGCTTGAAACCAACAGGGAGCATAAAGCGCCCTTTGGCATCGAGTGTAACTTCATATTCTCCTAAAAGTGTGGGCATTTCCGCTTTTTGTGTTTTACTCCCACAAAGTAACACTTTTTACCACTTTCTTTCCTAATAAAAGTCCTTCCTTATTTTTCCACAGTCCCAAATTCAGAAATACCAATGTTTTCAAGGGTTTTAAGCCATTTTTTACGCCAATATGCCCAAAAATGCTGTGGATAAGCTGTGAATCATGGTGCAGAACGCCAATTCAAGATTGTATAAACCCCATTTTCCTTGCACGAAATGGTTACAAAACGGGTATAGTCGTTTAATTCGTGGTAAAATGGGAAAATACAATCGTGTTCAAATTTAAATAACGCATCGCTAAAGCCGATTGTTTTTCTTTTTGGACCCACTATATCAGGGAGCAGAAACAGCGAACAAAACAGGAAACAGATACAGAGAACAGTGAACAGCTTGTTTTTATTGATTGGAAAAGTAAGCGGCGATGAAAAATAGCCCCGGTTGTAGTGGAAAGCGCCCCAATCGGCTTGCCGTTGGGGCCTTGGAACGGAAAACGGGAAGAAGATGAGGTAAGGGATGCCGATGCGCTTCAAGACAGTAAACAGATACAGCGAACAGTGAACAGGTATAATGAAACAAAAATCCGCGTAACCCGCGCAATCCCACTTAAATCCGTGTTCCGGCCGTTTAACACAAGCGACAGCGCCCAAATCGGCGGCCAAATAAAAAAACCGACCGGTTGCCCGATCGGTTTTCAATTCTCTAAAGGAAATCGTGTTTAGTTCTTGCGTGCTCCTTCAAGCAACACAATCGTTTTGTTATTGTTCATTTCAACAAAACCGCCATCGATGGTGTAAACCTCTTGGGCCGACTTATCCTTCAAGATTTTTAATTGTCCTTTACCCAAGGCTGCCACAATGGGAGCATGGTTGTCGAGCAATTCAAAATAACCTTGTACGCCCGGTAAAATAACGCCTAGCACGTCGCCATCGTAAATTTTCTTCTCGGGGGTGAGTATGTCCAATTTCATGTTGTTCTGTTTAAATGCCTTTCACTTATTTGGCGGCTTCCATCAATTTCTTCCCTTTGGCAATAGCGTCGTCGATAGACCCTACCAAGTTAAAGGCGGCTTCAGGATATTCATCCACAGCACCATCCATAATCATGTTGAACCCGCGAATGGTTTCTTCAATAGGAACCAATACCCCTTTCAAACCGGTGAACTGTTCGGCTACGTGGAAAGGTTGCGACAAGAAGCGTTGTACTTTACGAGCACGCGCTACGGTCATTTTATCTTCTTCGCTCAATTCATCCATACCCAAGATGGCAATGATATCTTGCAATTCCTTATAACGTTGTAAAATCAATTTCACGCGGTTGGCGCAAGCATAGTGGGCTTCACCTACAATGGCTTCCGTTAAGATACGCGACGTAGAATCTAATGGATCTACCGCAGGGTAAATACCCAAATCGGCAATTTTACGACTCAATACCGTGGTGGCATCCAAGTGGGCGAAGGTTGTAGCCGGGGCCGGATCGGTTAAATCATCCGCCGGTACGTATACGGCCTGTACCGAAGTAATAGAACCGTTTTTAGTTGAGGTGATACGTTCTTGCATCAAACCCATTTCGGTAGCCAAGGTAGGTTGGTAACCTACGGCCGATGGCATACGACCCAACAAGGCCGATACTTCAGAACCGGCTTGGGTGAAACGGAAGATATTATCTACGAAGAACAAGATATCGCGTCCTTTACCGGTACCATCGCCATCGCGG
>JBPCSZ010000113.1:0-2775 GCA_051006655.1 Chitinophagaceae bacterium
CGGTGCCAAAGGTTCTATGTACGCATAGGTTTTTGAAGACTGCGTTGTTTCAGCTTTTACAATACCGCTCTCATTCCCCAACCAAATGAGCGTACTGAAAAACAGCGTCAACATAAAGCTATACAATACCGCACCCGACAGCCGATTGGCCCAACCCATCATGAGAGCTTCTAAACTGCCTTCCACCAATTTCACCACCAAGCGAAACAATAACATACTCAAAATAAACAAGGCAATGAAGGTTGATAAAAACGTGAACCGACTTTCAACGCCTAAGTTATTCACGAAGAAATGACTCACCGAATTGGTGAGTTTCAAACTCAAAGGCAAAGCAATAAATACAGCCAGCACCTGAAGCACCGTCCACAAAATTCCCTTTTGCCATCCGCGTATCACGGCAATCAGTAGGCCAATCCCGAAAACTAAATCGAGTATCATAAATATAAATTTAGGCTAACAGTTCTTTCACCATGGCCGAAATGGCTTTCCCATCGGCCTTTCCGGCTAAGGCCTTCGAGGCCACGCCCATGACCTTGCCTAAATCGCCTGGACCGGCAGCGCCCACCTCGGCAATAATTTGTTGCAAGGCGGCTTTCAATTCGTCGGGCGTTAAAGCTTTAGGCAAAAAAGTTTCAATAATGGCCAACTCTTCGCGTTCCTTCACAGCCAAGTCTTCGCGACCTTGCGTTTCGAACATTTCCAACGAATCTTTGCGTTGCTTGGCCAATTTTTGCAACAACTTAATTTCATCGTCAGCAGTCAAATCGTCCTTCTTGCCTTCCGATGTTTTGGCCAATAAAATAGCCGATTTAATGGCGCGCAAAGCACGCAAGCCGGCTTCGTTTTTACTCAACATGGCGGCTTTCAATTGCCCCATTACTTCTTGTTCTAATGCCATAATTGTATAAACTTTAAAGTTGATTTTTTTTCATGTTTTCTTCCATCTTCGTTTTGAACTCCTTCGAAAACGCACGAATTTCATCGGCCAATTCGGCTTGGTTTGTGGCGCGTTGATACGTATCGGCCATCGTCATGAAAGTTTGAAAAAAGAAATCGTTCATCTCATCCACCATCATTTTTTTCGTCCACAAATCAATGCGCAAGGCCGCACTCTCGTTCAAATCCCAAATGCTCAGCATAAACGCCTTCGCCTCGGTGGGTTTATAAACACCCCCTTCGGCCGCTTGCCAATGAATAGTTTCAGGCACCTTGTTTTCATCAAGTCCCACTTGCAATTGAATCGTAGACGATTGCGACATAATTTGAAATTTCGTGCAAATTAAACCCAATCCCGCAAACACGAAATTTTTTCCTAACCCTTCGCACCCGCACTGCACACTCGCGCTAATTTGGGCGTGCCACCCTAAACCTCGCTTCCGCATTCGCTCTCGCTTCGGTTTCGGCTGTCGGGCTATTCACTCCAAGCTACCGGTTCGTTCCTCCCGGTAGGCTTTCCGTTGCTATCCCTCACGCAAATACAGAGCGAGTGCGGAAAGCGAAAGCGCCACTGTGAAAATACCTCCTTGACGCTGTGATAAAATATTCATTACATCGAGTCAGGGCATGCCCTGCCTCTACCAAGCTCCGAATTGTTTTTTCGTGGGCGAATTCAATTCGCCCCTACAACCGCAGTGATAAATATTTATTTCATGGAGCAAGGGCATGCCCTGCCTTTACCCGCCTCATTTTACCTTAATTTTGAATTATGCCGAAACATTTCTCTTTTTTAATGCTATTCATCCTTGCCGGCTTATCGGCTTGCACGCCCGACCATGCGCAGGTAATTGTGCGCACTCGCGATTATGCCGGCGAAGCCAATAACGCCGTCGATTATATTCGGGAAAGCGAACGCTATATCTGTGAAACCAAAAGCATTCTCGAACACCGCTTCTTTGAAAATAATCATCAACTCATTTTCGATCGTACCGACCAACAAGAAGTGAACGACCTCCACAGTGCCGCCATGCGCCTCTCCGCATACGATAGTTTGTCTAATCGCATTAAAGACAGTTTACTGCTCTGCCTCAGCGATTTTAATCGTCTCGCCGATCGTATCATCACCCAACAAAATCCGAACAACGAAACCCTCGGCGATAAACTCTCCAATACCGTAGCCGATTGGGTTGGCATCGATATCAACAAACCTTTCTTCAACGATAAAGATGTAATTTATCAGCGACTCAACAGCATCACCCTACTCCTCGATGCCTTGCGTACACAAACCAAAAAAGAATTACAAGCCGGCTTATTGAAACACCTCAATCAAGAAGCAGTTTTGTTTTACCAAAAACCGCTAACACCCATGCACCCTCTTTTTTTAGAAGCCCGCGATACCTTGCACAATGTAGTGAACCAACGGTTTAAAATGGGCATAGAAAACACCAACATACGCACGAACTGTTCCTTGCAGGAGCATACTTTGTTTCCATAAGCATAGTGGCTAATTAAATTTTCCCAACAGGATGGATGTATGAAACAGGATTGACAGAATGGACAGGATTTGATATACTCGCTTCCGCTTCGCTACTCGCACTGATTGCTGATGGGCAGAATTAATAAACTGTTTCGCTCACTCTGTTTGCTGTATTGGGCCAGATTTTTATAATTAAAAAATCTTACACAGAAAGGGCTTGCCCTTCCTCTACAACCTCCCCTCTGTGAAAACACCTTCTTGCCTCTGTGATAAAATAATATTTATTGAGTCAGGGCATGCCCTGCCTCTACCAAGCTCCGAATTGTTTTTTCTGAGGGCGAATTCAATTCGCTCCTACAACC
>JBPCSZ010000114.1:0-16724 GCA_051006655.1 Chitinophagaceae bacterium
AGTATAATTGCAGTGAGAAAACAAATACATCCAGACAAGGGACGTGCCAAAGCGCACGTTCCTTCGAAGGAAATTTATAAACTACTCCGCAACACTACTTTTTTTCATAGGAGTAACAAAGCGGAAGCGAGTGGAAAGGCCCAATGGCTGCCGTGCCTGGCGGGCGCCGACGAAGGAGGCGGTACGAGGCCTTCAGGCCGAAGTACGGTAGCGTAGCGTACCCCAAAAGGGACGGATATTGGCTGAATAATGATTCCGACGATGACAGCCCCAAAAGAAAAATTATTTTCTATTGTCGCGAATACCTTGTTCGGTGAGGGCGATGAGCTTTTGTTTAAGTAAGGTGCCTACGGAACGTTTGAAGGTTTTTTTGCTGAGTCCGAGGGTATCTTCGATGAGTTCGGCCGGCGATTTATCGTGCAAGGAAAGAAACCCATTGTGTTTATCGAGGGCTTTTAAAATGCGTTCGGCACCTTCTTCGAGGCGTTGTAAACCCAAGGGGTCGAGACTGATATCGAGGCCGCCTTCTTCGCGCACCTCGCGTACAAAGGCGCGCATGGGTTTGCCGTAACGCACTTGATCTTTCACATCGCTATGGTAAAGGAGTCCTTTGTATTGACCGTTTACAATCACATTAATGCCCAAGGGCGTTGTTTCGAAGGGCAGAATTTCCACTTCGGTGCCGGTGAAATAATCGGCTTTTTCTTTGTTCAAAAAGCGATTGATTTTGGCCGAAACCACGAGGCGTTCGGTTTTTTCGTCGAGGTATAAATACACCACTTGTCGGTCGCCCGATTTGAGATTACGGGTTTGTTCCCGGTGGGGTAATAGCACATCTTTTTCTAATCCCCAATCGAGGAAGGCTCCTAAATCGTTCACGTCTTTTACGCGTAAACAGGCAAATTGATGCAATTGAATCGCTGGCTTGAGGGTAGTGGCTATGGGGCGATTTTCGGCATCTTTATAAATGAAGACGCTGATGGTATCGCCTACGTTTTTGTCGGCAGGAACCCACTTGGCGGGCAAGAGAATTTCGTATGACTCATTGCCTACATAAGCGCCTACGGAGGTGCTGCGTAAAATGCTCAAAGTTTGTTGGGTACCGTATGGAATCATGCCGCAAAGATAGGGGCTTATTCCACTTCTAATTCGCTCACAAAAATCCACGGTTTTTTCTCGGCTTTCCGATCGTAGTAAAACGTAAAGCGAACTTGTTTTCCGAAGAGGGTATTATCGAAAGGAATGCGAATGGCGCCTTGTCCATCGTACATGGTTTTTACTGCATCGCGTTCAATAGTTTTGACCGGGGTAAATTCATTGCCATCATTGCCTACTTCCACCACTAATTTTTCGGGCAAGAAAATATGCGATTGTATTTCTTCGAGCAAGGAAACCGACACTTGATTGATGAGTTGTTCTGTGCCTAAATCGAGGGTGATTTGCGCATCTTCCTGATACCACCCCAACCACTCTTTGTTGTTGCGCGGAGCTCGTGCTTTGAGTCCATCCACCAGGGTAGGCAAGCCGCCATGATTATAATAACTGCTTGGTGGTGTTTTCGATTGAATAGTTTTTCCTAAGCCTTTGTGCGCGGTATAGGCTTGTTCAAATTGAGGCCCGCGACGTTGCCCGGGTTCCTCGTAGTAGGCTTGAATGATGGCGCTTTTGTCGAGTGTAATACTTTCGTTGTTCTGATATATTTTTTGTTCGGAAGTAGTTCCATCGGTTTCAACAATTTGGTAGTAAATATCGCCGGTTTTATAGTGGGTGAATAAATGAACGTTTACTTTATCGTTTACAATTTCGTGGGTCGATTGCACTTGAAAAATAGAGGGGGCATAATTGACTTTCAAGGAATCGAGAAAATGAAAATGCGTGCGTAAACGTTCTTTAAAATCTTCAAATCCCGGACGTTGTTTGCCTGTCCACAACACCTCGCTCAAGGCCGCTGCGCGCGGGTAAGCCATATATTCCACATGCCGTGTATTGGGAATGTATTCAGTCCACACATTGGCTTGTGCGCCTAAAATATATTGGGCTTCTTCGGCGTTGAGGGCTTCAGGTATGGGATTATATTCATACACTTTTTCGATGGGGGTATAACCGCCAATGGCCAAAGGTTCTTGATGCACATTGCCTTGGTAATGATCGAAATAACAATGGGTTCCGGGCGACATGACCACTTTATGTTTTTGCTTGGCGGCGGCAATGCCTCCTTCGGTACCACGCCAACTCATTACGGCGGCACCGGGAGCAAGCCCACCTTCTAGAATTTCGTCCCAACCAATGGTTTTCCGTCCTTTGGAAGTAATATAAGCATCTATTTTTCGAATGAAATAACTTTGTAATTCCTCTTCGTTTTTCAATTTGTTTTTAGCCATGGTTTTTTGGCACGAAGCACAGGCTTTCCATCGGGTTTTAGGTACTTCATCGCCACCAATATGAATATAGGGCGAAGGGAATAATTGAAATACTTCATCGAGGATGTTTTTCAAAAAACGCAAGGTAGAATCGTTCGTACAAAAAACATCGTCGCTCACACCCCATTTGGTAAGCACTTCTTTAGGTCCTTTATGGCAAGCGAATTGCGGATAGGCACTGAGGGCGGCTAGGGCATGTCCGGGCATTTCAATTTCAGGCACCACGTTGATATGCCGTGC
Source organism: Chitinophagaceae bacterium (assembly GCA_051006655.1). GTDB lineage: Bacteria > Bacteroidota > Bacteroidia > Chitinophagales > Chitinophagaceae > OLB11. The sequence continues at coordinate 2,661 of JBPCSZ010000114.1, forward strand.
GGTGGCATAACGCACTACTTCTTTAATTTCTTCTTGGGTATAAAAGCCCGATACGGGGGTATTATCGCCCACATACGGATCGATGTATTTACCCACACACGATTCTTTGCGTTTACTGCCAATGCGGGTGAGTTCGGGGTATTTTTTAATTTCTATGCGCCAGCCTTGGTCGTCGGTTAAATGCCAATGAAAGGTATTCATTTTGTGCAACGCCAAGAGGTCGATATACTTTTTTATGAAGGAAACCGGAAAGAAATGACGCGATACATCGAGGTGAAGTCCACGCCACGCAAAGGCGGGTGCATCGTCAATCATAGGAAAACTGAAACTTTTACTGTTTCGTTGTTGGCTTTCCAATTGAAGCAAGGTCATGAGTCCATAAAACACCCCACTTTCACTTCCTGAAATTTGCAAACTGCCATCGTTGAGTACATCGAAGCGATAGGCTTCCTCTTTCATTTTTTTATCGATACGGCAAAGCAGGCGCGGGGTATTGCTTTCGCTGAATTGGATGGCGGGCAATTTCAGTTGTTGGCGAAATTGTTGGTAAACGGCTATCTCGTCCATCAGGTTTTTGTTGTCGGTAAAAACCGATTCCAAGGCTTTCGCTGAAACGGTGCTGTTACCGCGACTTTCAACAGGAGCGGGAATGATAGATTGGGCTTTGATGGACATTGAAAGGGAGAAACTTACAAGTACCAAGGCGAAGGAACGAAAAACACATTTAACCATGAGATTCAACGATATAGTCTAACAAAGATAATTCGTGTGGTAAGAAATGGGGGGTATGTTGATAAGTCGTGCTTTAATGTAGCATCTACGTCTTACAAATAGAAATTATCGTGGCTTTACGGTATATTTACCCGATAATTTATTTTATGCGAAATTTAATGGTAGGGGCTATTTTGTTGTTGACGGGGCTCAGTGCTTGTCGTTCTTTAAACCCTGAAATGCAACGTGAATTGGATGCCTTTTTAAACGGTTACACCCAAACCTATCAAAAATTATATACGGCGTCGTCGGAGGCGCAATGGTTGTCGAATATTGATATCAAGGAAGGGGATAGTACCCATGCCATTGAAACACGGAAAGCCGGTGAAGCGATGGCGGCCTTTACCGGGAGTGATACGGTGATTCAACAAGCCAAGCATTTTTTAAGCTTTCGCGAAGAATTGACGCCGATTCAAATCAAGCAATTGGAAACCATTTTATTCAATGCGGCCAATAATCCGGCCATTGTGGATAGTTTAGTGAAACAACGCATTAAAGCTGAAACCGCGCAAACGGAGACCTTGTTTGGATTCCAGTACACGTTGAATGGCAAGGCTGTTAGTACCAACGAGATTGATGGTATTTTAAAGGATGAGCGCGATTTATCGAAACGCTTATTGGCTTGGGAAAGTTCGAAGGCGGTGGGGGTTCCGTTAAAGCCCGGACTCATGCAATTGCGCGATTTGCGAAATAAGACGGTACAGGCCTTAGGGTATGACGATTATTTTCATTACCAGGTTTCGGAGTATGGCATGAGTACAGACGAAATGATGCAATTGAACCGACAAATTTTGTCCGATTTATGGCCTTTATACCGGGAATTGCATACCTACATGCGTTATAATATGGCCAAGAAATATGGGGAAGCCCAAGTGCCCGATTATTTGCCGGCGCATTGGTTGCCGAACCGTTGGGGACAAGATTGGAGCAGTGAAGTAGCCGTGGAAGGGGTGAATTTGGACAGCATATTAGGGACTAAAGGTCCTGAATGGATTACCAAACAAGCCGAAGCGTTTTATGTGAGCATTGGCTTTGACCCTTTACCGCCGGTGTTTTGGCAAAAATCGAGTTTATTCCCTTATAAAGCCGATAGCGTGGTGAAGAAAAATAACCATGCTAGTGCTTGGCATATGGATTTAGATAAGGATGTGCGGAGTTTAATGAGTGTGGAACCCAATACCGAATGGTGGGAAACCGCCAATCATGAATTGGGGCATATTTATTATTATATGACTTATTCGCACCCCGGAGTGCCTATGTTATTAAGGGGTGGGGCGAATCGGGCTTATCATGAAGCCATGGGTTCTTTGATGGGCTTAGCGGCCATGCAGAAACCATTTTTGGTGAATGCCGGTTTGGTGAAAGACAATAAAGCCCAAGACAATGCCATGCAGAGTTTGTTGAAAGAAGCCATGAATACGGTGGTATTTATGCCATTCTCGGCAGGCACTATGACCGAATTTGAGAAACAATTGTATGCCGATTCCTTGAATCCCGGTCAATGGAATAAAGTGTGGTGGGATATGGCCAAGAAGTATCAAGGGATTGTGCCTCCAGCAGAGCGTGGCGAGGCCGGTTGCGATGCGGCCACCAAAACCCATATCAACGACGATGCGGCTCAGTATTATGATTATGCCTTGTCGTATGCCATTTTGTATCAGATGCACCTGCATATTGCCGATCAAATTTTACATCAGGACCCACACGCTTGTAATTATTTCGGGAATAAGAAGGTCGGCGAATTCTTGAAATCCATCATGATACATGGGGCGGCTAAAGATTGGCGAGCTATGTTGCGCGAAACCACCGGTGAATCTTTGAATGCCAAAGCCATGGTTTCTTACTTTTCGCCCCTTTTAAATTGGTTAAAACAAGAAAATAAGGGAAGGGTTTATACTTTGCCCGAAAAAATATAACTTTGAAGGCACAAACGCCTTTTACTAAATGGGCGTCTTGAATCATTAAGAAAGACATATCTATGCAACGAATTTTGAACTGGTCGGGTTTTGTGTGTTTAATGGGCATTTTGTTCTCTCAATCCCTACATGCGCAAACCATCAACGCCGGGCCCGATATTACGGTGCCGGCTTGTCAGCCTTGTACAACTTTAAAAGCCACTACTACAGCTCCTTCGGTGGGCACCAACAACTATACGGTTTCGCAAATTACCTATACGCCTTATCCTTTTTTTGGCGGAACAACAATTCCCTTGAATATTGACGATCGTTGGTCTGCTGTATATACTATTCCCTTCGATTTTTGCTATTTTGGGAATACGTATACACAATTCATTATTAGTACCAATGGGCAGATAAGTTTTAATATCAACCAAGCCAATACTTTTAACCCTTGGAGTTTTAATGGGGTAGCCCCTTTGCCTAATGCGGCTTTCGTTGCGGCACACAATAGTATTATGTCGCCTTACCATGATATTTTGCCAACCGGACAAAACATCATGTCGTATAATACATTTGGAACAGCCCCTAATCGGGTTTTTGTAGTTTCATGGAATAATTCGCCCATGTTTTCGTGCACCAATTTATTGGCTACCCAACAAATTGCTTTATACGAAGGAACCAATGTGATAGAAACTTATATTGCTAATAAACCGCTTTGTGCTAACTGGAATGCCGGTACCGGTATTCATGGTATTCAAAATAATGGAGGTACCGTGGCTTTTATTGTTCCAGGACGTAATTTACCTACCCAATGGTCGGCCACGAATGATGCTTGGCGCTTTCAGCCGGTGGGTGGTGGCGGAGGCGGTGGACAGGCCGGCGTTCAAATTGATTGGTATGATGCCGCCAATCCGGGAACACCCATTGCTACAAACGTAGATTCTGTAGTTGTTTGTCCAACTCAAAATGCCAGTTATATTGCCAAAGCAACCTTCTTTTTATGTGGAGGAACCGATACGGCTTCCGATATCGTGAACGTTTATAAACAGCCTCCTGTTCAAGTTACCACTATATCCACTGTTCCGGTGAATTGTTTTGGGGGGAATGATGGAAGTTTCGTAGTAGGCGCCAATGGCGGCAGTGGTTCATACACCTACAGCTATAATGGTATTCCTATGAACGGCCCTTCGCAGTCGGGTTTACAAGCCGGTACTTATACCGTAACCGCCACCGACCAATTTAACTGTACCGGTACAACCGAGTTGACGATTACTCAACCTACCGAAGTGTTGATTGGTTTAGTTGAAAAAACCGATGTGTTATGTAAATACCAACGCAGTGGAACTGTTACGGTTAATGCCTTGGGTGGAGTACCCGGTTATCAATTTTGGTATGGTAACAATGCCCCTTCTTTAGACACCAATTACAAATACCTTGGTGCCGGCACCTATCGTTTTTATGTGTCCGATACCCATGGATGTTTGGATTCATTGGATACCGAAATTTTCCAACCCGATTCTCTCTTAGTGGTTAGTTTGGAAGCAAAAATTGCCACCTGTATCGATCGCAAGGATGGACGTGTTGATGCGTATGCCAGTGGTGGAACACCTCCATATGCTTACGAATGGAATACAAACCCGGTTCAAACCGGCACTTCGGCAACGAACTTGGTTACCGGTGTATACCATGTAGTTGTGAAAGATGCCAATCAGTGTATTACCGCAACGCAAGTGCCCGTTGAACAAGAATTATGTTGCCGTTTATTCTTACCCGATGCCTTTACACCTAATGGGGATGGCAACAACGATAAGTACCGCATCAACGAACGAGGTGGCGGGGTAATTATGGGTGAATTCAAAATTTACAATCGTTGGGGACAAGAAGTGTTTTCAACCCGTGAATTGGAAGGCGCTTGGGATGGCTCTTACCGTGGTGAATTGCAAGATCCCGGTACATTCCATTATGTAGTAATTTATCAGTGCAATGAGAAAGGGTATATTACTCAAAAAATTGCAAAGGGCGATTTAATCCTGATTCGATAGGCATTGGTCATTGACTCTGTTTATTTCACCTTATTTTCTAACAAGGTCTTTCTTAAAATCGTATTTTTAAACGTTGCATTAATTGCACCATACAACTTATGAAAAAATTATTACTCATCGCCCTCGCCGGTTTAGCATTTCAAGCTAAGGCACAACAAATTCATTTGCAGTCGGGCGTGTTAAGTCCGGCTAATAATTTGAAAACCGTGATGCCTATTACTTCATGGCAAGGCGATTTTCATCAGAAGCATTACGCTTTGGTGCAGTTCGACCGTTCTACCTCAGTAGAAGACCGTGCGGCTATTACCGAAAAAACCGGGATTCAGTTTTTCGATTATATGCCACGTTGGGCTTTCATTGCTACTTTACCGCAGAATACAGTGATTGCTAACTTAGGGCAATACGGTATTCGTGCAGTTTTGCCTTACGATAAGCAATACAAAATTGCCGTTGAATTGAATGAGCGTCCTTTCCCGGTGCACATGGTTGAGCCTAATGGACAAATAGCCCTTTTGGTGAGTTTACACAACGATGTAAATGCCAATGAAGCCATAGCCCTCATGTCGGCTCAGCAGGTTCGGGTTCGTGGCGTTGAAGCCGGACAGTTCTTACAAGTGGTTATAGCAGAAAACGATATCAATCGTTTAGCCGAAATGCCGTTCATTAAATTCATCGAACCGGCCTCCACACCGGGTGTTCCTGAAAATTTATCATCGCGTAATAACCACCGCATCAATGTATTGGATGCCGAATATGCTACCGGTTTACATTATACGGGCGATAGCGTAGCCGTAGGTATTGGTGATGATGGTCAAATTGGGCCTCATATTGATTTTAAAAATCGTATGGTTGATCATACTAATAGTAATTCAGGAACCCATTGCGATCACGTTTCGGGTATTGTAGGTGGGGCCGGAAATTTCAATCCGAATACCAAAGGAAACGCAGCAGGTTCCATTTTACACATTTACGATGATTATGATAATCTCAGCAATGCGGCCGCCGATTATGTGAATTTGGGTATTCGTATTACATCGAATTCATTAGGACAAGGGTGTAACGGAGGCTATAATGCCAATGCCGTTACTTCCGATAATATCATTAATGGTCAAACCTCCTTATTAAGTGTTCATTCGGCCGGTAATAGCGGACAAACTACGTGTGGTGGTGTTGGACAAGGGTTTTATACCATTACCGGTGGTTATAAAGCCGGTAAAAATGTGTTGGCTGTAGGAAATGTTCAGAAAGATGATGCGATTGCTGCTTCATCGAGTCGCGGCCCGGCCAAAGACGGACGTATAAAACCTGAAATTTGTGCTGTGGGTACCGATGTTGAATCAACTCAGCCCAATAATACCTACGATAATTTTACCGGTACTTCTATGGCTTGTCCTGCTATTTCTGGTACATTGGCTACCTTAATTGAAGCCTATCGTAAAACGCATGCCAATGTGGATCCTCGCAGTGATGTGATGAAGGCCATCTTAATGAATACGGCCGACGATTTAGGAAATCCCGGTCCCGATTTTAAATATGGTTTTGGCCGTGTGAATGCTCGTCGTGCTTTTGATGTCATTCAGAATAATTTCTTCATGGTGGATTCTATCAATAATGGTGGACAAAAATTGAAGTTAATCAATGCACCTGCCGGTATTTCGGGAATCAAAATCATGTTGTATTGGCACGATCGTGCCGGTGCTAGTGGCGCTGCCATTCCATTGGTGAACGATTTGAATTTGGATGTTTTATCGCCCAATAATACCGGGTACAAACCTTGGGTTTTGAATAAAGCCGCCAATGTAGCTGCCTTGAATTCAAACGCAGTTCGCTTTATCGATTCTTTGAATAATGTGGAACAAGTAACCATCGATTCAGCCCAGTCTGGAATTTATATTATTACCATCAGTGGTACTGATGTTCCTCAAGGTCCACAGAAATTTGTTTTAACTTACGAATTCATTTACCCTGAAATAACCATTACCTACCCGCAAGGAGGCGAATCGTTTGTGAATGGGGTTACGGAACGCATTCGTTGGGATGCCCCAACCGGCAATACACCGTTTACGTTAGAATATTCCGATGATGCAGGAGCCTCTTGGAATATTATTAGTTCGAGTATACAACCTACACGTCGTTATCACGATTGGACACCTCCGGTGATTAATTCAGGACAAGTATTGATGCGCATTATTCGTGGTGCTGATGTTGATGTATCGGATACCTTATTATCGGTGATTGGTGTTCCCACCGGTTTAACTTGCGATACCGCTTGTGCCAATTCCTTCCATTTAAAATGGAACCCCGTAAATGGTGCCGATAATTATACCGTGTACATGTTAGGTAATAAATACATGGAAGTAATTGGTACTTCAACCACCCCCGATTTCTATGTTACCACGGGTGTAAATGCCACCGATACTTTTTACTTTGCTGTTTCGGCCAATAATTCAAGCAATGGGGCTAAAGGTCGTCGTTGTAACGCTTACACGAAATTCCCCGGCGATATCAATTGCCTCGATGATGCCTCGTGTGCTTCGGTGAGCATACCATTTACTGAAACCTATACTTGTGCTTCGGGAAATAATATTCCGGTTACCATTAAGGTGAAAAATCCAGGTTTTAAAGACTTGAATAATGTGCCTGTAGCTTACCGCATCAATGCCGGTGCTGTAGTGAATGAAGTTGTTCCCGGTTTATTATTAATTGGCGATTCGGTGAATTATACCTTCAATACCTTGGCTGCATTAGGCGCAGCCGGAAACTATACCATTACGGCATGGACCGGTTTGAATTCCGATATTAATATTTCGAACGATACATCAGAAACAACGGCTAGTGTGATATTGGCCGTTCCGGCTTCTGTACCGAGTACCGAAGATTTTGAAGGAAATGCATTTGCACCCAACGGTTGGCGCATTTACGATTACGATAATAGCGTAAAATGGCAAAAAACCTTCTGTATGCAAGGCATTTCGGGGGCTAATACGTATGCGGCTTATATGGACTTCTTCAATTACAACAACAAAAATCAAATTGATGAATTCCAAACAGCGCAGTATAATTTAACCAATGTAACCTCCGATTCCGTTATTTTAAGTTTCGATGTGGCCCATGCTTATGGACCAATGGAAAATGATACCTTCTCGGTTTGGATTTCGGAAGATTGTGGAGCAACTTACCAAGCCTTGCCTTACAAGAAATGGGGCGCTAATTTGGCTACTGTAGGCATGATGAACTCTATGTTCTCGCCAACCCAAGCCTCGCAATGGCGCACCGACCGCGTAGATTTAACCGCCTATAAAACGAAGAAAGTGTTTATTCGTTTCCGCGGAAGCAATAATAAAGGCAATAATTTATACTTAGACAATATCAACATTCAAACCAAGAATGCTTGGCCTTTAGGTGTTAACGATTTGAATGGCGATCATGCCTTGATTTATCCGAACCCTTCCGATGGACATTTTACGTTGGAATTCTATGCCGATTCGCAGAAGAAGGTGAATTACAGCATCATGAATGCGGCCGGTCAAGAAATTCGTCGTTTCCAAACCGAATTGTTTGCCGGTGCCACACGTACCCAGTTGAACATTAGCGATTTAGCCAGCGGCGTTTATTTCTTACGCATCACCGATGGGGTAAGAACACAACACGCTAAGTTGAATAAATACTAAACGTTAGTTTGATGAATTTAAAAACGATGTCCTTGCGACATCGTTTTTTTTTGAAGCGCATCAGCATCGCTTTGTTCGGCTTTCGTCCCGTCTTCCGCGGCAAGCCACAAGGGGCATTGCGTTTTTCTTAATTCAATATGTTCCCGCATGCCCCTTGTGGGCTTTCTGCTACAGCCGGGGCTATATTCGGATCGTCCGTTTCATTCTTCAGCGATGAAAATACTCATTTCATTTACACCAACCCCGCGTGAGTGATTGAGGCGGCAGCGCCCGCGCGGCAGGGAGCAGGAATAGCAAACCGTGAGCAGGGAAAACGAGCGTGGGACTATAGCCGAAAGCACGACCGCCAAGCCCATGAATGAAATTGAGGAAATGAAAGAGGGGTAGTGGCTTGGCGGACACGCCAAAAATCAGTGCGAGGAGGGAGAGCGAGTGCGGGATTGATTACTCTTAAATTTTGATGGTGTTCATCATTTTCTCGAGGGCTTCGTTGGGGGTAACGAATTGCGCGTTGGTTTGATGTTTGAACCAGGTAATTTGTCGCTTGGCGTATTGACGGGTATGCGTTTTAATTTGTTCGATGGCTTCAGCCAATTTTAATTTGCCGTCCATCACATCGAACAATTCGCTGTAGCCCACGGTTTGTAATGCTTTGAGGTGACGGAAATTATACAGGGATTCCGCTTCTTGCCATAAACCCTGTTGCATCATTTGGTCTACCCGAAGGTGGATGCGTTGATGCAAGATTTCCTTTTCGGGCATGAGGCAGAATAAAGTTGATTCGAAGGGGCGTTCTTTTTTACTTTGTTGTTGGAAGGACGATAAGGGTTTTTGATGCGCCAAATAAAAACTGTAAGCGCGCAATAAACGGGCGGTATTTTGTTGGTCGATGCGTTCAAATAACACCCGATCGATTTGGGCTACTTGTTGTTGAAGCCACAATAAACCATGGGTTTCGTAATTGTGTTGGGCTTGTGTTTTAATTGCCTCAGGCGTTTCGGGCATGGGGTCGAACCCTTGCAATAAGGCTTGAATATACAAACCCGTTCCACCGGTACACACTACCACATCGTGTGTTTGAAAGGCTTTTTCGAGCACCTGCATGGCATAGGATTCGAAAGTGCCGGCATTGACGGTTTCGTGAATAGAATGGGTTTGAATAAAATAATGGGGTACTTGCGCTAATTCTTCCTTCGAGGGAACGGCTGTGCCAATAGTCATTTCACGGTAACACTGCCGTGAGTCGGCAGATAGAATGACTGTCCCCAATTGCCGGGCTGCTGCAATGGCTATTGCGGTTTTTCCGGATGCGGTTGGTCCGCCTAATACCAATAGCTTTTTCATGCAAGCAGGCATTACACTAAATCATCGTCGGAGGCACTTTCTTCTTGAGACTCGTCGCCTTCTTCCCCTTCTTCATCGCCGAATAAATCGTCGCCTTCTTCATCGTCTGCCCCAATATCGAACATTTCGAGGATGTCGATGATTTTTTCTTTGTTTTCATCGCCGGGTAAAATGCCGAATTGACTGGGCGACATACCTTCCGATTGCAGGAAAATGGGGTATTGCGCCGGTTTGGTCGGGTCGGGGAGCATGAGTACCAATTCTATGATAAATACCCACGCTTTGGGGTGGGCACATTCGTAACGAAATAGTTGATGCGGGTCGTTGATTAAAGCGGCAATGGGGGTTTTCTTCATGCTCAAGGCCGGGGCATCACGCAAGTTTTTTTCCACTGTCGACGATACTTCGCGTCCTTTCATGCCACGAGCATCGCAAATGAACAAGGAAGCTTCCATGTCTGCAGGCAATTGCAAGGCTTTCTTAAGGCCTTCATGCAACTCGTAATAGCTTTGCGTGGATAGTATTTCAAGGACGCGAAACGTGGCGTCGTCGTCTTCCCAATATGCTTTTAATCGAAGTAAGGACATGGTGCGAATTTACGACATCGGCGTCAATTGCAATTCCTTGCCTTTTTCGAGCATATAATCGAAGGCTTCTTGGTATTGATTCGGAATGATGCCGTCTAAAATGGCCTCGCGTACTGCTTCTTTAATGAGTCCAACTTCTTTACAAGGCTGTAAGCCAAACGTTTGCATAATGAGTTCACCGCTTATGGGTGGTTGCCAATTGCGTAAATGGTCTTTTTCTTCCACCTCACGCATGCGTTCGGCCACATACAATAAGTTTTCGCGAAAGCGTTTCACTTTGGCTTGATTCTTCGAGGTAATATCGGCTTTGCAGAGCAACATTAAATCGTCGATGTCTTCGCCGGCATCGAACAATAAACGGCGAACGGCGCTATCGGTAATGTTTTCCTTGGTTAAACTGATGGGGCGTAAATGCAACATCACCAATTTCTGCACGTATTTCATCGATTCATTTAAAGGCAATTTCAAGGATTTGAAAAGGCCCGGAATCATTTGGGCGCCCACCCATTCGTGTCCATGAAAGGTCCAACCTGTTCCCGGTTCGAATTTTTTGGTGGCCGGTTTGCCAATATCGTGCAATAAAGCGGCCCAGCGCAACCACCGTTTATCGGTCCAAGCGCAAATATTATCCAATACTTGAATGGTATGGTAAAAATTGTCTTTATGTCCTTTACCGTCAATGTATTCCGCCCCGGCCAATTCCGATAAACTCGGAAAGAAATAAGGTAGAAGTCCCGTTTCGTGCATGTGTGCAAATGCAATGGAGGGCTTGGGAGCCATGATCATTTTTTGCAATTCATCGTGAATGCGTTCGGGGGTGATGATTTTAATGCGTTCGGCATTGGTTCGCAAAGCTTCGTAAGTGCCGGGTTCGATGGTAAAAACCAATTGTGCGGCAAAGCGAATGGTGCGCAACATCCGCAAGGGGTCGTCGATGAAGGTTTGTGCGGGAGGTAAAGGCGTACGCAGTATTTTATGTTGAATGTCGTTCAGTCCATCGAAGGGATCAATGAGTTCTCCGTAATTATTGGCACATAAACTAATGGCCAAGGCATTGATGGTGAGGTCGCGGCGTTGTTGGTCGTCGTGGAGGGTGCCGGGTTCCACATCGGGATTTCGGCTATCGTGTCGATAGGATTCTTTTCTGGCCCCTACAAATTCAATATCAAGGTCTTTATAACGAAAATGAGCAGTGCCGAAATGCTTGAAAATACTCACTTTGCTGGCATCGGGAAGGGATTGTGCCACGCGTTCGGCCAGTTCCATGCCATTGCCAACGCAAACAATATCCATATCGTTGGTGGGGCGACGTAAAATTTTATCGCGCACGAAGCCGCCAATTACATAGGCCGGAATGCCCATAGCATGAGCCTCCAAGGCAATTTGGCCGAGTATTTTTTCTTCGAGGGAAGTAAACGACAGGGAGGCGCTGTTCAACATGGGCGCAAAGATACGGGGCTTAGAACATGTACATCAAGCGGGTTGTCCATAAATTATTGAATTGTTGCGGGCGGCCGGTGATGTAGTTATAGGAATTTCGAACACTCATGAGGGAGTAGGCATAACGAATGGAGAGGAAGAAACCACCTTTCAAATGCGCGCCGGCATTGAGTTGCATATTGATATCGTACTTGCGGAATGGGTACAATCGGGCATCTTGTTCGTAATTATTGCCATATTCGTCGCGGTAGTTTTCTTTGCTTTTCACTAATTGTCCATACGATAAACCGGCCCCAATATGATTCGCCTTCTTATCGAAATAATGAATGGCCAAGGGCACTTCGAGGTAATTCAGTTGAATGCGATAATCGGTGAGGATGGTACTGAGGTCGTTGCCGAGTTTAGGTAATTGGGTGGTGGCGGCACGCGAACCTTTTTGGTTGTACAGCATTTCGAAACTAAGGGTGGCTCGTTCAGCGAGTTTAATCCATATTAAGCCACCCGCTTGTAAACCCACTTTATGGTAACCGGCAAAATTGTCGCCATCCACTTGGGCAAAGGTCGTTCCCAAGGTGAGTCCACCATGAAAGGTTCTATCATCGTCGGCCTTGAATTGCGAATACACACAGGGTGTGTATAAAAAGAGGGCGAAAAGGAAGCCAATCAGGCGTTTGTGCATTACGTTTGTCATAATTGAAACCATTATAAACCGTGGTTCCTGCAAAGATATGAGTATCAAGTATACACCGGCCACCCTGAAGAAATTTGAAGAGCTTTACGAAGAAATTGGCTTCCGCATTCGTTTTGAAAAAGGTAATTTTCAAAGCGGGTATTGTATAATTCAAGATAAAAAGATGGCCGTGGTGAATAAGTTTCTCACCTTGGAAGGGCGTATCAATGCCTTGATAGACATTTTACCTTCTATTGAATTCGATATTGAACGTTTGAGTACAGAAGGGCGACAGTTTTATGATATGGCTATGGCTATACCGTCGCGAAACGCTTAGTATTGTTCGTTTTCGTTCGGGAAATCGCGTTGCTTCACATCGTCGATGTATTGTTTCGACGCATCGAAAATTTGTTCGTATAAATTTAAATAACGGCGTAAAAAACGGGGACTGAACGACTTGGTAATGCCTAGCATATCGTGCATTACCAATACTTGTCCGTCAACACCGCCACCGGCTCCGATACCAATGACCGGAATCTTTAATTCTTGAGCTACACGAGTCCCTAAGGCTGCCGGAATTTTTTCCAATACCAAGGCGAAGCAACCGGCTTCTTGTAATATGTGCGCATTTTTAATTAAGGCCTCGGCTTCTTCTTCGTCTTTGGCACGAACAGTATAAGTCCCGAATTTATAAATACTTTGAGGGGTTAAACCGAGGTGTCCCATTACCGGCACTCCGGCCGAAATGATGCGTTTTACCGATTCGGCAATTTCTTCACCGCCTTCCATTTTAATGGCATGGGCACCGGCTTCTTTCATAATCCGAATAGCGCTGTTGAGTGCTTCTTTTGAATTGCCTTGATAAGAACCAAAGGGCAAATCGACCACCACCAAACTGCGTTTCACTGCCCGAATAACCGATGCGGCGTGATAAATCATTTGGTCGAGGGTAATGGGGAGGGTGGTTTCGTGTCCGGCCATTACATTACTGGCACTATCGCCCACCAAGAGAATATCCATTCCGGCATCGTCGAAAATGGTAGCCATCGAGAAATCGTAGGCCGTCATCATCGCAATTTTTTCACCGCGTTGCTTCATGGCTTGCAAGGCATGCGTGGTGATTTTTTTGAATTCTTTATTGTCCGGATGAACACTCATGGCAAGGAATTTTATCAAAGGTATAAAAAAGGTGTAAGCCTGAACTTATTTATTCAGGTCGGCCCACATGGCTTGGACTTGTGGATCGTTGGGGGCTATTTTCAAGGCGCGCTTCAGCATAATTTTCACTTCTCCTAAATCGCCGATGTTGTAAAATAGAACCGCTCGATTAATGAGGGTTTGAACATCGTTGGGGTCGAGGGCTAAGGCTTTGGCATAAGCCGTATTGGCTTCAGTGCCCAAACCTTTTTGCATGTTAATGAGTCCCAAAGCCGCATAAGCCCCGGCATATTGTGGATTTTCACCCACTATAAATTGGGCTGTTTTTTCGGCGGAAGCCCAATCTTTGGCTTGAATATAGGCATGGACCAATTTTAATTGAAAGTCCAATTGATACGGTAGCCGTTTCACCGATTCGCTTAAAAAGGCAATGGCCAATGGGGCTTGATTGGTTTTGAAATAACTTTCGCCAATGCGGTAAAG
>JBPCSZ010000115.1:0-5298 GCA_051006655.1 Chitinophagaceae bacterium
ACAACGGCCGAGGCACCGCCACCACCATTGCAAATACCGGCAACACCATAACGCGCATTGTTTTGTTGCAATACATTCATTAAGGTTACAATAATGCGTGAACCGCTATTGCCTAAAGGGTGACCCATTGAAACGGCACCGCCCCAAATATTCACACGACTCGGATCGAGGTTTAATTTTTTATTGTTGGCCAAGCTCACTACCGAAAACGCTTCGTTGATTTCGTAGTATTCAATATCGCTTAATTGTAAACCGGCTTTGGCTACAGCTTTAGGAATAGCCAAGCTGGGCGATGTGGTAAACCATTCAGGGGCTTGCTCGGCATCGGCATAACCAATTACTTTAGCCAAAGGTGTTAAACCTAATTCTTTTACTTTTTCGCCACTCATCAAAACCAAGGCTGAAGCACCATCGTTCATGGTACTGGCATTAGCCGCTGTAACCGTTCCATCTTTTTGAAAAACGGGTTTGAGTGAGGCAATCTTATCGAATTTTACGTTCCAAGGTTCTTCGTCTTTGTCCATGATTTTGGGTTCGCCACCGCGTTGTGGAATTTCAACAGCGGCAATTTCCGAGGCAAATTTTCCGGCTTCCCAAGCGGCTTGAGAACGCTTATAACTATCAATGGCAAAGGCATCTTGCTCTTCGCGGGTGATGTTCATTTCTTTGGCACAAACTTCAGCGGCACAACCCATAGGGTAGTTGTGGTAAACGTCTTGTAAGCCGTCTTTGGCAATACCGTCTTCTAAGGTAACATTACCGTATTTGTTGCCACCACGCATATTGTGCGAATAGTAAGGTACTTTACTCATGCTTTCCATACCACCGGCTACAACCACATCGGCATCGCCCAATAAAATACTTTGGGTGCCTTGCATAACGGCTTTCATACCACTGGCACATACTTTATTGATGGTAGTACATTGAACCGTATCGGGTAAGCCGGCAAATTTAGCGGCCTGACGCGCCGGGGCTTGTCCAATACCGGCCTGCATCACACAACCCATCAATACATCGTTTACATGCTGTCCGTCTATTCCGGCACGTTTTACGGCTTCTTTAATAGCAACAGCCCCCAATTGGGTGGCAGAAAAATCTTTTAAACTGCCCATAAAACTTCCCATGGGGGTACGGGCCGCAGCCACAATAAATACTTCTTTCATGATTTTAAATTGTGTTGCAAAATTACGATGTTTAAGGCATAAAAAAAGGCTGTCCTTAGACAGCCTTTTTTAGGATTGTAATGAGAATTAGTCTTTCACCACGCGTATCGTCCACGATTGATTATTTCGTGTGAAACGAGCGAAGTAAACGCCGTTGGCATACGCTTTTAATGAAATTACATATTGATCGTTATTGGTAATCGACTTGCTCAACAAGGTACGTCCTACCATATCGGTCAATTGCAAGTCATCGCCTTTCATTAATCCGGCAACCATCACTTGGTCGTGGGTTGGATTCGGATACAAGGCAAAGCCATTCGGTAATTCCGTATCGCCTAAACCGGTATTGAATCGTGGATTAATGCTGTTTGTTTTAACACTATCCGGATTGAAACAACCGGTAGGAATGATTTGCGCATGAATCGAATCTTGCAATCCGGTTGGTGTGAACACCAAGGTATTGGTTGGACTCGTTGTTTGCTGATAGAAGGTATTATTACGATACCAACGAACAGTGTAGTTCGTGATTGTACCAGGAATATTAGCCGTATACGTAGTGGAAGTACCTACAATAGCAGGGAATGGTACACATGAAATGGTTAATGCCGGTGGCGCAACGCTCGGATTAACTGTAACTGTAATGGTGGTATTGTTGGTACAACCTGCGGCATTGGCCCCTGTTACAGTATAGGTTGTAGTTACGTTCGGTGTGAAGGCAACTCCATTGGTTACACCACCCGACCATGTATAGGTGCTAGCCCCTGAACCACTTAAGGTTACTTGGTCGCCTTGACAAATTGAATTCGAAGGCGAAGCCGTGGCTGTAATGGTTGGGTTCGGACTTAAGGTTACAACCACTGTAGCAGAACCGGTACATCCATTCGCATTGCTGCCGGTAACGGTGTAAGTGGTGGTTACCACCGGACTTACATTCACCGAGGCGCCACCCAAATTACCGGGTTGCCATGTATAGGTATTTCCGCCCGTGGCTTGCAAATTACTCACACCGGCAATACAGATTGTGCTTGGTGTGGCGATAGCATTGATTGGAATTTGTCCGCTCACAGTTATAGTGAATACAGCACTCGAAGTACAACCACCTGCATTGGTTCCGGTTACGGTGTAGGTAGTAGTTACACTTGGGGTTACATTAATGGCATTCCCGGTTAAGTTACCTGGTTGCCATATGTAGGAGTTTGCTCCTGATGCCACTAAAATTGCCGGTTGGCCCGGACAAATTGTAGGGGTATTGGTTGTAACAGCAATAACCGGTGGGTTATTTACGGTGGCATTATAAGTAGCCGTAGCCGAACAACCACTAGCGGTAACGGTTACGGTATAAATACCACTGGTTGGTGGTACAATGTACGAGGTCGTCGCGTTAGTGCTCCACAAGTAAGTAACGCTTGGTCCACCGGCTGCGCCATTGGCGGTATAGTTAATGATATTCTGCCATACATTTTGAGCTTCTATTTGCGGTGTATGGAAGTTAGGTGATGTGATACCCCCAAACATGACATACCCATTACCCCACGCTTTTTCGGTGAGCACATTTACACCACCACCTGTAATTACGGCATTGGTATTACCACCGGTAATGTGGGCGTGCGAATAACTACTTCCGGTAAAGGCAGTAGCGGTAGGCGTTGAAGGTCCAACAAAAATGGGGTGGGTTGGCGAAACTGCGTTTACACTGCCTTGGGCGCTGTTATAATTCAAGGTTACGCCACCAAAGCCCCAATTCATATTGGCTCCTTGGTTTGGAGCGGCATTCATAAATAAGCGCCCACCATTGTTCACCCAGTTTTCAATTAAGCTTTGATTGGCAGTGAAGAAGGTATTCATGGCCGTAGCATTGGCATCCGATCCTTCTAAGAAAACAAATTGTGTTCCTGTAGCAAAAACGGTAGCCGGCACTGCAGCTGTGTATGAAGTCGTGATGTAGTTGTTAGCACCAAATACAGCCGTCATAGCCGTGGTGTTGTTTGCGGTAGCCCATGGGTCGGCATCACGAATATAATAACGAGCACCTGGCGTTGGTACGCCGGCACCTAGACCGGTAACTACAGCTTTCAACGAATCGGAGCAGTTAACCCCTTGTTGAACAATCGTTACGGTAGGAATTGGGTTCACGGTTACATTGGCCGTATCTACATCGGTACAACCAGAACCATTGGTTCCTGTAACGGTGTATACGGTGCTTGTAGTTGGATTAACGGTTACACTAGCGCCGCTCAAGTTGCCGGGCTGCCATACATAGGTATTAGCACCTGTGGCACTTAAGGTAGATGAACCACCATTACAGAATGAAGCCGGTGTGGCTATTGCGGTAACGCTTGGGTTAACACTGTTTACTGTATAGGTTGCGGTTCCGCTACAACCATTACCGGTTACGGTTACGGTATAAGTACCCGGGGCACTTGGTAAGGTATAACTGTTGGTGGAGTTGTTGCTCCAAGAATAGGTATAACTTAAGGCAGTAGCATTATTTGCTGTATAGCTAATGATGTTTTGCCATACGTTTTGGGCTTCAACAGCGGGTGTATGGAAATTAGGCGATGTAATACCACCAAACATCACATAACCACTTCCCCATGTTTTTTCGGTGAGTACATTCACACCGCCACCGGCTAAGATGGTCGTGGTATTACCACCGGTAATGTGGGCATGCGAATAACTGTTACCGTTTAAGGTAGTAGCTGTTGGGGTAAATGGACCTACAAATACGGGGTGTAAAGGCAATACCGCATTCACGGTGCTTTGAGCACTATTGTAGTTTAAAGTTACACCACCAAAGCCCCAGTTCATATTGGCACCGGCATTAGGGGCAGCATTCATAAACAAACGGCCTCCGTTAAATACCCAGTTTTCAATTAAGGTTTGGTTCGCTGTATAGAAAGTATTTAAGGCCGTAGCATTGGCATCGGAACCTTCTAAGAATACAAACTGTGTATTGTTGTTAAATACAGTGGCCGGAGCAACGGTATAGGTCGTGGTGGTGAAGTTATTCGCACCAAAAACAGCCGTCATAGCGGTTGTGTTGTTGGTTGTACCCCATGGGTCGGTATCGCGAATGTAATATTTTGCGCCATTGGCAGGACCTGCCGCACCACCCGGAATTGATACGGTTAAGGTATCGGTACAAGGGGCTTGGTTTGGAACAATGGTCATGTTGTTCAAGGCAGCTACCGGTAAGGAGAAAATAGCTGAACCGGTACAACCTAAAGCATCGGAACCATTTACGGTATAACTAGTAGTGGTTGAAGGACTCACGGTAACGGAGGTACCACTTAAGTTGCCGGGTTGCCATGTATAAATGGTAGCACCCGCAGCGGTTAAAGTTGCGGAACTACCGCCACATAATACCGGCGGATTCGATGTAACGGTGATTGGTAATTGATTGGAAACGTTGATAGTTTGTGTAGCACTTACTACGCAACCATTGGCACCTGTAGCGGTAACCGTATAAATAGTGGTCGTGGTTGGCGAAACGGTATAAGACGCCCCTGCTTGGTTACCGGGATTCCATACATACGAAACGGCGCCGGTGGCATCTAAGGTTGTTGATAAGCCTGGACAAATATTCGGGTTTGTTGCCGTAGTAGTTACCGTAGGCGACTGAATTACTGTGATAGTTTGTGTTGATGTATTGGAGGTACAAGGAGCAACCGGGGTGAAGCGATGGGCTTCCGGTGCACCAATATTGATGGTGCTTTGGTTGAAGTTAGGAACCGCCATACCATTCAAGCCACCAATGCTTTCAATACCCATGGTTGCCGGACTCGCACTGTTTACAAAAGAGCTATGAACTTCAATGATATTGCTGGTTTGATACAAGATGATAGTAGTGGTCACATCGGCATTGCTACCGCAACAAAATGGTGTATTGGTCCAACTAACTACCAAGTATTGGTTGGGGGCAGTTCCGAATACACCATAACCTACGGTACCATTCCCCGGAGGATATAAATCGTCCCAAACGGCCGCAACTACGTTATTCGGTGCAGTGGCATCGGGTAATAATTGCCCTTGGCAACAACCCGATAAATTCTGGGCTAAATCGAAGGTGATAAACCCATTCGATGAAATTTCAAATTGCGTGTAGGTATTCCCATAGAAATTGAAACTAAACCCA
>JBPCSZ010000116.1:0-5888 GCA_051006655.1 Chitinophagaceae bacterium
GCCATTATCGGGCTTCTTCGGGCTCCGCTGACGCTCCGGCAAGCCACCGCTCCCGTCTGCCTCTGGCAGACTCACGCGCTGTCTTGCTTCCCCTTCGTATCCCGCAGCCAGGCATCGCAGGATGCAGCTTCAGCAAGACAGGGAGCAGTGCCAGTAGAGCAGTAAGCAGAACCAGTAAACAGTTTATTTAACCTCAGACATCCATTGGCAGACTCACCCTTAATCTTTGCATTATAAATTAAACATCATGAAAGAAATCATCATTTCCAATTTCGAATTAAGCTACGATGGTATGTACCAAATTAAATGGAACAATCAAGAATTCGAAGTTTTCTTGCCCTTAAAAATTATCTTGTCCATTATAGCCATTGAGGGTATAAATTTGGAAGAACTCCAAAACAAAAAGGCTTGGGAATCCATCCATTTTTCAAAAGCCAGTCTAACAGTATGGGCTGAAGAAGAAAACGGCCAATATTATTTTAAAACTTCCGATTTTTCGGAAAATTATATGGGGCGGGATAATATTAGCTTAGTGGATGTGAGGTTACAGTAAGCAGTGCCAGCAGAACAGTAAGCAGTAATCCACAATTTACCCGCATTGTCTCTCGTCAATAAATTACAAACAAAAATTTTAGTGCGAAGAAATTTCGGAAGACATTTCAGTAAACTGTTCGAACAAAACAGTTAAGCAATATGTATTATATACTTCGTTCTTAAAATCCTTTAATCTTGAGAATCTTAGTTCAGAAAAAAGGCGAAGGATGTTGCAGACGATGAGCTATAGCCCCGACTGTAGCTAAGTGCCATGCACTGCGAAAGGCGGGACGGGTAATGAGGAGAGAAATTGTGATGCGCTTCGAATGTATATGACGGCTTCCATCTGCCTGAGGCAGAGCATAACCAATACGAAAATCAATACGGAACTATAATACGATAAACATCATATTCCAAGCATCAATTAGAATTGTTTAATTTAGCACTTCCATGTCTAACGCCACCTTACACCTTCTTCCAAATGCCTTGGTTCCTTTGCATATTGAACCAATCCCCGCCTATCAGGCCAATATCATTCGTTCTATCTCGGTGTTTTTTGTGGAAGATTTACGCAGTGCAAGGCGTTTCTTGAAAAAAATGGTGCCCGAATTGGTGATTGATGATTTGCAGTTTTTTGAAATCAATGAACATACCGAAGAGGCTTTGCATGATGCGGAACGCTTTTTTAAAGCCGGCACCAACGTAGCCTATTTAAGCGATGCAGGGTGTCCGGCCGTGGCCGATCCAGGACAAACATTAGTTGCATTGGCGCATCGGATGCAGGTGCGTGTAGTGCCCCATGTTGGTCCAAATTCATTGTTGTTGGCCTTAATGGCATCGGGGTTTAATGGACAGTCATTCCAGTTTCATGGTTACTTGCCCAATAAACAACCCGCATTGACGCAGTCGATTCAAAAATTAGAAACGGAAAGCCGAACGAAAAACCAAACGCAATTATTCATTGAAACGCCTTACCGGAACAACCAACTGTTGCAAGAATTATTAAAGCACTTGCATCCGCAAACACGCTTGTGTGTGGCTTGTAATCTCACAGCCCCCGAAGAACAAATTGTTTCCTTAAGCGTAGCCGAATGGAAAAAACAAACGTACGATTTCCATAAGAAACCCTGCGTTTTTTTAATTTATTCGAATTAGTCTTTTACTTGTTTAAAGTCCAACCGGCATTTTGCATTGCCCTTTTGCACGATTTACAAAAACCGGTCTCTTCGTTGAAATGGTCTTTACCTTCCGCATCGCGCATGAAGCAAGTGGGCTCAGGACAATGCGGTATACCCAAGGTATGTCCAATTTCATGAAAAGATAATTTGTATAATTTTTCTAATTTGTTGTTTCCCTTTAAACGAAACGTAGAAACTACACAGGCATTGCCGGGCTTGTACCCCAAACCCATAACACCCCAATCCTCCTGTCCACGATGCGTGGTACTAATATCCTTGGTGGTGAGTCCGATGGTATGTTGTCCCAACTGGGTTTGTTTACTCAAAAACGCAATTAATCGATCGGCCCGATACCGATTCCTAGGAGCATAATATGCACTTTGAGGCAAGGGAATAGGCTTCAAAATCGTCACATGCGGATAATGCTTTTTTATTTCCTTGGCTACCAATTCGGTGGAACTATTCGGGAATCCATTGAAGGGTTGCAAGCAAATGGTAATCGGTTTGGTTATACTAGTTTGATAAATTTCCGATTTTATTTTTTGAATAATATTTCCTTGATACGAAAAAACTAAAGTGCCGGCTAATAATAAGCCGGACACCATGAGTACTATTTTATGTTTCATTCTGAATCAATGTTAAAGTCCGATATTATAATTCGGCTCACTCACCTTATCAATGCGATCAACAATGTATTGACCATTTTCTTGGTTCTGATGACGCCCATTATAATTGTCGCCACGCCAAGGCAAGGACTTGCGGTATTGGGTATAATGCACACTCACACTTTTCCCAATTACTTTTTCTAAACTATCGGCGATGGCAATATCAACAACCGAAAACAAGAAATTGTTCGAATTGATGGTTCCCCCTTGAACTGAACGCAAACCGGGTTGCACCATTTCACCTTCATACGTTTTAAAAATATTGCCTTTGCGCGAGAATTTAAAAAGGACACCTTCACGGGTACCATCAGCAAAAGAATTGTAGTAAAACCAATACACATAGGCACTTCCGAAGACCATAAAAAACAAGATGGAGAAGAAAAGCAACTTTTTCATAAACGAGGTTTAAACAAAGATAATCGAATTTAGAAGGTAAGCCGGCATGATTTATTTCAAGTGCGCATCGAAATAATCGCTGATTTTTTGCATTAAATGCACACGGTCTTTACCACGCACATTATGCGGATGACCGGGATATACGAAGTAATCGAGTTGTTTGCCTTCATCCACACATTTCTTAATGAATTGCATGCTGTGTTGCCATACCACCACATCGTCGTCGGCACCATGAATCATAAGCAATTTACCTTGAAGGTTTTTGGTTTTATCGAGCAATAAGTTCGTTTTGTAACCTTCCGGATTTTCTTTGGGTGTATCCATATAACGCTCGGTGTACATCACTTCATACAAACTCCAATCGAGTACGGGTCCACCGGCAACCCCTACTTTAAACACACCCGGCTGACGCAACATCAAGGACGTTGTCATGAAACCACCGAAACTCCAACCATGTACCCCCAAACGATTGGCATCTACATAGGCTAAGGATTTTAAGTATTCCACTCCTTTTAATTGGTCGTTCATTTCAACTGTACCGAGTTGACGGAAAGTGGCTTGTTCGAACGCTAGTCCACGATTACTACTACCACGACCATCAATCACAAAAACCAAATAACCGCGTTGCGTCATATAATCGTACCACAAATTACCCGAAGCCGGAAAACTGTTTTTATTGAGTTGAACGTGAGGGCCATTATACAAATACACAATCACCGGGTATTTTTTCGATGCATCGAAATTCCAAGGCTTCATGAGTTTAGCGTATAAGGTAGTACCATCATCGGCTTTGAGTTGCAGATTTTCAACCGAGGCCACACGATAATCGGTTAATGGATTGGTAGCCGTCAACAAATTTTGTTGTTCCTTTCCTGCGGTATTGTAGATGCTGATTTTGCGAGGATTTTCAGCCGAATTAAATACATCAATGAGATATTGTTTATTCCCACTGAGGGTTACATTGTGTTGGCCTGGTGAAGTTAAAATATCACGCACCTTGCCGCTTTTTACATTTACGGCGTGAATGGTTTTGTCCATTGGACTCACTTTCGAAGCCGTGAAAATAATTTCGTTACTTGATGAATTATACCCCACAATATCGTTCACTATCCATGGTCCTTTAGTGAGTTGACGAACCAAGCTTCCGTCGGCTTTATACAAATACAAATGCATATACCCATCGCGTTGACTCCACCACACAAATTGATCGGCTTTATTATCGAGGAAATACAAATCATGTTGCGGTTCCACATAGGCTTTGTCGGATTCTTCGAATAGGGTCTTTACTAATTCGCCGGTAGTAGCATCGTATTGATTGAGGTGTAAGTGATTTTGCTCGCGGTTTAATAAGGCCACGTAAATGTATTTATCATCGGGACTCCAAGTAACGCAAGTTAAATATTGATCTTTCGGTTCACCGGTTTTTAAATAAATCAATTTATTGTCGGTGATACTATACACCCCTACTTTCACTTCATGCGATTTACGTCCTGCCATCGGATACTTGATGGTATTGGCTTTAGCCGGCGATTCCATCCAATTGATGATGGGATAATCTTCCACCATACGTTGATCCATGCGGTAGAAGGCTAATTTATTGCCACTCTTCGACCAAAACAATCCACCATCAATACCAAATTCATTGCGATGAACCGATTCGCCATATACAATGCCTTTGGAACCATCTTGGGTTACTTTCACGGCCGAAAATTTCGAATCGGCTATGAATAAATTGAACTTTTCTACATACGCCATCTGACGCGTCTCGGCGTGAAAAGCGCTGTGCTCAGTACCTTCAGGAATAGCGGTCAATACTTGTAAATTCCCCTTGCCTGCTTCGTTGGTATAACGTACAGCTTGACCTTGATGGGTGAATTCAAATTGATTATTGTTTTTCCAAGTTAAGGCAGGGAATGCTTTAACTTCTTTCAATTTATTTTCTTTCAACAAGGTATTGAATTGACTTAAACTCATGAACTTGTTGGCAGCAGAACCCACTTTGGCCACATTGGTTTGATAAATAGCCGTATCGCCATTTTCCGTTTTCACTTCAGCATAAAAAGCATCCGTACCGGTCCATTGCAATTGCTTGAGGTTTTTAACGGCCAAGTTGGAATCTAAGCCCAACACCGCTTCTTGCATGGTGAAGTCTTTCGTTTGCGCTTGAAGCTTTACCGAGCTTGACACCATAAAGGCCAAGAAGGCCAAACCCATCCAATTCATTTTCATAATGATGATGATTTTAATTTTCGAGTTCTAATAATTGTTCGAACAATTGCTCGTATTCTTTTTGCAATTGTTCTACCGATGAAGATAAGATATTATAGGCACTTTCCGTTTTTTGGAAAATGGTTTTATCGGCATAGGTTGCCGGGTCGGATAAGAGATGTTCCAAACGTTGTTTTTCGCTTTGCTTTGCACTTAATTCTTCCTCTAACTTATTAAAGCGATTACGAACACGCTTGGCTTCTTTTTGCTTCTCCTTATTTTCACCCACCGGTTTTGCTTTGGGTGCCTCTGAAGGTGTTTCTACCTTAATTTCTTTTATTGGTGGTGGCGGTGCCGAAGCCTTTTGAGCCTCTTGGGCTTTGCGTTTTTTGAAGGTCTCCCATTCCGCATAAGTCCCTTGAAATTCATTGATTTTTCCATCTACAATTTCCCAAATTTTATTGGCGGTGCCTTGAATAAAATAACGATCGTGGGAAACTAACACATAAGTCCCTTGATATTGATTTAAGGCTTGAATGAGCATATTCACCGAACTAATATCGAGGTGATTCGTAGGTTCATCGAGCAATAAAAAGTTAGCTTTGGCAATGATGGTTTTCGCTAAGGCCACACGGGCTTTTTCGCCCCCGGAAAGAATTTTAATTTTCTTAAAAACATCATCGCCTTTAAATAAGAAGCAACCCAATAATTCGCGAAGCTCTAATTCCGTTTTCCCACTGCCACACAATTTTAATTCATCGAGCATACTGTGTTCTCCGTGCAAAGCTTCCATTTGATGCTGGGCATAAAACGAAATCTCCGCATTATGTCCCGGAATAATTTCACCTTCAAACGAATCGGTTCCGGCAATTAAACGCAATAAAGTTGATTTCCCTTTTCCGTTCGC
>JBPCSZ010000117.1:0-10264 GCA_051006655.1 Chitinophagaceae bacterium
GAGTTATATTGACAAACCGAATGTAAAAGGCTTAGGCTGCAATTTTATGTCCCAAGGTTTATGGCAACCTTATACCAACTTAAGGAAACCACCTAATATGCCTAACTATGGTTTAGGTGCTGACACTTCTAAAACCTGCTGGCCATTAGCTACCAATCAATTATCAAATTTTAATGAGGCATTGGAGGTTTACCCTAATCCGAGTAGCTCGGTGTTTTATATTAAAAATAAACAAGGCAAAAAAAAGGAATTATTCACCATGCTGGGTGAATTGTTGTTTACCACTACAAAGGATGAAATTGACGTGAGAAGGTATAGTAAGGGCGTTTATT
Organism: Chitinophagaceae bacterium; assembly: GCA_051006655.1. Lineage (GTDB taxonomy): Bacteria > Bacteroidota > Bacteroidia > Chitinophagales > Chitinophagaceae > OLB11. Next base: position 333 of record JBPCSZ010000117.1, read on the forward strand.
ATTTACGGTGCGAGCATGCCGTAAGGAAAGTGGTTGTTGAATGATGGGGTAGCGTAAAAATTAAATCCGCTATGTTTCAAAAAAGCTGAAGCAAGCGATGCCGCCCAAACGGAGCGTCGCAATTTCGATGAATAGAGGGGAAGGCGATGATGACCAAAATGAATTTCTCACGCTGTTTTCGGGCTGAATTATTACGGGCTGCCACGAGGGCGCGCCCCTACAATCACCTTGCGTTATAAACTTGTTCTTTGAACCTGTTTTTTACTCCTCCGGTTTAAAATTCAATTTGGCTTGTTCGTGTCGTGCCGTATGTCGAATAATTTTATTGATTTGATAGGATTTGGTCACAAAGGTGTTGACACTTTCATCGAATTTTTGACTGATTTGTAATTCAACTTCCAAGGTATCGCCTTTAGCGAATGATTTTCCTTTTTCTATACTTTCGTAAAAAAGCGTGTCGATAATTTTAGCCGATATTTTGGAACCGCGATAATAGAAATCCCACTTCCAATTTTCCTCAAACGAAACGCGAATCACATGCAATGTAGCGGCTTCAATTATAATTCGGTCGCCGGCTTCTGTTTCTTCCGATTTTTGCGATAAGTCATTAAACTCATGCTTGTTGACACGCACATAAGGTTTTTCCTGATTGTCGGTTATTTCAAAACCTGAAATGGCGGGGTCATTATTTAAAACATCAAAGTTTTGGGCTAAGGCATCTTTTACTGTTGCATTGTTTTCGTAAATATTAAATATGGCATTTTCGATGATGATAACATCGCCTTCTTGATTGGTGATTTTAGTGAAACTGTCTTGTGGTTCAATGGCTTTGGCTTTTTTGCCTTTCAAAAATTTCTTTAATTCAATTAAACTAACCAGGGTAGCAATAATACTGGCGCCAACTTCAATATGTTCTTTCGTGAATAAATTTTTTAAAGCATCTAAGGAGGTTTCAATGAGTTCAATGTGACAAAGAAAACTTCCTTTTTCTAATGCTTTTACTTTAATCTCAAGTTTCTTACCGCTATTAATTTCTTTATTGATTTCTTGCAAAATGGTGGTGGTATGAATCAAACTACCTATGAGTAAATTCGCCTCAACTTGATGTTGTTCGCCATCAAATTTTATTTTGAAATCGTTGCCGGTTATATTATGCGTAGTCATGCAATCAAAATTAGGGCAAAAATTTATATTGATTCTCGGTTGAAACGTTTATGCAACGACTAATTTAAAGGGAACAGAAACAGGGAACAGAAACAGGGAACAGAAACAGGGTATTGCAAACAGGCGAATGAATTTTATTGTAAATTTCATTTTTAATTCATTCAACATGTCCAACAACACCGTTACCCTTCACCGCGTTTTCACCGCCACGCCCGAGAAAGTTTTTAAAGCCTTTACCAATGCTGAAGCCATGGCTTTTTGGAATCCGCCCTATGGATTTTTGTGTACAGTGCACGAAATGGATGCGCAGGTTGGCGGTAAATTCAAAATGTCGTTTACCAATTTTAGTACGGGTAAAAGTCACTCGTTTGGCGGCGTGTTTTTACAACTGGTTCCGAATGAATTACTGCAATATTCCGATGTGTTTGACGACCCGAATTTACCCGGACAAATGACCACCACCGTTACCATGAAAAAAGTAATGTGCGGTACCGAACTTACAATAACACAAGCCGGTATTCCGGAAGCTATTCCGGTGGAGATGTGTTATTTAGGTTGGCAAGAAAGTTTAGAGAAGTTGAAGAAATTGGTGGAAACGACTATTCCGGATGCATAATTAAAATAGGCATTTGGCAGTCCATGTTGATTCGTTTATTTTCGTGGGTATGAAAGCATGGTTTGTAGAAAGAATTGCTAAATGGGCATCGATGTCGGAAGCAGAAGTAGATTGCGACACGGCGTTTGAAGATTATCAAATTGATTCCTTGGCCATTGTTAGTTTGTGTATTGAAATAGAAGATCATTTTGGCTTGAAAAATACCGACCCTTCGTTGTTGTCGGAGCATAATACCATCAATAAATTGGTTTCATGGGTGGAAACGCAAGTCCGGTAAAATCGAAGCTAACTGGTTTATATGATTTCGAAAGTTCCTGTATGCCTGTAACGCCATGTTGGGATGCCAATCAACCGCATTTAACCTTGCTTTTGGCCTATGTAATTCGTAAGTAATTATGCACGAAATTACCTTACTTCCAGTACTTGGATTTGTGCTGATTACGCTAATGGCCTATGCCTTGTTGCCTCAATCTAAAAAGGGGTATGCGGTATTGTGGGGGAGTTTGGTGGGTATTGGACTCACTTCCTTGTTAAGTTTGTTGTGTTTTGTTGCCTTAAGTTTGTTGACCTATGGGGCTGGGCTTTCGGCCTCGAAATCGAAGCGAGGCTTGAGTTTGGGCATTTTTATTTTGTTGGCGGGTTTGGGTATTTATGCGTTTAATTTTACCGATACTTGGGTGTTGTGGCATGAACCTATTTGGGGCATTTTTCACGGCGCTTTGGTAATAGGTTGGAGTTATTTCTTATTCAATGCGCTGAGTTATTTATTCGATATTGAACGGAAGGTCATTCAACCTGAAACTTCTTTGCCGGCCTTAATGCGTTATTTGCTTTTCTTTCCCATGTTGTTTGCCGGACCCTTGCATCGGAAGAAAGCACTCGATGAACAATTTAAGCAAGTACATGTTTCGCCTCAATCCATTCGAAGTGGATTGCGTTTGATGTTGTGGGGCTTATTTAAGAATTTTGTGTTGGCCAAGCGATTGTTTCTTTTGTTTCAAAGTTTAGAAGCCAGTCACCTCAGTGGTCCATTTCTCTTGCTTGAAGGCTTGGTTTTCTTATTTTATATTTATGCGAGTTTCAGTTCGTTTGTTGATTTTTTTCAAGGGCTTGCGAAATTGTTTTCTATACAAATGGCTGAAAATTTTCACAAGCGGGTTTATTGGTCGGCCTCTCGGCATCAATTTTGGCAAGGTTGGCATATCAGCTTGAATGCGTGGTTTCGCGATTACTTTTTTTACCGTTTAATGAAACAAACCTTTTGGCGAAATAATACGCAATTGGCGTTGTTTATTACCTTTTTATTGATTGCTTTGTGGCACGATGCCAGTATTTCTTTTTTGGTTTGGGGAATAATCAATGCAATGTGGATTTTGTTGGAGAAGCGCTTTAAGGTGAGTGAGTATTTGCTTCAAAACAAAGCAACAAAAACCTTAGGCGTTTTATATCATATGAGTTTGAGTAGTATGATTACATTGGTTTTTATAGATTCGAGTATGTCCCATTTGTTGAAAGTACTCAAACGGAGTTGGACTTGGCCCGAATTTGATATAGCGCAACAGGGTTTTAATGCGATTGTGATTGTGCTTTGTTTTGCAGGCATGGATTATATCAACCGAAAGGCCGGTGATAGACGGATAGAGGAGTATATGCAACAATTACCGGTATGGCCACGACGCCTTTTATATGTGGGGTTGATGGTGGTGCTGTTGGTGTTTGGCGAGTTTTCATCGGGCTTAAACAATTATTATTTTAAATTCTAAATCCATGAAGCAATTACTTACTCAGTTATTTGTTGCGGTGATATTGCTCGTGGTATTTTTAATGGGGGTAGATCGGTTTATTCGAACATTTATTCCCTTGTATAATGAGAAAACCATAGAACAACTTCAATCGCTTACGCCTGAGTCGAAGAGTATCATTTTTGTTGGAACAAGTAGAACACAATGTGCTGTACTATCCGATTCCTTGGCAAAAGTTTATCCCAATCATACACTGATAAACGCCGGTATCCCCGGTATAGGTTTTTTTCAAATGGAATTTGTGCTTCGCTTTTTGAATTCATTGCCGGGCAAAAAAATGTTTGTGCTTGAGTTGATGCCCGATATTCGAATGGAAAATCCGGCCTTGATGTTTCTGATTCATAAACTCAATATTCCGCATGGTTATGCTTCCTTGGCAAAAATTAATCATCAACCAAGCCATCCTCTTTTTTTATTTTATTGGAAACTGAAATCGTTTATGAGTTGGCAGTTTACGCAATTATTCATGTTGCAACATTGGCTCGAATTGCAATTCGGGTTTAATCGAAATCGGATTGATACTTGCTATATTGGGTATCAATATACGGAACTCAATACCTACCGAAGCCTAGAAACCTTGTTGAATAAAACACGTTTAGATAGTGTATCGAATAAAACCGTCAATGATTCATTAAAACAAGCCGTGCATGGATTAATTCGGAGTGAAAATGACAGTACACGCTATGTGTTTGTATTGCCCTATATCACGCATTTGCCGGACGAATATGTTATAACGGTGCCGGTTTTTAATTCCTTAGATTCGGCGCATGCTTGGCATTTTTCGGAGGCTGATTTTGCTTCGTTTCGAAATCCGAATTATTTAATGAACGCCAATCATTTTAATTATACCGGGGCTAAGGTGTATACAGCTTGGGTGAAACGCCGCTTGGAAGATTGTTCGTTTTTGCCATAGTGGTGCGTGAAGGTTTGGGTTGAATTAAAGGTTGTTATTGCGTTTTTTCCTGCCGATGAAGGATGAACAGTTGAGCCTTTAGCCCCGATTGGAGCAAGCTGCCATGCAGCGCGGAAAGCGGGACGGGTGATGAATTTAGCACGATGATGCGCTTCAAAAAAAATTATTTTTTCAACGAAGCAATGAACGCTTTGAATTCATTCAATGGCAAAGAACTTAAATTGTTTTGCTTACGCAGAAGTCCTTTTTGGGCCGAACGAACGCCGAAGAAAACATCGTGGATGCCTTCAACGCTATGCGCATCGGGGTTGATAGATAGCATCACGTTTTTTTCTTGCGCTAAAGAAATCCATTGCCAATCGAGGTCGAGGCGACGCGGGTGGGCATTGATTTCTAATACCACCTTGTGTTTGGCGCAGGCCTCAATTACGTGTTCGTAATTGAGTGGGTAGCCGGGGCGACTCAACAACAAACGCCCGGATGAATGTCCAAGAATATGTGTGTACGGATTTTCGATAGCGGCCATCACGCGTTGCATGGCTTTCTCTTCGCTCATGCGTAAGTGTTGGTGCACGGAGGCAATCACGATATCGAACGACGCTAAAACATCATTGTCGTAATCGAGTCGACCATCGTTTAGAATATCGCACTCAATACTTTTGAAAATAGTGAAGGGCGCAAGCTTCGCATTGAGTCGATCGATTTCTTTGTGTTGTTCGCGTATGCGTTCAGCTGAAAGTCCATTGGCATAAAACGAAGAAACCGAGTGGTCGCTGAGCACCAAGTATTCGTAGCCGTGTTCTATACAAGCCTTGGCCATATCTTCGATGCTATAACCGCCATCGCTCCAATTGCTGTGGCTGTGAATGATGCCACGGATATCGTTTACTTGAATTAAATCGGCCGGAATGCCTTGGGTTAAGGCACTGGCTTGATGCCGTAAATAAGCGGGCGTATAAGGCAATTGCAGGGCTTGAAAAAAAGCCTGTTCTGTAACTTGTTGTTGGGCTATTGCTTCCCAATTGGGGTTATAGGCACAAAGGGCATTTAAAAATTCGGAACTACTGCTGTGTTGAAGATGATGTGGTAGTAATGAACCGGTATAACAATAGAAACGAACGGGATAGGCATCGAGGAAACTCCATAGTTCATGGTCATCGTTGGCTTCGCGAAGCGCCCATTCGGGATGGGGTAGTAAAGCGTGTTTTATTTCATCGGGCGAAAGCGTAGTGATAATATCGATGGCTTCTACAATGTCGGCTTGCATGGCCATATCGCCACTGAGGCAATACGAATTTTCCGGAAGCACTTCTTGTAATAAAGTTTCAATGGGGGCTAAAGCCGGAAACAATGCCGCGTATAAAAACAAGTGTTGGTTCGATAAATAATATTCAAGGGCTTCGCGAATATTCTGTTGTGTTTTTTCACCAAAGCCTTTGTAATGAACCAAGCGGTTTTCAACGCAAGCGTATAATAATTCGCCGGGCGATTCAATGCCGAGTTCTTTCCAAATAACGGCTAGTTTTTTTGGACCAATGCCTTTGATGCCCATCAATTCGAGGATGCCTTCGGGCGTATTGGCGCGTAAGGTTTCAAGGGCGGCTAAAGTACCGGTGCTTAAAATTTCTTGTACTTTTTCGGCGGTGCTGGCGGAGAGTCCAAGTTTACCCCAAGCAGCCGGTTCCAATTCACTGAGTTGTTCTGTGAGTCGGTCTATTTGAAAAGAAGCATTAGCGAGGGCTTTCGATTTAAAAGCATTTTCGCCGTGAAGGTCCATGAGTTTGGCCAAGGCCGAGAGCATATCGGCGATGTCGCTGTTTGTCATACGTCGAGTAATTGCGCGAGTTGATTAATTTTTTCTTCGATGGCTTTCGCTTCTTGGTTTTGAACTTCTTGTTGTTCGGTACGGCTCACCCAATTAATGAGGGTCATGGCTAAATAGTCGTGGTCGTCGCGTCCCGGAAATTGTTGGCGTAGTTCCAATTGCGATTGTTGAATTTCCTCCACACGTTGGCGCATGAGTGCTTCGTGTTCGGGGGCAACTTTAATTTTGTATTCGCGTTTGCCTAAGGGAATCGTCAAGGTAATGGGTTCCATGCCTACGAATATAAAACGAAACGTGGAGGATGCCAATTCATTCGTGCCAAGGGCTTAGAAGTTTAAGCCGTTTTCTTGCATTTGAATTTTGAAGGCTTTCAAATACAAGGCACCCATGTTTTTGTGTGGGGGAACATAATCGTTGAACTTGTCTTGCAAGCCCGGCGATTTCATTTGCGTTCCTACTTCGGCCCAAAGGTCTACCCAATTAATATCTTGCCCCGCCATAATGCGTTTATTAACCGCATTAATAATCGGGTCGGTTACCAACATGGTGCCGGTTTGTTTACTCGAAACAATATGGGCATCTTCCGATGAAGTAAGGATACTGCTGAGGTTGTGGTAACCACCGCAAGAACCGAGGATGATAATTTTGTCGTCGGCGCTTAAGTGCTTGAGGGTTAAGGGGAGGTGGTAGCTGTGTCCACGGTGAATCACAATAGCCGGTTTAATGTTTTGTTCATCGAGGTATTTCAACAATACTTTTTGGGCTTCTTCATCTTCGGGTTCATCGAGGGGCAGGTTGGCAAAGAGCACGGTGGGTTGTCCAACCAAGGAAGAAATTTTCACCCACTTGTCGTTTTTCTCAATTTTCCAATCGGTGGTGGATTTATAATTGGCTATGAAATTATTATAGGACGATTTCCCGTCTTCATCGCCATAGAAATACACTTGTTGGTAAACAATACCATCGGCGCCTTTTAGGTTTTTATTGGGCACGAAGGAGATTGGAGGAACTTTCAGTTGAGCTTGTAATTGATCGCTGTTCGAGGCCGGATTGATAATGGACGTACAAAGGGTATGGAGTAAGAAATACGTAATTAATCCACGCACATTGTTTTGGAGGTAATTGCGTTCGTATTCTTTCTTCACTTCATCGCGGAGGTAAAGCAATAAGTTTTCATCTTGAATGCTACCGAAGGCATCGGCTACATCCACCGCGTCTTCCACATCGGTATCGGTATTTTTTTCAATGCCTTTTACGAAGCTGGCCATGAGGGTGTTTTGGCGGTTTATGTCCATGGTGGCCAAGAATTCGCCTAATTTATTATAGCCGGCACACATCCGAATGAAGGTGCGGAATTTATCGAGGTTGAGTTGGTTCAGGAAGTCGTCGCCTTTAATGGGGGCCATTTTTACCAACATACGGTTGAAGGTGCCCACGAAGGTGCTGGTATAAATTTCGTCGCCGCAGAGCACCATGAGGTAATACATTTCGCGGGCATTGAGGGGTTCAATGCATTTAAAACGAACGGGGTCTTGGGCATCGTGCAGTTCATTCATGGTACGCACATATTCCAAGGCCATGAGGGTTGATTCCCGGTCGAGCATGCGTTTGGTGTAACTATTGGCTTTGGTGCGTTTTAAAATGAGGTTGCGGTAATACAGCCCATTATCGGCGGTGATGGTATTCACTTGGGCCAAGGTCATCGACTTATCGTTGAGCTCGTCGAGGAAGGTAAGGGCACGTAATGGACTCTTGGCTTGGTCGGCAATTTGAACAATGCTTTTCACTAAGGGGTCTTGACTACGACGCACGGGATAGCGTTCGAAGGAGGTACTGGTGGCGTAGGTTAAAATCAAATTGGGTTTTTGACGGGCTACGGAGGCCATTAAGGTTTCGGCCGCCGGCATGTAATAGAATTCGTCTAATTTCGAAATCATTTCGTTGGGGTAGCGGCGGGCCATGTTTTCGTACACGGCATAGGTGGCCAAGGTGTCTTCTTTCAACATGTTCAAATTGCCGTACATGGCTTTATTGAACTGATTATTGATAAAGGGGGCTACACTGCCTTCTTCTTTTTCTTGTAATTTAAAAATCTCTTCGAAGTTCTTTAAAAGGGCTTGGTAGTACTCGGGTTCACTTTTGGCTTCGGCTAAATCGTCTTTAGCGGCTTTCAGGTTTTTTTCTAAATAACCCAAGTATTTTGTCTTTTTCCAATGATCCATGGGTTGGTTTTCCAAAATAATTTGGAGTTGATCGATGCGTTTAATCAGCAAATCGGTGATTTTGGTGCTACCCGTGGGATTATTAAAGAGGAAGATTTTATTATCAGCCACCCCATCAATAAGGTCGCAGGCCTTTTGGGCTTCATCAATTTTATCGTGCGCCAATTGGCGATTGATAGGAATGGGTTCCCATAAATCGGTGGATTGCCAAGGGTCTTTTTTCTCTTTTTTTTGAGCTTGCGCGTTAAAAACGCCTACCGAGAGAAAGGAAAGTAAAAAAATCAGGTGTTTCATAGTCTGCCGCACAAAGGTAGCCTAATTTCAAAAGGAAGTTTTTTATTAAGGAGATATTAACGGGAGGGCAAAATGGTGGGAAAAGGCGCATTTTCTTAAAAAATGGTTGAAAACAAAGTTTGCATTTCTACCTTATTCGATTACCTTTGCGCCAAATTTCGAAAACGCCCTTGTAGGGTATTAATCGTAACAATATGGCAAATAATAAAGGTCAAATCAAGCAAATTATCGGCGCGGTAGTGGATGTGCACTTCCCCGGCGACAACAAATTACCGGAAATTATGAGTGCGCTTGAAATCAAGCGTCCCGATGGTTCAACCCTCGTATTGGAAGTGCAGCAGCACCTCGGTGAAGACAGTATCCGCGCTATTGCGATGGATGGTACCGAAGGTTTAGTGCGTGGCATGGAAGTGGTTGATACCGGTTTGGCTATTGCTATGCCTACAGGCGATGCTATTAAAGGTCGCTTGTTCAATGTAACCGGCGATGCCATTGATGGTTTGCCACAGCCTTCTAAAGCCAATGGCCGTCCTATTCACGCCATGCCACCGGCGTTCGAAAATTTGAGTACAGCCTCTGAAATTTTATTTACCGGTATTAAAGTAATCGACTTGATTGAACCTTACGCCAAAGGGGGTAAAATTGGGTTGTTTGGTGGTGCCGGAGTAGGTAAAACTGTATTGATTCAAGAATTGATTAATAATATCGCGAAAGCCTATAGCGGGGTTTCAGTGTTTGCCGGTGTAGGTGAACGTACCCGCGAAGGAAACGATTTGATGCGTGAAATGATTGAAGCCGGTATCATGAACTACGGCGACGCATTCAAACATAGCATGGAAGAAGGCGGATGGGATTTAGATAAAGTAGATATGGAGCAATTGAAAGACTCTAAAGCCACTTTCGTATTCGGACAAATGAACGAACCACCCGGAGCCCGTGCTCGTGTGGCTTTGAGCGGATTGACCATTGCTGAATACTACCGCGATGGCGATGGTACCGGTAAAGGACGCGATATCTTGTTCTTCGTAGATAATATCTTCCGTTTCACCCAAGCCGGTTCTGAAGTATCGGCCTTGTTGGGTCGTATGCCATCGGC
>JBPCSZ010000118.1:0-3231 GCA_051006655.1 Chitinophagaceae bacterium
GTTTGTTTGTAATAATGCAAGCCACCTAAACTATTCCCTACCACCATCTCGTACGAGCCATCGCCATCAATATCGGCTATGGCCGGAACACTTCGGGCCGTAGTTTGAATTAAAGAATACTGGGTATCAATTTGACTAAAGTTATTGAGGTTATTGATAACATTGTCGTAGCGTTCAATCATACCATCGTTATTGCCGGAGAGTAAATAGCGTTTAGGTAAATTATCGGTTCGTGTAATAATTGGCGTGGCATAACCAAAGGTTTGAAATGGATTGCCGGTTAATACCCCACCTAAAGCTACTGTTTTAAGCGCCAATTTTTTTTGCGAAGTACTGCTGGTATCTTCGTAATAAGCAATGCGCCCTACTTGATTTCCTACTAACAAATCGGTTTTACCATCGAGATTAAAATCTTCAACCCAAGGGGCACTGTATTTATTGACAAACACCCCGGGAATACTATCGGTAAAGAAAATGAAATTGGGTTGCACGAAATTGGTGACTGCAAAATTCTTATACACTTTCACGGTTCCTTGAATGTTCCCAATCAATAAATCGTCTATCCCATCGCCGGTGATATCGCCAAAGGCCGGAAAAATTCCGGGATAATTCATCGCACTGAGTCCCAAGAAATCTTTGGTAATTAATTCAAAGGAAGGCTGTCCAAGGGTACTGGTATTCCTATAATAAGCCAACTTCGCTTTCTTGGTTCCATTGGTATTGTCGTAATACCCTTCAGTGCCTACAAACAAATCGGGTTTATTGTCTTTATCGAAATCGAAGAAGCGCGGATAACTATATGAACCCACATCTATCATGGAAGGCGTTAATAAGGTATCGTGTTGGTAAACGAATTGTGGATTCAAATCGGAGCCATTGTTTTTATACCAAGCCGCATTATTGTAATTGGCGGTATTATTATTATCGGCATGTGGGGTAATGACAATATCCCGATCGCCGTCTTGGTCGATATCTACATGCGCAATAGCCGGCCACGATGGCATCATTACTTTATGTCCGGCACTGTTGTATTGGGTATCTTGTTGTGTAATAATATTATTCCCATTATTGAAAAGCAGTTGCACATCGTCGAAAGAAATATTACCGCCCATTAAATCGTAATCACCATCGCCATCAATATCTAAATGGCACAAGGTATTACCGGTATGGCGGTACTTTTTTTCTTGCAAGGCATCGCCACCGCCTTTACAAGTAATGCCGGTTGTAACAGAACGCCAAATACCTTGAAAGAATTTACCCCAACAACGGTCAAACTCCGAAACCACGATACTATCGCAGGACAAATTTTGTTCCACCCGTAAATTTTTATAATGGGTTAATCGAGAACCGGATACTTCGTAAGCAATAATATCTAAATCGCCGTCGTAGTCTATATCAACAATACTTGGAATATCGCTGGGTTGTACATACACATTTACCGGACCGAAATTGCCCGGGAAGAACAAGTCTTTATAAAACGTAAATTTCAATTCATTGTTTTGGTAATAGCCTTTATATACGGCAACACCGGCATAGCCTCTATGAAATAAATCGGGAATATTATCGCAATTGTAATCGGGCATGAGAACATAATCGTAAACCGTTGGGAAGTTCTTCTCAAATTGGGGCGCATAGGTATATTTCACTTGACCCGTTGTACCGGTAAACAAAAATGTTTTTAAGGTAAGGGTATTGAAATCGTAAATAACTAAATCTTTTTTGTTGTCGTTATTTAAATCGGCCAATACCACTTGACTCGAATTGATTCCGCCACACCAAGGCGATTCAATGGCTTGTCCATTATTCGAAACGGTGGCCCCATTAAAACGGGTATACACTTCGCCTTGAAATTGGGCCATGAGCTGAATGGTGTAAAGGCTAAAAAGGACTAAAAGTCCAATTCGACGGAATGATTTCATGACCATAAATTTACGGTATTTATTTAAACGGCTACCACTTGTATGGTTTGTCGTGTTTTTTGTGTCAACAAGACGTTGCGGTGCATCAGTTCAGTTTGCAGTATTTCGTCGGTATAGTGGCGCACCGTAAATAAGAATACCCCTTCGTTTCGTTTTACATCGTAATTTTTCGAAAGGGCCTCTAATAAGTTGTTGAGTTTTTCGGCCTGAAAATCAATACAGGCCACAAAGCTGATGGCCGCATTTTGTATCAAGTTGATTTTAATGCGAAGGGCATGAAATAATTGGTATAATTCACTCAATTTTTCTTCGGTTATGAAGGCATAATCGCGGGTGCTAACTTGCAATAGTACTTGGTTCGATTTCAATACCATCAGGGGTGGATAGGCAATATTCTCGGTGGTATTATGCACTAAGGTTCCCGGAAGTTGTGGGTCGAGGAAACACCGAACATGCAAGGGGATATTTTTATTTTGAAGGGGTTTGATGGTTTTCGGATGAATGATTTGTGCCCCGTAATAGGTCATTTCAATCACTTCGCGAAAGCTAATTTCAGGAATGGTTTGTGTCTGCTCAAATTGTTTCGGATCGGCATTTAAAAATCCGGGGACATCTTTCCATATGCTTACTTTTTCGGCATCTAAAAAATACCCCATGATGGCGGCCGTATAATCACTGCCTTCACGCCCAAGCGTAACCGTATTATTTTCATCGGTGGAACCAATGAAGCCTTGCAACATCACCATACGGTGTTTCTGCAAGGCGGGTTTGAGGATGGCATCCACTTGTTTCCCGGTAGCGGTATAATCAATGCCCGCTTCGCGATAGCAACTGTCTGTTTTTAAAATATCGCGTACATCCAACCATACCATATCCAATTTTTCTTGTTGGCAATAAACGGCTATAATGGCGGTTGATAATAATTCACCCACGGCTACAATTTGGTCGTAGCAATAATCGTAGGCACGTGGACTTTCATCTTCTAATACCCAATACACTTCGGTAATGAGTTCATTAATTTTTTGGCTTAGCGCCGAAGGAACATGACCCAATAGTTGTTCGGCATATTGTAGGTGTTCTTCTTCCAAGGCTTGCAATAAGGTTATTGCTTTTTCGGTTTCGCCTTGCATGAAGGTATTCACCACTTGCTCTAAGGCATTGGTGGTTTTTCCTTTGGCCGAAACCACCACCACCAATGGACCCGCGGGGGCTTGTTGCAGAATGGGTATTAAGGCTTTGGCTCGTTCCGGACTAGCAATGGAGGCACCACCGAATTTATAAATATGCATAATAAGAAGCCCGATTGGCGGGT
>JBPCSZ010000119.1:0-2661 GCA_051006655.1 Chitinophagaceae bacterium
AGAAACAGTGAACAGAGAATAGAAACAGTTAACAGGGACATAAGTATTATTTGTTTCTACTACTTTGTTCGCTGAGTCCCCGAGACGGGAAACATCAGCGAGGAAATAAGGTGTTCATTCTGATTTTCATTCTCTTTTTGTTTCTCTTTCTGAACTAGGATTATAGGATTTAAGCTTTATAGGATTGTTTTTCGGTTTCATGGGTGTTTGAATGCTATTCAATTTGATTTTATAATTTGTAAAAGACGCACAATGGTGCGTCACTACCCTGTTGAATAAAGTTCCAGGCGCTGAAAAAATAGCCGTGGTTGTAGCGGAAAGCGTTGGCGGGTAGAGCCAGGGCATGCCCTGGCTCTACCCGCCAACCTTGCAGCGGAAAACACGACGGGTGATGAGGAAAGAGGATAAGATCGGCTTCAAAAAAATGCGTGTAACAGAGCGAGTGCGAGGGAAAATCAAAACGGTAGAACTCGCTTACGCTATAAGCGAGTAACAAAGCGGAAGCGAGTGAAAATCAAAACGGGAGCACTCGCTTACGCTTCGTTCTCCCGCTTTGATTTTGTGCCCAGAACCGGATTCGAACCAGCACGTTCTTGCGAACGCTGCGACCTGAACACAGTGCGTCTACCAATTTCGCCATCTGGGCAGATGATTGTAGGAGCGCAAAGATAGGCCAGCGTCGTGCCTCATCCAAATTTAAATAAGCCGGAATAGGGCCGGATACGGTAGTTTTGCACCATGCGTTTTTGGCATTCGTTTACCGCCGCTTACCGTGGCATGTCGCGTAATTTATGGTTGTTGGCCTTGGTGATGTTGGTGAACCGTTCGGGTGCCATGGTGTTGTTGTATATGAGTATTTACTTAACACGGGCCAAACAATTTAGTATTCAAGAAGCCGGTTTTGTCATGACGCTTTATGGCTTGGGCTCCATTACCGGGGCTTATATAGGTGGTAAACTCAGCGACCGAATCGGGTTTTACAACGTGATGTTGTTGGGCTTGGTAGGAACAGGCAGTTTATTGTTTTTATTGGCCGAGTTCAATACTTTTTGGCCCATTGCAATTTGTACGTTTATGGTGAGTGCCGTGGGCGATATGTTTCGTCCGGCCAATGCTGCTTCCTTGTCGTTTTACAGTGAATCGGGTTCGTATGCCCAAGCGGTATCGCTTAACCGCTTGGCCATGAATTTGGGGTATTCCGTTGGACCGATGTTGGGTGGTTTTTTAGCGGGCTTTAATTTTAAATATCTTTTTTGGGCCGATGGCTTAAGTTCTATTTTGGCGGCCTTGTGTTTATGGCGCTTCTTGCCGCAACCAAAAAAAATGATCTCGAAAACCTTAGCATCCGCTGTTTCGGCAACACGTGTATACCCCTTGTTGAATCCGCAATATGCGCTTTTTTTATTGGGACTCACCCTCTATGCGTTGTGCTTCTTTCAGTTGATAACAGCGTGGCCTTTGTTTTATAAAAATCAATACGGATTCAGTGAGCCGCAAATTGGTTCAATGATGATGATTAATGGCATTAGTGTGGCGGTATTGGAAATGAGTTTTGTGCATCGCGTACAACACAAATGGCCGCCCTTGCGCTTGATACGTTGGGGCATTTTGTTGTTGATGTTGGCCTTTTTGTTGTTGATTCCTTGGCATAGTGTAAGCGTATTGATTGTGAGTATGTGTTTGCTCACCGCCTCCGAAATGTTCAGTATGCCTTTTATGAACACCTATGCCATGCATTTAGCACCGCCGGCCAACACGGGAATTTATATGTCGTTTTATACCATGAGCTGGTCGATGGCTATGATGTTGGCGCCTTTATTGGGTTCGCAAGCCATCACGCATTGGGGCTATTCGGGCTTGTGGGCCAGTGTTTCGCTTACCTTGGCACTTTGTTTTATGGTCTTTTTCTATATGGAACGTAAATTCAATGACAAGCAACACGTTTAATCGCCTGAACCGCTTTATCTTTGGCGGCCTAAAGATGCCATGAAGAAATATTGGTGGAAAGTATTGTGTGTCCTTTTGCTTGGATACATTTTGGTAGCCGGAATTTTATTCCCGGTACCGGTAATTCCGAAATTGAATGAATCGGCCCGCAATTTATTCTTTCACGTACCCATGTGGTATGTCATGATTATTTGCTTTTTGGTATCGGCCGTTTACGCCCTGAAATTTTTACGCACTAACCATATTGGACACGATACCCGTTCGCAAGAATATGTGCGTGTAGGTATTGGCTTTGGTATTTTAGGAATGCTCACCGGCATGGAATGGGCTTCGGTAGCTTGGGGTTCGCCTTGGAGCAACGACCCGAAACAAGTGGGCGCGGCCTTGTGCTTGTTGGTATATTTCGCGTATATGGTGTTGCGGAATTCCGTGAAAGATCAGGCCAAGCAAGCGCGACTCAGTGCGGTGTATAATGTATTTGCCTTCGCCTTGTTGGTGCCTTTATTATTCATTATTCCGGCCCACTTTAAATCCTTGCATCCGGGTACCGATAGTAAACCTTTCGAAGCCTTATACACCCAAGCTTCGGCTTTTCGTAAAGTATCGGTGCCGGCCATGTTCGCTTGGATATTATTAGGCCTGTGGATTGCCGACTTGCGCATTCGTTTTATTAAATTATCGAACCCCGAACGCTTCGATGCATAAATAGCTCGC
>JBPCSZ010000120.1:0-4764 GCA_051006655.1 Chitinophagaceae bacterium
GTACAAACTCAGAAGGGGGGAGTCTTTTGCGTGGGAATTCCCTAAATGTGGTACGCTAAAGCATGACAAGACAAAAGGAACTCAACCTATGGCAAAAAAACCTCGTCACATTCTCGGCTACTTGAACGACCCGTCCACATGGGACAGGTCAGCGTTTGAGACTGCCATTCGTTCTGAAGTCGAAGCCTCGACAGGAACACTCACGGCATCTGATGAACTACTTGTTGGCGCTTTGGTCAACACGGTGGACAGTATGCTGACTGCTGAAATCAACATCCGTGAAAATGGTCATGTCACGGTCTACGGCAATAACGAAGGCGTAACAGCTTGGTTCAAGATTCGCACTGAGATGGCTGACAAGGCTATCAAGATGCTGGCTGAACTTGGCCTTGTTGCCCGTGGTCGTCCTAAGTTAAAGGCAAAAGTGAGTGATGTAGATGAGTTGTTTGCTACGGCATGACACTTTTTGCTATACCTATAAAACTCACTGAAGCAAGTGAGTTTGTAAAAAACTTTCATCGTCATAACAAACCGCCAGCAGGTGGTGTTTTTGCTGTTGGTGTGAGTGATGGTCAAAAATTGTGTGGAGTTGCAATAGTTGGTAGACCTGTTGCAAGATATTTGGATAACGGAGAAACTTTAGAAGTTACTCGTTGTTGTATTGTTGAAGAAGCACCAAAAGGCGCTTGTTCTTTTTTGTACTCAAGATGCTGGCAAGCAGCCAAAGCACTTGGATGGAAAAAATTAATTACATACACATTGCAAAGTGAAAGCGGAGCATCTATGAGAGGTGTTGGATGGAAATGTGTTGCAGAATTGAAGAAAAATGATGCTGCTGGATGGCAAAATAGACCGGGTAGAGAATGGCAATCAGTAGTTGGGCAAGCAAAATTTAGATGGGAAGCGCAATGAGTTATTCGCCACTGCTTAACCCGGCGTTTGAGTATGCGGTAGCGGTAACTCGGGGTGACATTCAGGCGTGTGAGGATGTCAAACTGGCTTGCCAACGGTTCTTGGATATGGTCGAACGTAAGGATGCGCCTTATGAGTTTGTCCCTGCCAAGGCTGAACACATCCTTAAATTCGTCAAATTCTGCCGCCATGTCAAAGGCCCGGATGCTGGAAAGCCGATTGAACTACAGCCGTTTCAGGTTATGTACTTGGCGGCTATTTATGGCTTTCGTGACAGGAAAGACCATTCGTATCGCTATGTCACCGATGTCATTTTGTTCGTGCCTCGCAAATCTGGCAAAACAACCATTGCATCCATCATTGCATTGTATGAGTTGCAGTTTGGTGATGCTGGCGCTGAAGTCTTTACTTTGGCTACCAACAGGGATCAGGCAAGTATTTGCTTTGATTCGTCCAAGGCTATCGTAGAAAACATGAAGCCTGAGTTGGGGGCTAAGTTTATTGCGTACCGCAGTGAACTGAAAAAGGCTGGCGACTCGACTTCTACTTACAGGGCGCTGTCACGGGAAAACCGCAAAACAGGTGACGGTAAAAACCCGTCTTGCGCCATGATTGACGAAGCGGCTCAGATTACTGAAAGACAGTCAATTGAGGTGTTGCATTCTGGTATGGGCGCTCGGAAAAACCCGATGCGTATGTACCTGACCACAGCCAGCTTTACCAAGGAAACCAAGTTCTTTGAAGACCTTTCACACTTCCGTACTGTCTTGCGTGGCGCTGCTCCTGATAGTTTCCGCTGGTTTGGTCTACTCTATAGCATTGATCCCGGAGACAATTGGGCTGATCCTGCGGTATGGGGTAAAGCGAACCCGATGCTTGGGGTTTCAGTCACGACACAGCACATTCAGCAGATGGCTGAAGAAGCGTCTGCCAAGCCAGCAAGCCTGAACGAGTTTCTGTGCAAGCAGTTGAACATCTATGTCTCGGCTAATTCGGCTTGGGTTGACCGTAGGTATTGGGACGATTCAATTGCACCATTCCCGACTGACAAGCCGGAATCAACATTTGTTGCGTTTGACTTGGCGCACACACGGGACTTGAACGCTGTCTGTACTTTGCACAGGTATAGCGAAGAAAATTTCTATGCCAAGTTCCAATTCTTTCTGCCGGAAGAATCCATTGAGCTAATCCCGAACCACTACAAAAGCATTTTTTCTCAGGCTCACTCAACTGGCATATTAAGGCTCACTCCCGGCAACGTGACCGACCTGAACGAGATTGAAAGCTATATTAAGCAAGAGTGCGAAAAGCATAATGTTAAAGAGCTTGGGTACGATCCATACAATGCCGCCGCTTTGGTGGCTAATCTGTACGCTGATGGTTTGCCTGTGAAGAAAGTTGGTCAGGGCATGGCGATGCTGTCAAACCCATCCAAAACTACTGAGCAACTGATTCTCAAGAAGGCAATTCACCATGATGGCAACCCGTTTGTTGGGTGGCAGCTTGGAAACTGTGAGGTTTATACTGACGTAAACGGAAACGTAAAGGTCAGGAAGAACGAAGCGGATCCATCAGCCAAGGTGGATGGCATTATTGCCATGATTATGGCTTTGCATTGCCATTTGGATAACGTATTTGTCAGCGAATCATTTGGCTTTAGATCATTAGAGTGGTAAAGTGTAGGAAATTGAGGGGAAATCATGGCGATTTTTGACATTTTCAAGCGCAAAACACAAACCGAAAGTAATACTTTATTCGGCCAAACTGCTTTGGGAAATAACGTAGTTTACCAAGGTAGTGATAAAAGAGCCGGAGTTAATACTCAAATACTCTATGTGACCACTGCCAGCACAACAACCGCTGGTCGCCCGGTAGATATGTCTGTGCTGACGCGAAACAGCACAATCATGTCGTGTGTGGGGGTAAAAGCCCGTGCGCTGGCTCAGTTGCCAATCAATATTTGCTGCGAGATGGCAGATGGCAATGTGGTTGATGCCGTTAAAGATAAAAATGTTGGTGCGCGAGATAAAGCCAAAGCCAAACAGGTTTATAAACTTTTATCCAATCCTAATAATTTCCAAAGCAAATACGAGTTCTGGTATCAGTGGTTGATGTGGTATGAATTGTCTGGTGAAGCCTTTACCTTGTGGTGGAGGAAAGACCAAAACAGTTCCACCGAAACGCCATTGGAAATGTACGTACTGGATTCAACGCTGATTGCGGTGAATATCACGCCTACTCGTTATCCGACATTCCGACTGTCCACTCCTAGCTATGGTTTTAACAAAGACCATGAGTTCAAGTATTTCCAAGTGATGCACGGTAAGGAAATGGCATGGCAAGGCTCGGCTGGCTTTAACAAAGCTATTTTGGCGACTGAACTGGTTGGCTTGGATCAGGACATTGACCTGTACGCCAACTTTGTCATGCAGAACGGCGCAAAGCCTTCCGGCATGTTTGTGACCGACCAAGTTATTCCTGATGGCAAGTACAAAGAGATTGCCGCACGTTTGAAAGAAGCGTGGAATAACATGACTGGCAGCAAAACCAGTGATCCAAGCAAACCCGGTCAAGGTATGTTGCTGGATCAGGGCATGAAGTATCAGAAACTGGAAATGCTGACCTTGCAAGATACTGATGCTGCCGCTTTGAAGCTGATGACAATGCGCCGCATCTGTGGTTTGTTCGGTGTGCCACCTTCTATGATTGGCATTCATGATGGCAAATTCAACAACAGCCAAACGGCTTTGGATGAGTTTTACAAAACCACCATGTATCCCACAATCGTCAATATTCAGCAAAAACTGACACAGCATTTGCTTGAAGGTTATCCATCGTTGTGCGTAGAGTTTGACACCAAGGATTTCTTGAAGGGCGCTCCTTTGGATCAAATGAACTTTGCTACGGCTGGTGTTTCTGGTGGGATTATGACCCCCAACGAAGCCCGGAATTACATGAATCTGCCTTCTGTAGAAGGTGGTGACGAATTGGTCAAAGATGCCAAACCTGCCGAGCCAATCCCCGGCTCTAGCCCGAAAGACACGGGCGGCGGCGGTGGAAATCAGACCAAAAAGATGAACATCGGCAAAACTTGATTAAAAATGCGTACTGATACACAATATCTGTTAGCATTAGCAAAACAGGTCAAGCGGCCTACAAAACAGTTGCCTGTCTTATTGGGGCAACCCCCTAAAATACAGGATAATGACCAATCTATTGCTTTAGGGGCAATCAATGAAGACATTGAATCTAATCTGCGAAGCCAAACTGAACTTGAACGAGAAAGCCGACAACGGCGAACCGTCTGGACAGATTGAGGCTCGGATTACGACTTGGGGCGCTCGTGAAGGCGCTGATGGCCGTAAATTCTTCTATAAACCAGAAGGCTTTATGGAATGGGCAAAAGAATTTGCCAAAGTTGGTCGTCCACTTCCTATGTACGTTAATCACAATGCTGATGCTATTCCTGTTGGCGAATGGACAAGCATTGAAATGGATGACGATGGCATGAATGCTTGTGGCCGTCTGTATCTGAACACCACAACTGGTTCTGATTTGTATCAAGTGATGAAAGAAAGCCCCAATATGTTTGGCGGTGTTTCTGTTGGCGCTTATGCTGAAGAATATCAGTGGGTTAAAGAAGATGGCGAACCAATGACCATTGGTTCTGACGACCCATATGAGTCTGGTTATTTTCAAATCACCAAAGGTGGCTTGCGTGAAACCAGTGTGGTGATGCACCCAAATAACATGAAGGCAGAAATCAAAAAGTTGGAATATTTCCGACCTGATGGCTCTGCTGATTTGAAAGTATTGGAAGAAGCCTTGCGGGATGCAGGTCTGTCCAAGCAG
>JBPCSZ010000121.1:0-21171 GCA_051006655.1 Chitinophagaceae bacterium
AACGCCTTTCCGAATTTAGCCCAAGCATCCAAGCGTTGAATTTTTTGTTGTAATCCCCACGCCGAAGCCGTGGCCGGGTCTTCATTTTTGTTGTAATGCATGGAGCCCCCGTATTGGTTTTGGGTAGTGCCTTTAATGCCGGCTTGCCATTCGGTATTGTTTTTTCCGAAGCCAATCCAACGATTACTCACAATGGCCGAATGCCCAATGAGTTGGTCGAGGTAATGGTCGTGATTTTGGTCGACGGCTAACCATTGGTATTTACCATGTACCATGAGGTTGGTGTACAAACGTTCTTTGGGGTTGAAGCGGGCTAATACATTCATTTCGCTTCGCCCTTGGGCACTTTGATACAAATTAAAAAGCATGCTGTCGCCATCCATGGGCTTTTGCAATTCCACATTAATTTGTCCGGCTAAACCTTCATACCCATTCACTACCGAACCCGTTCCTTTACTGAGTTGCATGTTTTGAATCCATGGTCCGGGCGTGAACGATAATCCGGTTACGGCCGACAAGCCCCTTACATCCGGAATATTTTCGCGGGTAATGAGGGTATAAGGGCCCGCTAAACCAAGTAACTGAATTTGCTTGTACCCGGTTACGGCATCGGTAAAGGCAACATCCACACTGGGGGTTGTTTCGAAACTTTCGCTGAGGTTGCAACAAGCGGCTTTCAGTAATTCGCGGGCGCCAATGCGTTCGGTTTTCAAGGCCGGTAGTAGACTAATTTCGGTGCTGAAGCGATGTTGGGTAATGGTAACATCTTTCAATTGGGCCATTTGCGGAAATACAATCGATAAACGTTCCTCATTTTTAGGCACATCGGCACTGTCCAAACGGTCTTGACCCGCCCGAACCCACAGCTTTTTACACGTATCGGGCAATTGCAAGGAAAAGTTCCCTTCGGCATCACTCAGGGTTTGGTACTTTTTATTGGCATAAACACGGGCTCCTTTCAGGGGAAGCACGATATTGCCGGGGCGACGTTCCGACACGGTTCCTGTAATGGTTTTCAGCATGGGTTGCGCTACCAACTGAAAATCGAGGAACAAGGTCAAGAAAGTCGCTAAAACGGTAAAGTACGTGTGTTTAATGGTCACAAGTACCGGTTCTGTAGGCGCAACAAGAAGGTAATTTCGCGTATTGTTGATCGTTTGCTTTTTGTCCGGAAGCATCATGTCCGGCGCTCAAAACCGCATTAATAATGGCTTGTTTATTGGTTTTAGTCGAATACACCACGTTTAAAACACGGGTGCTTTTATTCCATTCGGCCAATTTAACGCCTTTAACATAGGCGGCTTCTTCGATGCGTTTTTTGCACATACTGCAATTGCCTGAAACCGTCAGGGTATCGCTGGTATTCTTGTTTTGTGCGTTGAGGTGGAAGGTGGCCATCACGAGTAATAGGAGGATGGTCCAAGTTTTTTGAATTGAAAATGACATGATTTAAGATTTATGCGTGAAAAATGAGGGTTTGTAGAGGTACAAACGCGCATCAGGCATAAAGCAATAAAGCATGGTATTGAATGAAAGCCGGTAGGTCTCCGTTTATATCGGGGGGTGGGTGTATGTTAGTTTTTTGGCTTCGCGAAGCAGAAACAACACAAGATGGTGTGCGAGGAACCCAAGGATGCTGGGGCAATAGCACAAACGCATGAAGCATGGGGGCTTTAGCGCTTTGAACATTCGTGTCGGGCTGTTTAACGGGTTTTACTTCATCGTGGCAACAATCGTCGTTGTTGTTGGCGGCTACATTTTCGGAACTTTCGCAACAACAATGGGCTTTAGCATTGATGCGGGTTTCGGCCAATACATCGCCACAATAATGAAAAGCCAAAACGCGACTACCCGAAAAGAACAGGTAGAGGCTGAGGAGCAACGTGGCGAGCAAGCGTTTCATAACGGAAACAAAGTTAAGCACTCAAGGTGAGCTCGAGTGCCATTTTTCATTCGCCTCGGGTAAAAAAATGACATTCCCGTTATGAAACGAAAAATCCGCGATTTTGCGTGAGCGTGAATAGTATCACTTTTTTTTGGAACAATAAAAAAATTTTTAGTGTTAAAAAAAGCCAATTTGACCGCTTTGATATGCCCTGAAAGTGAGTATTGACGCGGATTTCATAAAAAAATTATTTTTTGGGCTTTGTAGGTCGAAATATGAATATCCCTTGTTACCTTTGCGCCTATTCGATTTAACACAAAATTACATTTAACGGATGTTAAGTTATTTATCGCGCAAGCACCATGATGTCAAAGGGTATATTGTACTCGTAGCATTTTTGATTTTAAGCTCGTTTACCACGTATGCTCAACCGGACGGCAAGGCCCTGTTTCAGGCCAATTGTGCCTCTTGTCATAATCCAATAAAAGACGCAACCGGTCCTGCCTTGAAAGGGGTAAGTGCTCGTGTTCCATCGAAAGATTGGTTGTACAAGTGGATTAAGAACTCCGCTGCCGTCATTGGTAGTGGCGATCCTTATGCTGTAGAATTGTACAACAAGTGGAACAAAACCGCCATGACGGCGTTCCCGGCCTTGAGCACCGAAGAAATTGACGCGATTATTAAATACGCCGAAGATTACGCACCACCCGCCGCTGCAGCTCCTGCCGCAGGCGCCGCAGCACCGAAAGAAGCCGGCGACAATACCTTGTTGTATGTGATTTTAACCTTGGTATTGTTGGTAGCCGTATTCATTTTGACACAAGTCAACAAGGTTTTAAGTCGCTCTGCCAACGTGAAAGATGGCTTGCCTTCTCCGAAAGACGTGCCATGGTTCCGCAACAAAGTAATTATTGCCATCATTGCGGCTGTATTGATTGTATCGGTAGGGGTATGGTTAACGAATGGTTCTGAATTGGGCCGTCAGAAGAATTACATGCCGAAGCAACCCATCTTCTACTCGCACAAAGTACATGCCGGCATCAACCAAATCAACTGTATTTATTGCCACTCGGCCGCTGAAAAAGGGCGTCATGCCATGATTCCGTCAACGAATGTGTGTATGAATTGCCACATGCAAATCAACGAATACACCGGGACTGAAACACATCCATTGGTTACTTTAGAAGGAACTAAAGTGGATGGTACCGCCGAAATCAAGAAATTGTATGAATTCGCCGGTTGGGATCCTGCTAAGAAAGATTACAAACGCGATGCCAATGGTCAAGTAATGGCTAAGCCGGTTGAATGGGTGAAGATTCACAACTTGCCCGATCACGTTTACTTCAATCACTCCTTACACGTAGTGTCTGGTAAAATTGCTTGTCAACGTTGTCACGGTAATATTGAAGAAATGGATGAGGTGTATCAATTTGCCGACTTAAGCATGGGTTGGTGTATTAATTGTCACCGCGAAACCAATGTACAATTCGCCGACAATAACTATTACTCGATTTTCCAGAAATACCACGACGAAATCAAAGCCGGTACTCGTACTGAAGTGAAAGTAAGCGAAATTGGTGGTTTGGAATGTCAACGCTGCCACTATTAATCTGAGTTAAACGTTTAAAAATTGGTCTAACGACAAACGGTATACTATGAGTAAAAAACAATATTGGAAAGGACTCGAAGAATTGAATCCCACCCCGCAATATCAAGCACAGGTGGCCAATGAGTTTCGTGAAGATTTGCCGTTCGGCGATATCCAAAGCATCGCTGAGGCCGGTACTTCACGCCGCGACTTCTTAAAATACTTAGGATTTAGCACCGCTGCCGCTACACTCGCCGCTAGTTGCGAAATGCCCGTACGCAAAGCTATTCCTTACGCTATAAAACCTGAAAATGTAACACCCGGTGTACCTTTAATGTACGCTTCTACCTATGTAGATGGTGGTGAAGCCGTACCGGTGTTGGTACGTACCCGCGAAGGTCGCCCAATTAAAATTGAAGGAAACTTCGATAGCAAACTCACCGAAGGCGCTACAACAGCCCGTATTCAAGGTTCTGTATTGAATTTATACGATGCTGCCCGCTTGAAATTTCCAACCATCGATGGGAAAGAAAGCACTTGGGAAGCTGTTGATGCCAAAGTAGCGGAAGCGAAAGCTGCTATGGCCGGTAAAGCCGTTTATTTAGTAACTTCTACCATCAATAGCGCTTCAACCATGAAGGCTATTGAGGATTTTAAAGCCGCTTTCGGAGCTAAACACGTTATGTACGATGCTATTTCGTACAGCGGTATGCTCGATGCCAACCAAGCTTCATTCGGTCAACGCGCTATTCCCGGCTATCGTTTCGATAATGCCTCGGTAATTGTAAGCATTGGTGCCGACTTCTTAGGAACTTGGATTTCGCCTGAAATCTTCGCTAAACAATACAGTAAAACCCGTAAGGTAAGTGCTAAGAACCCCGTAATGAGTAAGCACTACCAAGTGGAAGGTATGATGAGCTTAACCGGTGGAAGTGCCGATGAACGTTTCACATGTAAGCCTTCTGAATACGGTAAAGTAGCCGCCGCTTTATTGGGCGCTATCAATGGTTCTGCCGTAAGTGGTTTCAGCGAAGGCTTAAACAAAGCGATCACGGCTATGGCCAACGATTTGAAGGCTTCTGCCGGAAAAGGATTGGTTATTAGCGGTAGCAACGATGTGAATACACAAACCTTGGTGAATGCTATCAATAGCGCTATCGGTGCTCTTGGAACAACCATCACTTGGGGAACAACCAACAATACGAAAAAAGGGAACGATAACGATATGAATGCCTTCGTAGCCGAATTAAAAGCCGGTAACGTGGGTGGTGTTTTGTTCTTCGATTGTAACCCGGCTTACGATAGCGTACACGCCGCGGCCATTAAAGAAAAAGTTGGTGGATTAACGCTTTCAGTTTCGTTCAACGACCGTAACGATGAAACCACGCAATTGTGTAAAGTAGCCGCTCCGTCGAACCATTGGTTAGAAAGTTGGGGTGATGCTGAACCACATACCGGTTATGTTTCGTTCATGCAACCTACTATCAATCCATTGTTCAAAACTCGCGCTTTCGAGGAGTCTTTATTGCGTTGGAGTGGACAAACCGTAACCCATGCCGATTGGTTTGCTGCGTTATGGAAAGGAAAATTAGGTGGACAAGAAGCTTTCGATAAAGCCATTCAGTATGGTATTATGGAACACGAAACCATGCCGATGAGCGGTGCCGGTTTCAGTGGTAATGTAGCTGCTGCAACCGCTGCGGTAAGTGCTGCAACGGCCGGTGCTGTTGAATTGGTGATTTACGATAAAGTAGGTATCGGTCGTGGTGCCGCTTGGAGTAATAACCCTTGGTTACAAGAATTACCCGATCCTATTACAAAATGTACTTGGGACAATTACGTGTTGATGTCGCCTAACCGTGCGAAAGCCATGGGCGCTGAACATACCGATTTAAATGAAGTTGAACGCGAGAAAAAAGTATTCAGCATCAAGGCCAATGGTACTGAGGTTAAATTGCCTGTATTGGTATTGCCCGGTATGCACGACGATGTTATTGCGGTTGCCGTAGGGTATGGCCGTAACGAAAAAGTAGGTCGCGCCGCCGCCAATACCGGGGTGAATGTATACACCTTGGTTGGTAAAGATGGTAGCGGAAATAGTTCGTTCTATGCCTCTAAAGTAGATTTAGCCAATACGAATACTACGTATCCGTTGGCTATTACACAAACCCATCACAGTTATCAAAACGATCGTCCGATTATTCATGAATTCACCTTAGCTGAATTCCAGAAGAATCCGATGGAATTATACAACGAACGCGCTGAGCATTTAGGTCACTATACGCATAGTTTCGACGAAGCACATGGTGAAGGACATGGCGAAGGCCACGGTGCCGCTCATGGCGAAGGTCACGGGGAAGGACATCATGCCGATGCTGCCACTGCTGCTGCTGCCGCAATGGCTCCAACTGAAGCCGATAAGGATTGGCAAGATGCTTATCGTAAAAACGGTACCTTATATCCAAACCACGAATCATTAGGCATGAAATGGGGTATGAGTATCGATTTGAGTACTTGTATTGGTTGCGGATCTTGTTCGGTAGCTTGTCAAGCCGAAAACAATGTTTCGGTAGTAGGTAAAGAACAAGTGATGTTGGTGCACGATATGCATTGGATTCGTATCGACCGTTATTTCACGGGCGATCCAAGCAAAC
The DNA here is from genome assembly GCA_051006655.1 of Chitinophagaceae bacterium. GTDB lineage: Bacteria > Bacteroidota > Bacteroidia > Chitinophagales > Chitinophagaceae > OLB11. The sequence goes on from JBPCSZ010000121.1 coordinate 6,128, forward strand.
CGGATTCAATTCAAACCTTGTTCCAACCGATGCTTTGTCAGCATTGCGACAATGCCCCTTGCGAAAACGTTTGTCCGGTAAATGCCACCAACCACAGCAGTGAAGGCATGAACCAAATGGCTTATAACCGTTGTATTGGTACACGTTATTGCGCCAATAACTGTCCGTATAAAGTACGTCGCTTTAACTGGCGCGACTGGAACGAAGCGGATTCGTTCGATGATAACGTATTCACTGATGGTCGTCGCGATGATATCAACAACGATATTACGCGTATGGTCTTGAACCCCGATGTTACAGTACGTAGCCGTGGGGTTATGGAAAAATGTTCGTTCTGCGTTCAACGTTTACAAAGTGCCAAATCGACCGCCAAAAAAGAAGGTCGCGTTATGAACGATGGTGAAGCCCGCACGGCTTGTCAGCAGGCTTGTCCAACTAACGCTATTGTATTCGGTAATGTAAACGATAAGGAAAGTATGATTTACCAAACACGCTACACCGAGCAAAAAGAACGTGTGTTCCATGTATTGGAAGAAATTCATGTGTTACCGAACATCAATTATTTATCTAAAATCCGTAACAGCAGTGAAGTAATGAGTGCTCATGACGAGCATGCTGCACCCGCTGCCAAGCACAACGAACACGCTTAATTAAAACAATCCAATACCGGTTAGCCGGTCCTTGATAAAAAAAAGAAGCTATGCATTTAAAGTACGAATCGGTTATCAGAGAAGCTTTGGTAGACGGCCACAAAGATTATCATCAGGTTACTGAAGATATTTGTGCCCCTATTGAAAAGAAACCCACCAAGTTGTGGTATATCGGGTTCTTTTTATCCGCCGCCCTCCTGATGTTTGGTGTATTTAGTGTAACCTGGGAAGTATACTGGGGTACAGGGGTTTGGAACTTGAACCGTACCATCGGATGGGGTTGGGATATCACCAACTTCGTATGGTGGGTAGGTATCGGTCACGCCGGAACCTTGATCTCGGCCATCTTGTTGCTTTTCCGTCAAGGATGGCGTACAGGGGTGAACCGTGCGGCAGAAGCCATGACCATTTTCGCGGTAATGTGTGCGGGACAATTCCCGATTTGGCACATGGGTCGCGTTTGGGACGCCTTCTTCGTATTGCCTTACGGAAATACCCGCGGTCCATTATGGCCTAACTTCGTTTCGCCGTTATTGTGGGACGTATTCGCGATTTCGACTTATTTCACCGTGTCTTTATTATTCTGGTATTCCGGTTTAATTCCCGATTTCGCCACCATCCGCGATCGTGCACAAACTAAATTACGCAAACGCTTATATGGTTTAGCTTCTTTCGGTTGGGCCGGTAGCGCTAAGCACTGGCAACGTCATGAAATGTTATCCTTGGTATTGGCCGGTTTGAGTACACCCTTGGTATTGTCGGTACACACCATCGTATCGTTCGACTTTGCGACTTCGGTTATCCCCGGTTGGCACACTACCATCTTCCCGCCTTACTTCGTAGCGGGTGCGGTATTCTCCGGTTTCGCCATGGTACAAACCTTGTTGGTGATTACGCGTAAAGTATTGAACTTACAAGAGTATATCACCATCGGTCACATCGAAGCCATGAATAAGGTAATTGTATTAACCGGTTCTATTGTAGGGGTTGCCTACTTAACCGAGTTGTTCATTGCTTATTACTCCGGTGTATTGTGGGAACAAGAAGCCTTCCGTCTTCGTGTAATGGGTCCTTATTGGTGGGCTTATTGGGCTATGATGACGTGTAACGTGGTTTCGCCTCAGTTATTCTGGTTCAAAAAATTACGCCGTAATATTTGGTTCACCTTCTTCATGAGTATCATTGTGAATATCGGGATGTGGTTCGAACGTTTCGTAATCATCATGTCTCTTCACCGCGATTACTTGCCAAGTAGCTGGAGTTACTACACGCCAAGTTGGCCTGAAGTTGGTTTCTATCTCGGATCATTCGGTTTATTCTTCACGTGTTATTTCTTGTTCGCCAAATACTTCCCGGTAATTGCGATTGCTGAAATCAAATTTATTTTGAAGACAAGCGGACAGAATTACAAAGACAAGATGAACACCATCGAATCACAAAAAACAGAACAATTCATCGAAGAACAAGCGCATCATCATTAATAGCGCCTTCAACGATTCAATTTATTTAGGGTTTAAAACCATAAAAGGAACGAAACATGAGTATTAAAAAATTTGCAGTGGCTGCTTTCGACGATGAAGCCGTCTTGTTTCCGGCCGTAAAAAAAGTACGCAAAGCCGGCTATAAAATTCATGATGTATATACCCCATTTGCCGTGCATGGCTTAGATGTTGCCCTCGGTGAAAAGGAAAGTGATTTACACGTGGCCGGATTTATTTACGGTATTACAGGTACTACCACCGCCTTAGGTTTCATGGGTTGGATTTTTACCTCCGATTGGCCTCAAAATTTTGGTGGTAAACCCTTCTTCCCCTTACCGGCTTTTATTCCCATTACATTCGAGTTAACGGTATTATTTGCTGCCGTAGGTATGGTTTTAACCTTCTGCTATTTGAACCAAATTATGCCCGGTGTAAAGAAGCATGTGTTTCATCCGCGTCAAACCGACGATTTGTTTGTAATGGCTATTGAAGTAGACGATAACAATGCTGCCGAAACAGAAGCTTTCTTGAAAGCCACCGGTGCCATTGAAACCAATATTCAAGTGGCCGAGTCGGAATGGTGGTATGGCCGTTACGACAAAAAAGAAGATTACGAAATTCAACAACAATTAGCATAAGCTCTCATGAATACGTTAAAAACATTTTGTGCCTTGGTTGCCGGAGTTTCTCTCTTGGCCGCATGTAACAACGACGAATTTCATCGTAACACAGGTCGTACCTATGCCCCCGATATGGTGTATTCGCGTGCGGTTGATTACTATCATGGCACTGAAAAAATTGAAGCCGAAAAAGGTTCTTATAATAAAATGCCGTCCTCGGGTACCATTGCTCGCGAACAAGCCTTGCCTTACCATATCGGTAAAGACGATACTACAGCCGCTAATGCCAATAGGTGCAATATCGATTTAACGGAAGCCGATTTAAAAGAAGGCCAACGTTTGTATATGATACATTGCGGTATTTGTCACGGCCCACAGTTGGATGGTAATGGACCATTGTATTCAAGCGGTAAATTTGCGGCTATGCCGGCCAATTTGAAAAGTGGTGCTAAGTATTTGGCCATGTCGCAAGGGCGTATATACCATGCTATTGTTTATGGTAAAAACACCATGGGCTCGTATGCTAGCCAACTCGATACCAAACAACGTTGGAAAGTGGTAGCTTATATCAAGAAAGTACAAAGCGAAAATGGCGGGGAATCCTTTAACATGGTGAAATCGGCCCCAAGTGCTGAAACAGCTGCACCAAAAGCCGATTCAACGGCTCAAACCGCTACAATGGCTCATGCCGCCAATCATTAATAACGAAAGAATCTATCCATCAAAATAAAACAGTGATGTTAAACCAAGAATTCAAAATCCCGGCTAAACTCAAAACCACAGGTAATGTCTTGTTGGGTATCGGTGCAGTAACCCTTATTGCCGGTATTGCCATGTTGATGTTGTCGAAAGACCAAATGGCACAAAATCGCTTTTGGGCTGTGTTAATGCAAAACAGCATTTTCTTCTTGCTGATTTGTTTGGCCAGTTTGTTTATTTTAAGTGCTACCAGTTTGGCTCAAGGGGCGTGGATTGTTTCATTCCGTCGTATTCCTGAAGCAATTGGTAGTATTGTTCCTTACTTAGCCGCCATTGTAGGTGTGGTTTTGTTGACTTTAATTTGGACCAACAATCACCATATTTACCATTGGTTAGGAAAAGATGAGCACGGAAACGATTATATTCCAAAAACGTCGTTGAATGCCTTAAAGAACTTCTTCTTAAGCAAACCTTTCTTCTCTATTTGGACGGTAGTGGTATTGGCTTTGTGGAGCTGGTTCGGTATTAAAATTCGCGAATTATCGGTACGTCAAGATAAAGAGCCTGCAGGTTCAACTAAAACTTACTGGCAGAATTTCAACTTATCGGCCGGTTTCGTTTTCGTATTTGCCTTATCCTTAGCCTCTACTATTCCTTGGTTGTGGATTATGAGTTTAGATTCTCATTGGTTCTCTACCATGTTCAGTTGGTACACCTTCGCCAGTTCTTTTGTGAGCGGTATGAGTATGATTATGTTATGGGTTTTGTATGTTAAACGTCACGGTTATTTAGAAATCGTTACGGAAGAACATATCCATGATTTAGGGAAGTTCATGTTTGCCTTTAGTATCTTTTGGACTTACCTCTGGTTCTCGCAATTCATGTTGATTTGGTATGCGAATATTCCGGAAGAAACGATCTATTTCAAAATTCGTATGCACGGGCCTTATCGTTTCTTCTATTGGGCCAATATCATTATCAATTTCGTAGCCCCAATTTTAATATTAATGCCTCGCCCGAACAAACGCAACTACTTTGTAGTTTCCTTAGTGGCCGTATTAATTTTAATTGGACACTGGATTGATTTCTACCAAATGGTTATGCCGGCTACCTTAGGTGAGCATTGGACAATCGGATGGTTTGAAATTGGTTTAGTATGTGGTTTCGTTGGTTTAATTATTACCTTGGTAAGCAACAAATTGACCAAAGCCCCGATGGTTCCACAAAATCATCCTTTCCTCAAAGAAACCATTATTCACATCAGCTAATTTTCACAGCTAATTAAAAAATAACACATCGTATGTCAGGATTATTGTTAGTGTTGCTTGTCTCCTTGATTTTTGTGGTACTATACCAAGTATCGCGGTCGAGTGAATTGGTAGCAAGAATTCAAGGTGAAGAGCATTTCGATAAAAAACGGAATAAATTATTAGGGGCATCCATGTTGGTATTATGGGTGGTATTGATGGTTGGCTTCTATGCTTGTCACCAATACATGATGCCACTGATGGGACCTGAAGCCGCTTCCGATCACGGAAAGGATTACGATTTCATGTTCTTGGTAACCTTAATTGTTACCGGTATCGTGTTTTTGATTACTCAATTTTTATTGTTCTGGTTTGCTTATAAATACCAACGCGATGAAAATCGTAAAACGGTATTCTTCTCGCATAGTAACAAATTGGAAGCCATTTGGACTACCATTCCTGCCTTGGCTATGGCCGTATTGGTGGCTATTGGTTTGAAATCGTGGTTTAAAATGACCGGCGATGCACCAAAAGGAGCTATGCAAATTGAAGTAGTAGGAAAACAGTTCAACTGGATTTCTCGTTACCCCGGTGCCGATGGCGAATTGGGTAAACGCCACTTCACTAAAATCAACGATAAAGATAATTTACTCGGTTTAGATTGGGAAGATAAAGCCAATAAGGATGATATCATTATCCCGAATGGTGAAATTCGTTTAATCAAAGGAAAACCCGTTGAATTAATTATCGGTTCACGCGATGTAATTCATGATGTTGGATTATCGCACTTCCGTTTAAAAGTGGATGCCGTACCCGGTATCACCACCCGTATGTGGTTTACACCAACCATCACAACGGAAGAAATGAAGAAAATTACCGGAAACGAAAACTTTGTTTACGAATTATCTTGCGACCAAATGTGTGGTAAAGGTCACTACTCCATGCGCGCGGTTGTAATTGTAGAAACAGAAGAAGAACACAAAGCCTGGATGGCTAAACAACAGTCGTATTATGCGCAAACGCACGAAAGTGAAGCGCCTGCTACACCGGCTGCAGCCCCTGCGGACAGCAGTAAGGCAATTACAATGAACATCAAATAAATTAATCTCAAATTCGAATAACAATGAGTCACGAAGCAACACAACATCTGCATGACGTCCACACGCACGACGATCATCATGCGCATGATCACGGAGCGCACGACCATCATGAACACAAACAACACTTCTTTTCGAAGTACGTGTTCAGTATGGATCACAAAATCATTTCTCGTCAGTTTTTGATTACCGGTATCTTTTGGGCTATCGCCGGGGGATTAATGTCGGTATTCTTCCGTTTGCAATTAGGCTTTCCTGAACAAACTTTCCCAATTTTGGAAAAGTTCTTGGGTGAGTGGGCCAAAGGCGGAAAAATTGATCCTGAAATGTACTATGGTTTAGTTACAATCCATGGTACCGTATTGGTATTCTTTGTATTAACCGGTGGTTTGAGTGGTACCTTCAGTAACTTCCTCATTCCATTACAAATTGGGGCGCGCGATATGGCTTCGCCTTTCCTGAACATGCTTTCCTATTGGTTCTTTGCCATTGCCGGGGTAGTAATGTTCGCCTCATTATTTGTGAATACGGGCCCCGCTTCAGGTGGTTGGACTACCTATCCTCCGTTGAGTGCTTTGAAAGAAGCGTCTATCGGTTCAGGGGTTGGTATGGATTTATGGTTAATCAGTATGGCTTTGTTCATTGTATCTTCTTTATTAGGTGGTTTGAATTATATCGTAACCATCTTGAACATGCGTACAAAAGGAATGACCATGACGCGTATGCCGTTAACCATTTGGGCCTTCTTGTTCACCGCTGTATTGGGTGTATTGTCATTCCCGGTATTATTATCGGCCGCTGTATTGTTATTGTTCGATCGTCATGCCGGCACCAGTTTCTATTTATCGGAAATTTATATTGCCGGTAAAGCCTTACCCAACGTGGGTGGTTCTGCTATCTTGTATCAACACTTATTCTGGTTCTTAGGTCACCCTGAGGTATATATCATCATGTTGCCTGCCATGGGTATGGCGTCAGAAATTTTATCAACGCATAGCCGTAAACCAATCTTTGGTTATTTCGCTATGATCTTATCGTTGATTGGTATTACGGTATTGGCCTTCTTAGTATGGGCTCACCATATGTTTGTAACCGGTATGAGTCCATTCTTAGGTGGTGTATTCGTATTGTTGACCTTATTAATTGCCATTCCATCGGCGGTTAAAGTATTCAACTGGTTAACTACTATTTGGAAAGGAAATATCCGTTTTACTGTTCCAATGATGTTTGCCTTAGGTTTTGTATCCTTGTTCATTTCAGGTGGTTTAACCGGTTTGTTCTTGGGTAACTCGGCCTTGGATATTCACTTGCACGATACCTATTTCGTAATTGCCCACTTCCATATTGTAATGGGTATCTCGGCCTTCTTTGGCATGTTTGCCGGTATCTATCATTGGTTCCCCAAAATGTATGGTCGTTTCATGAACAATACCATGGGGTATATCCACTTCTTCATAACATTCATTGGCTCTTATGTAATTTTCTGGCCAATGCATTACGAAGGGGTAAGTGGTATGCCACGTCGTTATTACGATTTCAGCAATTGGGAATCATTCAAACAATTCAGTGAATTGAACCAAATGATTTCCGTAGCCGCCATCATTGTATTCTTTGCTCAATTATTGTTTGTATTCAATTATTTCGTAAGCATTTGGAAAGGAAAGAAAGTAACCGATCCAAATCCTTGGCAAGCCAATACCTTAGAATGGACTACGCCAATCAACCCCGGTCATGGTAACTGGGATGGTGAAATTCCTGAAGTTCATCGTTGGGCTTACGATTACAAAGATGATGGTCAAGGAAATGACTATATCCCTCAACACATCCCATTAAAACCGGGTGAGGAATCGCATTAATTGTAATTAATACGTTTTATTTTTATTCTAACGCCCCTCCCTTCAAGGAGGGGCGTATTTTTAAACTACCTTTGCGCCCATGTGGCTAAAACAAAAATGGCACGATTATCGTCAACTCATGAAGTTGAACTTAAGCCTGTTGGTGGTATGTTCTTCCGTGGTTGGGTACCTGATTGTGCCCATTCAACCTGAAGGCGTTAAACCCATTACGCTTTGGAGCACTTTATTATTGTTTTTAGGCGGATTTTTAGTAACCGCTGCAGCAAATGCCTCCAACGAAATTTTAGAGCGCGATACCGACCTTCTTATGCGCCGAACGGCCGAACGTCCTTTACCCGACAATCGAATGTCGATTCGTGAAGCAGTCATTTTTTCAGCCCTGAGCTTATTCGGTGGTTTATTCATCTTGTTTCAATTTAATTTTCAAACGGTATTGCTGGCATTACTCAGTTATGCCCTTTATGTGTTTGTGTACACCCCCTTAAAACGAATTTCCTCCATATCGGTTTTAGTGGGTGCCATTCCGGGTTCTTTACCTTGTGTTATCGGTTGGGTAGCCGCTACGAATCATTTGGGTAGTTTAGCCGCTTGGACTTTATTCATTATTCAATTCTTTTGGCAATTTCCGCACTTTTGGGCCATCGCCTGGTTGGGCCACGATGATTATGAAAAGGCCGGATTAAAAATGTTGCCACGAGCCGGGAAAATTGGCTTCTATACCGCCACACAAACCGTTTTGTATAGCGCAGTTTTAATTCCAATGAGTGTATTGCCTATGGAAGCCGGATTGGGAGGATGGATTTCTTTCACCGGATTAATTCTAGGAGCTGCTTGGATGCTCTATCATGCCATTCGTTTTTTGAAAGAAACCAGCGATGATCGAGCTCGAAAGGTGATGTTTGCGTCTTTCGTATACCTTCCTGTTGTGTTATTGAGTTTATTACTCGATCGATACATATAATAGCAAACTTGTTTACGAACTTTCAACTGGTTTAGTCTTCGATTCGCTTGCTAATACAAGCCTTATTTTCATTTCCTGTTTTAGCTTCGGCGTAAGCCCATTATTTCATTTGCTTGAATAGAAAATACTAATAATTCAGCCATTTCATTCGTCCAATTTAATAAGTTTTATTACCCATTGCTAGTCGCACTTCGGTATTGCATTATGGCTTGGGTTATAAATATCAGTCAATATTTTGTATCTTTATACATATTATAAAAATGGCTTTCTTACATAAATTGCTTTTAAACCTATATTCAATTTGGCTTATCGTCGTATAATATTGGTGCTTTTTCTTCTTGTAGATTCAATGTCCAACTTATTGGCGCAGAATTTTACTTGTCCACCCAATATCGATTTTGAATTAGGAAACCTCAGCAATTGGCAGTTTTATACGGGTTCTTGTTGCCCTATTAATGCCAATACCTTAACAGCCCCCATCAATAATCGACATACACTCACTTCCGGAGCGGCACTAGATCCTTTTGGTGGTTTCCCCATCGTGGCCCCCGGAGGCGGTTCGTATTCCTTACGTTTAGGGAATTCCAATACAGGGGCCCAGGCCGAAAAAGCCCGATATACATTCACGGTGCCGGCCGGACTCAATAATTATAGCTTGATTTATAAGTATGCGGTGGTATTTGAAAATCCCGGACACGCAGCTTCGGAGCAACCCCGTTTTGAAGTAAAAATTTTCAATGCAAGCAATAATCAACCCTTGCCTTGTACCCAATACTCTTATATTGCTACCTCCAATTTGCCGGGCTTTGTGAATGCCGGCGGTGGGGTATGGTATAAAGCATGGTCCACCGCCAGTATTAATTTAACGGGTTATGCTGGACAAACACTAATTGCTGAATTCGCTTCGGGCGATTGCGATTTGGGTGGACACTTTGGTTATGGTTATGTGGATTTATCGTGCGGCTTATTCCAAATTAGTGGGGTGAGTTGTGCCAATAATCCCTTCACTACCTTGTCGGCTCCTCCCGGATTTGCTTCTTACCAATGGTATAACGCGAATTTTTCTACTTTAATTGGTAGCGGACAAACCGTTACCTTCCCAACACCTGCTACCAGTGGAACTTATAATTTAATCATAACTCCCTTTACCGGATTTGGTTGCCCCGATACCTTGCAATCGTTTATTACGGTTTCCAATTATACCATAGCTAAAACGCCCGATACCGCCATTTGTCAAAACGAATCTTTACCCTTGTCGGTCTTGGCCACCGGGAATTCTGTGTCGTATACGTATAATTGGCAAGCCAATCCAGCGCTATCGTGCACCGCTTGTACTAATCCAATCGTCAACCCGTCCAATACCCAAACCTATTATGTGAATGTGTCCGATCAATGGGGTTGTGGGAAAACCGATTCAGTTAAGGTTACCTTGAAGCCTATTACCTTCTCGGCCATCTTCGATACCATTTGTCCGGGCGATACCGCTTTTGGTTATTTCAACGCCGGTACCTATATCGATACGTTTATAAATGCCGATGGTTGCGATAGTTTAAGGACCCTGTATTTAACCGTAAATCCTAACACCTTTCATACCATCAATCAAACCATTTGTGAACCCAATAGTTTCTTAGGTTATAATGCTACCGGTACCTATATCGATACCTTTATCAATGCGCATGGTTGCGATAGTATTCGTACCATCAACCTCACGGTAAATCCCATTACTTACAGCACCATCAATCAAACTATTTGTCAACCGAATTCATACTTGGGTTATTCGCAAAGTGGGACATACATCGATACACTGATAAACGCCAATGGATGTGATAGTGTTCGAACACTGAACCTGATAGTCAATCCTATCACCTATAGCACCATCAACCAAACTATTTGTCAACCGAATTCGTATTTAGGTTATTCGCAAAGCGGCACCTATATCGATACCTTGGTTAATGCCAATGGCTGTGATAGTGTTCGAACCTTGAACCTCATAGTGCATCCCATTACCTTTAGTACCATCAATCAAACCATTTGTGAACCCAATACGTTCTTGGGTTATAATGCTACGGGTACCTATATCGATACCCTGGTTAATGCCAATGGATGTGATAGTATACGCACCTTGAATTTAACGGTCAACCCCATAACCTACAGAACCATTAATGCCACCATTTGTGAACAAGATACGTTTGCGGGGTATTATTTACCCGGCGTCTATATTGATACTTTTGTGAATGCGAATGGTTGCGATAGTATTCGTACCTTGAATCTCACGGTCAATCCAATTACCTATAGTTTAATCAATCAAACGATTTGTGCTCCCAATGCCTACTTTGGATATTCTACCACCGGTATTTATATCGATACACTCGTCAACGCCAATGGTTGCGATAGTATTCGAACCATTAACCTCACCGTTAATCCCATCACGTTTAGCACCATCAATCAAACCATTTGTCAACCGAATTCCTATTTAGGTTATACGCAAAGCGGCACCTATGTTGATACCTTAGTAAACGCCAATGGTTGTGATAGTGTTCGCACGTTGAACCTCATTGTCAAGCCCATCACCTACAGCACCCTCAATCAAACCATTTGTCAACCAAATGCATACTTAGGCTATTCGCAAAGCGGCACCTATATCGATACCTTAGTAAACGCCAATGGTTGTGATAGTATTCGCACGCTGAACTTGATTGTCAATCCCATCACGTATAGTACCATAAACCAAACCATTTGTCAACCGAATTCCTATTTAGGTTATTCGCAAAGCGGTATTTATATCGATACTTTAGTGAACGCCAAAGGCTGTGATAGTATTCGCACTTTGAGCTTGGTTGTGAACCCCATTACCTATAGCACCATCAATCAAACCATTTGTCAACCGAATGCATACTTAGGCTATTCGCAAAGCGGTACGTATATCGATACCTTAGTGAATGCGAATGGCTGTGATAGTGTTCGCACCTTGAACCTCATTGTGTATCCCATCACCTTTAGCACCATCAATCAAACCATTTGTCAACCCGGGTCCTATTTAGGTTATTCGCAAACAGGTACCTATATCGACACGCTCATCAATGCGAATGGTTGCGATAGTATTCGCACCCTAAATTTGGTGGTAACGCCCCTTATTTATACCACCATCAATCAAACGATTTGTCAACCGAATTCCTATTTAGGTTATTCGCAAAGCGGTACTTATATCGACACTTTTGTATCGGTACAAGGTTGTGATAGTATTCGCACCTTGAATTTGATTGTAAACCCAATCACCTACAGCAACCTCAATCAAACCATTTGTCAACCGAATACTTACTTAGGCTATTCGCAAAGCGGTACCTATATCGATACCTTAGTGAATGCCAATGGTTGTGATAGTATACGCACGCTGAACTTGATTGTTAATCCCATCACCTACAGTACCATCAACCAAACCATTTGTCAACCGAATACGTATTTAGGTTATTCGCAAAGTGGGACATACATCGATACCTTAGTAAATGCCAATGGTTGCGATAGTGTGCGCACGCTGAACTTGATTGTCAATCCCATCACCTACAGCACCATCAATCAAACGATTTGTCAACCGAATACGTATTTAGGTTATTCGCAAAGCGGCACCTATATCGATACCCTTGTGAATGCCAATGGTTGTGATAGTATTCGCACGCTGAACTTGATTGTAAACCCAATCACCTACAGCACCCTCAATCAAACGATTTGTCAACCGAATACGTATTTAGGCTATTCGCAAAGTGGCACCTATATCGATACCCTTGTGAATGCCAATGGGTGTGATAGTATTCGCACGCTGAACTTGATTGTCAATCCCATCACGTTTAGCACCATCAATCAAACCATTTGTCAGCCCAATACGTATTTAGGTTATTCGCAAAGTGGGACATACATCGATACCTTAGTGAATGCCAATGGTTGTGATAGTATTCGCACGCTGAACCTCATCGTCAATCCCATCACCTATAGCACCCTCAATCAAAGCATTTGTCAACCGAATACATACTTAGGTTATTCGCAAAGCGGTACCTATATCGATACCTTCATGAATGCGAATGGTTGCGATAGTATTCGAACCTTAAACCTCACCGTGTATCCGCAAACATTCATCACTCTAGTCGATACCATTTGTCTTGGCGATACCCTCATGGGTTATACCACCACAGGCAACTATACCGATACGCTAATGAATGTTTATGGTTGTGATAGTATCCGCCAATTGCAGTTGTATGTGGAAGCCGTGGCCATTCAAGTAAATATTCAAAACATTGCTTGTTATCCTAAGTCCGATGGAAGCATTGCCATTACGCCGCTATCGCTCGGCACCAATTTTACGTACACCTTGAACCCCGGCAATATCATTCAAACTACCGCGCTCTTCAGTAATCTACCGGCCAATATGTATACCCTTCAAGTGGTAGATGGCAAAGGTTGTCAACTCGATACGGTGCTCAGCATTCTCCCCGATACCGATTCCCTCCGCATCAATATTCAAAAAAACGATTTGCCTTGTATTGGTGTAGCCACCGATGGTAGTGCCGAAGCCATCATCGAAAGCGGTAAGCCACCATTCACTTTTGCTTGGTCCACTTCGCCCATGCAAAGCACCGCTGTCGCCAATAATTTAACGGCCGGCTGGTATACCGTCAGTGTCATCGATGGGGATGGTTGCGAAGTACAAGATACCGTCTATATCAACCCCGGTACCTGTTGCGAACAAGTCTTTATTCCCAACGCCTTCACCCCCAACGGCGATGGTCGCAACGACTTCTTCCGCGTTACCACCGCCACCGGCATCAAACTCCAACAATTTGAAATTTACAACCGTTGGGGCACCAAACTCTGGCGCGCAAGCCAATACACCGACGGCTGGGACGGCACCTATAACAATACCCCGCAAGAACTCGGCACTTACTTTTATGTGTTCAAATACACGTGCTTAAGCAATGGACAACAATACATTCTCAGTGGCGATTTATCCCTGATCCGTTAATGCCTTTTTTCTTTTTGGGGCTGTCATCGAACTAGCATCTTTCATCTACTCTCGGGCTGCGCCGGGCTCCGCTCCGCTACGGCCGCACTCGCTTTCGCCGGCGCTTTCGCGCTCGCGCCAGCGAGCGCGTCTTCCCCTATGCATCCCGCAGCCATGCATCGAATTACTTTCTTCGGCTGTTTCATCTGCTGATGAAAGAATCGAACGCTTAAAAAATAGCCCCGGCTGTAGCAAAGTGCCATGCACTGCGAAAGACGGGACGGGTGCTTAATGAAAGCGATGCGGCTGGGCTTCAAAAAATAAACACGCGCATTCCCGTTTATATGTTGCCTTGTTTCTTACTACCTTTGCTCCCATCCTATGATTTGGCTCTACCTCATTTTGCTTTTTGCTATTACCCTCCTCGGAGGCGTTCTGCCTTTTATTTACCGCAAGCTGAATCAGGAAACCATCACCTTGCTCTTGGCTTTTTCAGGGGCTTTCTTGCTCGGTATTTCAGCCCTGCACCTCCTTCCCGAAACCGTCATGGAATTAGGCGAAAAAGCCGGCATCTTCATTTTACTCGGCTTTGGTTTACAACTCATGTTGCAACGGGTTTCGCATGGGGTGGAACACGGACACGTGCATGCCCATAGTGATGCCGGTACTTTATGGCCGGTTTTATTTGGACTCTGCATTCATGCATTTTTAGAAGGTTTACCCCTTGGCTTCAATTATCAAAATGAACATACCCTGCCGGCCTTATTTTTGGGGGTAGCGGCGCATAAAATACCCGAGGCCATTACACTCAGTATTTTCTTATTGGGTTTGCCTGGACCCAAACGTTGGTTTCCCGTATTGCTCTTCGCGCTCATGTCGCCTTTAGCCACTTGGTTAGCCATGGTATTTGGCGAACAGTTTTTCTTTGTTTCGAATTTATTGGTGTATGTCATTCCCATTGTATTGGGTGGCTTCCTACACATCTCCACCACTATTTTATACGAAAGCGGTACCAAACACCACCAACTCAGTAAACAAAAATTAATGGCTGTATTGCTTGGTTTCGCTATGGCCTTCGCTACTTTATTGTTGCATCAACATCATGCTTAATTCAACAGAATTTACATACACCTTAAACGAATTGGATACGCTTGTGGCAACCTTACTGCGCGATGCCAATAACATTCGGCATTGGGCTTTCGATGCGCCTATGGGGGCCGGAAAAACTACCTTGATTCGTGCCTTGTGTCATGCCTTGGGAACCACCGATACGGTGAATAGTCCAACATTTGCTATCATTAACCCTTACCGTTCAAACACAAACCAAGCCATATACCATATGGATTGGTACCGATTAAATTCGGTGAACGATGCCATTGAAGCCGGGGTAGAAGATTGTCTCACTGAACCCGAGGCATGGTGTTTCATTGAGTGGCCCGAACG
>JBPCSZ010000122.1:0-4205 GCA_051006655.1 Chitinophagaceae bacterium
CTATAGGAATATTCATTGGTGAAATTCGCCATGCGATTGAACCCGAGTCCATAAGAAACCGATTTCCAATTACTGCGTTTAGCTTGTTGACCTTGTTTGGCATTACTTACCACTAAACCGGCATTGGCTAAATTAAAACGGTTGGTGCGATCGCTTTGTTCCCAGCCGTTGTATGTCCCACGATTGTTGTACAAGGTAAACAAAGGCGAAATGCTCACATCGTTTTTGCGGTAGAGTCCAAGGCCGGCGGGGTTAACCGACATAGCCCCAAAATCGGCGCCGAGGCTACCCAATGCACCACCAATAGCCATGCTACGGGCCGAACCAAACGATTGGCTGTAACCATAACGTAGGGCATCAAATTCATCTTGCGCCTGCAACCCGGAAATACTACCGAGAACACCGGCCAATACCAATAAATGTTTTTTCATGTTGGATGTTTAGTTAATAAAGGCAATAAAAGTAAAACGGAATATTCAAACCGAAATTGATTATCGGCGACCGCCACGAAATCCGCCACCGCCACCGGCCGGAGCCGACGGTGCTGAAGGGGTACTGAAACGGGGTGAAGATGATGGCATTGAACGCGGGGCCGATTCGTATTGATTACGGCTAGGCGCTGCCGGGGCACTGCGTTGTTCGCGCACGGGTGGTGTGCTACGCGGTTCCATGCGCGGGGCCGGTTGTGGTGTATACGACGGTGTTGATTCGGTATTGAAATTCGATTCGCGGCGATTGAAGCGTGTACCGCCCGAATTCGGGGTGGTTTCGTTGCGACGGTATTCGGTATCGCGGAAACGGTCGTTGCGATTGGGTTGTGTATTCTCGTTTTGTTGAAAACGTGTTCCTCCGCGATTATTATCGAAACGTTCGGTATTGTTCATGTTATTGTCCCGATCGGTTTGATTAAAGCGGTTGTTGCGGGCTCTATCGTTGATATCGCGGGTTTCGCGGGTATTGTACGAAGCGCCATTGGGATTATAACCGGGGTTTTGTGTACGTCCCGGTGCCGAATTCATGCGGTCGGTATTGCGTCCACCAATGCGAGTATTGCCCCGATAGGCGTTGGGCATATCGTTCATGGTTAAACTACGGTCGCGCGGGGTATATTCTCGGCGACCATTATCCATACCGGCGGTGCTGTTCAAGCCACGGCGCGGGCCGTAAGAATAGCCATTGCCGTTGGGGTAATTATTATTTCCGGCATAAAAACCATTGTAATATCCGTTCCAATAGTTGTTGTAGCCCCAACCATTATTCCAACCCCAGCCACCCCCGTAAGGATAACCGAAATTATTCCAACCCCAGCCGCCATATTGTGGACCGTAAAAACTACCCCAGCCGCCGAAGCCACAGCCCCAACCGCCTAAGCCGTTCCCCCAACCAAAACCGGGGTTGTAGGGGTTCCATCCCCAGCCCCCACCATAGGGATAGCCGAAATTATTCCAACCCCAACCGCCGCCAAAGCCCCAGCCAAAACCGCGGGAACGGTAGCACCAACTGGGATAAGTATAGGTCCAATCCCACCAATATGGATCCCAATAAAAGCGACTGAAATAACCGACACTGTACATGGGGGTATTGAATCGGCGAATGCGGGTAGCATATTCGTAGGTTTCATTATCGTCTTGCTGACTGTATTCGTTGTATTCATCGGCATCGGAGGTATAACTGCGTTGAGCCGTTGAATTATTATCGTAATTCTCTTCTTCGTTCTGATTATAGGTTTCGGTATTCGCTTGTTGTTTTCGTTTCTTCTTGTTGTAACTGTCGTAACGTTGTTCCGAACCGCCATAAACGTCGTCGAAACTTTGGGCTTGGATTGTTTGAACGAAACCACCAAGCATGAGCATGAGTAAGAAAATACGCGCTTTCATAATCAATTATTTTAAGGCTTTTGCCTGCCTACGAAATTACAACATCCGAAGCGGTATCCTTGTAAACGTTCCGTAAATTTCGGGTTTTAACAAAACAGAAATAATTGCCTGTTAGGCTCGCAAAAAGCCCATTTATGGTGTTACTTTGCAGGTCTCTGAAAATTCGACTTATGGGAAAAGAAATCACGTCGCGCCACGAAGATTATAGTCAATGGTACAACGATTTAATTATCAAAGCCGGCTTGGCCGATTACAGTGCCGTTCGCGGTTGTATGGTTATTAAGCCGTATGGCTATGCCTTGTGGGAAAACATGCGCGATGTGCTCGATAAAATGTTCAAGGAAACAGGGCATCAAAACGCCTATTTCCCCTTGTTCGTTCCCAAAAGTTTATTTGAAGCCGAAGAGAAAAATGCTGAAGGTTTTGCCAAAGAATGTGCCGTTGTTACGCACTATCGGTTGAAAAATAACCCGAACGAACCCGGCAAATTAATGGTAGATCCGGAAGCCAAATTGGAAGAAGAACTCGTTGTTCGTCCAACCTCGGAAGCCATTATTTGGAATACCTATAAAAAGTGGATTCAATCGTACCGCGACTTGCCTATTTTGGTGAACCAATGGGCTAATGTGGTACGTTGGGAAATGCGCACCCGCTTATTTTTACGCACTGCCGAATTTTTATGGCAAGAGGGTCATACGGCCCATGCCACCAAGGAAGAAGCCATTGATGAAACGGTGCAAATGTTGCATGTATATGCCGACTTTGCCGAACAATGGATGGCCTTGCCGGTGGTGAAAGGGGTAAAATCGGCCAACGAACGTTTTGCCGGTGCCGAGGATACTTATTGCATTGAAGCCTTGATGCAAGACGGGAAAGCCTTGCAAGCCGGGACATCGCATTTCCTTGGACAAAATTTTGCCAAGGCTTTCGATGTGACCTATATCACGAAAGAAAATAAATCGGAATATGTGTGGGCTACCTCTTGGGGAGTTTCCACGCGTTTAATTGGTGCCTTGGTGATGGCGCATAGCGACGACGATGGATTGGTTTTACCGCCGAAATTAGCGCCCTTGCAAGTAGTGATTGTACCTATTTACAAAGGCGAAGACAGTCGCCCACCGCTTGATGCCAAAGCAAAAGAAATTATGCAAGCCCTTAAAGCCCGCGGCATACGCGTGAAGTACGACAACGACGACACCTCGCGTCCGGGATGGAAGTTTGCTGAGTATGAAATGAAAGGTGTTCCTGTGCGTGTAGCCATTGGCGCCCGCGATTTGGAAAACGGCGTGGTTGAAATTGCCCGTCGCGATACCAAAGAAAAACAATCGGTTGCCATGGACGGCGTTGACCAATACATTGCCGATTTGTTGGAGTCTATTCAGCAAAACATTTTCCAAAAGGCATTCAACTTCCGCGAGGAACATATTACACCGGTAAATACTTGGGATGAATTTGTAAAAACACTCGACGAAAAATCGGGTTTTGTGAGTGCCCATTGGGACGGTACGCCGGAAACTGAAGAAGCCATCAAACAACAAACCAAAGCCACCATTCGTTGCATTCCGTTGGATGCGAAGGAAGAAGCCGGCACCTGTATTTTAACGGGCAAGCCGAGCAACAAACGAGTGTTGTTTGCACGGGCTTATTAAGTTTTTTGGGCGGCCAAAACAGGGAGTTGTTAACGGTGAGCTGTTAACAGTTTCAGCTTACTGATAACTGTTTTAGGGTCAATCTCCTTATGAAGCCATTTCAAATGCAGGTAAACATCTTTACCTCGACGTGAAGCATTTATATTCGATTATATGTGTGAATGAACAGGGATATTTCATGAGACATCAGCGGAAAATGAATGGGGATTCTTTGCGATACACAGCGCCCTCCCCTTCTTTCTTTTACTATTTTCTGTTACTGTTCCCAGCCACCCTGAATAATGCGATGGTGTTGAAGAGTGCGACGCAATTGCGACGAGGCATGTTCCCGGCGCCGGTCCCCAAAAAATGCCCGAATTGGAGAAGAAGCATCTTCTTGTTTTAGGGTATCTTTGCGCCACGCAAATTTTATGGACAAACAACTTCTTTTACGGGCATACCGATTGATGATGACGGCCAAGGCGATGGCAGAGACCTACGAAGCCAATCGTCCGATTTGTAAATATGTGCATAGCACGTCGCGTGGGCATGAAGCGATTCAGTTGGCGACCGCTTTCCAATTAAAACCCGTCGACTATGTGAGTCCATATTACCGCGACGAAAGTTTAATGCTCGGCATGGGTTGGCGCCCTTACGAAATGATGTTGCAATTGTTGGCCAAGGGCGACGATCCGTTTAC
>JBPCSZ010000123.1:0-13884 GCA_051006655.1 Chitinophagaceae bacterium
TAAAGCGACCTTTTAAATAATATCCAATTGAATACTAACCCAAATAAGCTTTCAACGACTTACTGTAGCGAGCTTTTTGAAGACGTTTGATGGCACGTTCTTTGATTTGGCGAATACGTTCTTTCGTCAAATCATATTTCATGCCAATTTGTTCAATCGTAGGACCATCGTTGCCTTCCAAACCAAAATAAGCGCACACAATTTCAGATTCGCGTGGACTTAATGATTTTAAAATGCGACGAATCTCTTCACGAAGGCTATCTTGAATAACGTTTTCGTCGGTATCGTCGGAACCGGTCAACAAATCGCCCATGCTCACATCTTCTGCTTCATGCACCGGGGCATCGAGGGACGTGTGACGGGTATTGGTAACAAAAATGCTGGAAATTTCGGTTTCCGACATATCTAAAATCATCGCCAATTCTTCAACCGATGGTTCACGTTCGTTTTCTTGTTCGAAGGCCATCATGGCTTTATTGGCTTTGTTGTAAGTACCAATTTTGTTTTGCGGTAAACGAACCAAACGACCTTGTTCAGCCAAAGCTTGTAAAATTGATTGACGAATCCACCAAACCGCGTACGAAATGAATTTAAACCCCTTGGTTTCATCAAAACGTTGAGCGGCTTTAATCAATCCTAAATTACCTTCATTAATCAAATCGCTCAAGGTTAAACCTTGGTGTTGGTATTGTTTGGCAACCGAAACTACGAAACGCAAGTTCGATTTTACCATTTTCTCCAAAGCCGCTTTCGACTCAGGGCCATTGCTACGAATCTTTTGTGCCAAAACAGTTTCTTCTTCAGCATTAATCATCGGAATTCGGCTAATATCCTGCAAATATTTCTCAACCGCTTGGCTATCACGGTTGGTAATCTGGGTTGCTATCTTAAGTTGTCTCATGTATGTTGTGGATGTTTATTTCTTATAGAACGGCAAACATAATCAAATAGCGTTCCGAAACATAGCGGAAATCGTTAATGTAATCTTATATGAATATAAGCTTACAGATTATGCATCAAATTGTTGCATTTAGAGCTTATCCGCCAATTTCAACGCGTCGAATTTTTCGGCTTGTTGAGGCGACATGGCTCCTTTGATATTCGATTGAATATCTAACTTATACTCTTCGGTACGGGTTTGCAACAACGATTTGTTGCCGGACAATGTTTTCAGCATCTTCTGATAGTTTTGATCTTTTGCAGTCAAAACCATGGTAATACGGCTTAATTGAACGTCCGTTAAATTTAAATCAGCTTTTTTAAGCACTTCCAATTGCTTTTTAACATTAGCTGAAAGTTCATTTTGTTGGGCTTGCGCCGTAAAAATACAAGCAACAAAACCGAGGAGAAGGGCAATTTTTTTCATGGGATTGACATTTAAACGTACGAAAATGCAGACGCAAAGTTAACACATTCCGTTTGACTCTAGGTAATGGTTTAACCCAAGTTTATGAAAAAAGCCTCCAAATTGGAGGCTTTTACATTTATTCTGCGGTTTCTGTCGATTCGGCGTCTTCAGTCACCTCTTTTACTTTCAAGTTTTTATTCCGACTATCGGTACCTGATTTATCGATGTATTCAGGACGATTTTGATCGTAAACAATACGGGTGTTTGGAACTTCACCAATGATGCGGAATTCCGTACGACGATTGTACTGACGTCCGGTTGGATTGTCTTTACCTGAAACTTCATTCGGGCGAATTGGATTTTTACGTCCTTCTCCGCGAGCAATCATACGACCACGATCTACTCCCTTTTCAGCTAAGTAATTCGCTACGGCTTGAGCACGACGTACCGACAACTCATTGTTTGATTCATCGTTACCAATATTATCGGTATAAGAACGAATTTCAACACTCACCGCCGGATTGTCTTGCATAAAACGTACCATCGAATCGAGGGCGGCATAGGATTCCGGTTGGAATTCTCCTTTTGCGAAATTGTAGTATACGTTTTGAACACGGAATTCATAATCGGCAGTCAACTTACGCATGTAAACCGTAACAAAAGTCGTATCGTCCGGATCCATCACCGATTTACCAACGGTACTTACGGTAGTGCGACCTGAGATATAATCTTTTTTATCGGCAGTGATGGTATAATCACTTCCTAATGGCGTATAAAACATGAAGTTTGATTCGCGCGAGAAGAAGGTATCTTTTACTGCGCTGCTACGAGCGTCGTTTAACTTAATAACCACTTCAGGAATAGGTTGATTGGTTGATTCATCAATTACAGTTCCTTTTACATAGAAATTAGGCTCTTTGATAACACGCCAGATATCATCGCAACACGTTGGGTTCTTTTTATACATACTTCCCAAACGGTTTGAAACCACATAGGCATTGTCTTTAGCACCCGGATCTTGCACATAATAATAATCATCGGCAGGCGAGTTAATCGGATAACCCATGTTCTTGATATTACCATAACGGGTTGGGCCACCTTCGGCGCTAAATACGTCGAAACCACCCATTGATTCCCAACCATTAGAAGCAAAATACAATTTACCGCGACGTGAATCGTAGTAAGGCGTAATTTCATCTTTGTAGGTGTTTACACGCTTACCGCAGTTTTGTGGACGACGATATTCTTTACGAGAAGAATCGTAAACAGAATACCAAATATCCCAACCGCCGGCAGCTTGCATTTTACGATCGGAAGCAAAGAACAACACTTCTTTTTTACCAATCATGGCGCAATAAGGATGCGAATTGCTCGACTCTTCATCGTTAATACCGCTACCTACTAATACCGGGGCTCCCCAAGTACCGCTTTTTCCACTTTTGTTAAATTCAGATACGTAGATTTTACATTTAATCTTCATACTGTCTTCATCGTTACATTTCGTAAAATAGAAGCGAGAACCACCTGGACTCCAAGATCCGTTCCCTACGTGGTATTTAGGATCGTTGAATTTACCATCGGTAAACTTCATAGCTACTTCAAATGTATCTTTTACACGAGTACGATCGAACTCTTTCGGAGCCCACATAAAACGTGAAACATATTCACTGCGTTTGTCTTTACCAACTTCAATAATTTTAGAAGAACTCATGGTTGCAAACAACAAAGCAGTATCACCCAAAGGCATTGGAGACAATTCTGTGTTGATGGTATTGATGTTTGGACCGGCATTTTTTACAAAAGCGCGTTCAGGATCAGCCATTGTTCTCATGGCCATTTTACACCCGTCGATTTCGCGTTGGGCATAAATTTTCATTTTCTTGTTCTTTCCTTTATAATTTTTCAAGAACGTAGTAAAACGATTGATGGCGGTTTCATAATCACCATTTTGCTTACGCATTAAGGCTTCTTTATAAATAGCATCAGGGTATTTTTCAGGCGAAATGGCATAGGCCTCTTCATAATACTCTGCAGCCGGCGCATAATCGCGCGTGTTGAACATACATTCCGCCAATTGATACGTAATGTACGGATTACGCGGTTGCTCCTTCTTCAACTGGATATAATAAATTTCTGCCGTGTAGTAAGTTCCAATCTTGAAGAGATTATCGGCCCATTTCATTTTCTTGCTGAACGGGAGGCGCGATGCCACATCTTCTTCTTTAGACGATTGGGCTTGAATCGTTACTGTTCCTAAGGTAAGGAAAACAGAAATCATCGACAATAACAAAAGTTTTCTTCTCATTTATCTGAATTGTTAAATGTTGCGGTAAATATAGGGTCTATTATTCAAATTAGAAAGCAGGACCTGTTTTTTTTAGAAGCGTGCACAAGGGAAATTCACCTTTTTGGCAAAATCCAATGGGTGAGGCTGTACATAGCGTAAGTTGATTTCGAAACCACCATTTCCACCGGAGGCAGTTTTCAAATCGGAAGTGTTATAATCGTATGCAACTCCTAAACGGAATCCCTTGAGTTCCAATCCGGCTGTGATAATAGCGGCATCGCCCATACGTGAGTATGCACCCATAAATACCGCAGTAGCTACTGAACGAATATCGGGTTCACCCACTAAGTATTTGAATTCAGAACCTACAATTGTTTCAGTGGCTGCTGTTTGCGATTGGTACAACAAAGCCGGCAAAATTGCCAAACGAGGATTCGCATACCAAATCACGCCCAATTGTGCATTTAAACGCATGCCTAATCCAACTTCATTATTCGACTTTTGCAAGAAGGATTCGCGGGGTTGGTTTAAGTTATGACCGGATAAGCCAATTGAATACGCAAAGTTGCCACTTTCACCAATGGCATGTTGCCAATTTAAACCGGCAGCCGCGGTAAAATGCTGCACTTTGGGTTTCAACAATTCGCCGGTAGTTCCCGGTTGGAATCCGCCATTACGGAATTCATCGCCCCAATACAATCGGGCTAAATCGATGGTTTTTTGGGTGAATCCACCTTGCAAACCAACCGATAACGACATATTCGAATTTGCACCAAAAAACTTATGGTAAGCCGCGGTAGCCATTGCCGTTAAATTCGCCAAGTTACCATCGCCCGAACGATCGTTGTAGATGCTGATACCACCACCCAAATGGTCATCGATGGCGATATCGCGTTTGATAGGCGCATCGAAGGAACCACCAAAAGTTACAAATGGGGTAGTTACCGAATTCCACTGATTACGATAAATACCGGTAACGCGATACATACCGGAAATACCGCCCGCTAAAGCCGGATTTAAAATCATGGGGGCGCCATTGAACTGCGAAAAATGCATATCCTGCGCTTGGACTGTTTGCATACCTAATGCCAACATGAGCACGGTGGCCATTTTTCTGCTGATCGATTGTATGTTCATAATGTTCGTTGTGTCAGTTTTTAATTATCGAATTAATGTCACATTACCTTGCTTATAGAACCGTTTACCGGTAGACGTTTTGGCATCGATGATGTACACAAACACTCCCATGGGTTGAGGCACACCTTTGTAGCGGCCGTTCCACCCTTGGTCGATATTGGTGGTTTCGAAAACCATTTCGCCCCAACGATTGAATATTCGGAAATAATTCAATGTAGCCTGGCCACGTTTGATGATTTTCAAATCATCATTCAGGCTAGTACCACTACCCGGACTAAATGCGTTAGGCAAATCTAAAATAGTTTCGTCAGAAATCCTAATTGTTATTGAATCATTTATTTTACACCCGTGTTCGGTTGTTCCGGTAACAAAATAGCGTGTGGTAACGGGAGGTGAAGCAATCGGATTCGGAATATCGGTGCGGGTTAAGTGGTAATTAGGCGTCCACATGAAGTAGGAACAATTCCCTAAAGGGTTCATTTCGTAGCTTTCGCCGGGGTATAAAGTCACATCATTACCTGCATCTAATACCGCCGAAGAAACCACATCAATCACCACGGTTTCTGTATCAATACAACCATTCAGCATAGCCCGAACTTCATATTTTATAGGGGTTTCAGCTACCGCATAAGGCGTGGCCGATAAGGTATCGCTTAAGTATAAACCGGGCGTCCAATGATAGCTTGTACCACCTGATGCCACATAGGAAACCGTATCGCCGGGACAAATGGTTTGTACTCCGGGGGTAACTGCGGCAAAGTCGCTATTCTTCACATTAATAAAGACTTGATCGGTATCGGAACATCCGGCGGCGGTGGTAACAATAAAGTCGAACAACACCGAAACACTGCCCGAAAAAATCGGATTAGGAATAGTTGAACTATTTAAACCGGTAGCCGGATTCCATTGATAGGTGTATTGTGTGTACCAAGCCGGTAATACGGTGCCATGCATTTGAATGGTATCGTAATCGCACATTTCCCGATCGGGACCGGCGTTAACAATCGGGTTTGGTTGTACATCAATTGAAAACGACTTCGTCATATCGATACAACCGGGGAATGACGCCGTTACGGTGTACGTAATATTCGAATCGGGTGTTGAAATAGGATCTTCAATATTGGGGTTATTCAAGTACAAAGGTGGTACCCAATTGTAATTAAACAATGGATGTCCGGTAACATTGATATTCACCGCAGCGCCTCTACAAATCGACGTATCGCCATTGTGCAAGATAATATCGTTAGGCAATACTTGAATGGTTACCGTATCGGCCCCATTACAACCTACCGCTTGTGGTTCCACATTTAAAATCAAGTTATAGGTACCCACCGTGTTGTAGATGCCTACCGGATTGGGGATGTTCGTGCTATTCAGAAAACCCGCCGCAGAACCGCTCCACGTATACGTATACGCCTGTGCCGGAACAATGACCGGATTATACTGTATCACCATGTCTTTACAGATGATAGTATCATTCGATATCGTTACATCAGGCGGATCGTTTATGATGATATCTATCGAATCGCAAGTGGCTTGACAACCGGCACCGGGCAATACACCACAAACCACGTAGGTGGTATTTACATTCGGACTCACCGTAGGATTTTGTAAGGAGGGATTATTGATATTCGTAGCCGGCGTCCAAGTATAGGTTAATGAAGTATCGCCAAAGGTTAAAATATTAACACTATCTTCTTTACAAATTGCTGTATCGGGTGTCATGATATAAACCACGAAAGAATCGTTAATCATGATACTAACCGAATCCACAATATTGTTGGTACAAGGGGCTAATTGATAAATTTTAATTTCTTCTAAGCCTTCTACTAAACCATCCGTTAATGCAGAAATTGCAATAAACGCGATGGTATCGTTGGCGGGAATTGTTACGCTACCGAAGGGTGAACCTGCGGGAATACTACTCACATTATAATCGGCCGGATAAGTTGCATTACCCCCAACTTGATAATTAATAACTTGTGCAAAAGGCGTTGGTGCCGAGCGAGTCACTTTAATAAAGCCTGAAGCACATCCTTCCACAATATAGGGATAAGGATTGTTCAACATACTCTGTGCCGCGAATGTGATGGAATTCGACGACAAACTGCCTTGTTTCAAGAATACACCGGAATCTAATATTTGATCCCCTTTATCGGCAATGGCCAATTTCAAGTGATACGTTGAACAAGGCACCACCACAGCCGAAGCCGTTAATGGAACGGTGAACCCTTGGTAATTCACAGAAGCCCCATTCGCATTACAAACAAAATAAGCACAGGTATTATTCACCGCATTGAACATCGTACAACCCGGTGTGAGATTAAAACAACTGGTATTGGTGGTGTTACAACAACCGGGTTGATTCGGACAGTAAATGGTACTAACCCCTACCGGACAAGTTGTTGAACCGGGCACTAAGGCAATATTTTTCGAGTTATTGGAATAAGGCCCTGTTATACCGGGACCACTGATGAAGAATCCGAACACATCGTTGAAGTTACTGCACGTAAAACTGGGATATTCTGTTGAACCAAATACATATTCAAACTGAATACTATCCCCTAATGGCACAAAGTCGAATTCCAATACACAACGGTCGAAGGTTTGTCCATTCACCAAAGCCGTTAAATCCGGATCACCGGGAGCCCCGTTCGAAGTAGAAGGCCCCATTGCAGGTCCATTAGCGCCTTGCGTTGCCCCAACAGTTTGTGCTTGTCCCGATGTTAATACAATACCACCGGGTAAGCCCAAGTTGGATGCCGTTACATTGAATAGGCCATTGGCATTTCCCGGACAATTCAACACAGGGTTACTGATGGTTACACCATTACCCACCAAGGCTTGCGCCAATGCTGTGGCGGTTTGATTACCGGTAACGGCAATTTGCCCCCATGCGGAGTTCCATCCCAACAACATCAGTAGCAATATACCGATGCCGGCACTATACCGAAAACGAAATGTTAAACTGTCCATAAATGAATGCTCAAAGTTAATTTATTTTTTTACATAGGCAATACCCTATTTCCTGCCAAAAAAACCATTTGTCGCACTAAAATTATGCGGTTGAAGGGTATTATTTACACTAAATCGTGTAGGTTTGTGCTTCATGGCCTCCCGTACATCGAAACGCTCCACAAAGTCTGCCCCGTCCAAGGTTTCCTTCAGAAATCGATTGGTTTTGTTGTTGAAAGACGTTCCCGTAAAGCGTCTCGTTGGATTATTCGCTTTACTCGCCGGGCTTTATTTGGTTTTGGCTTGCGCCTTTTATTTCAAAACTTGGCAAAACGACCAAACGGCGTTGTATCAACCATCTATCACGTCGGATTGGTTTCGTTTTTCATCGGCACTTTTCAGTCACCCCATGGGCGAAGCCGGGGCACGCTTGGCGCACCTCTTCGTTTTCAAGTCGTTTGGTATAGCCGCTTTTCTACCTGCGCTTTTTTTAATGGCTTGGGGTTGGCAACGTTTACGTCAAAAAATTTGGTTCCGTCCATTGCGTACTTTTTTCTTTGTAACGCTCATTACCTTGTTTTCAAGCTTAGCCTTGGCCCATGCCGGCTTTTTGGCCCATGCCGAACTCCCTTGGGGTGGTATGATGCCCCGATTTTATGTCGACCAAATGAACTACGCCATTGGCACCGCCTTGGTTAGTCTGATTTTAGGAGGGTTTAGTCTAATTGCACTCATATATGGCCTTGTCGTCATGCCCAAACCCACTATTCGTTGGCAATTCCCTACCCTACGCAATCCATTCAATCAATGGCAAGGGAAATTGACCACGGCCTTGCAAGCCAATGAGCCGGAAATTGTGCCTGAAACACCGGCTGAAGTTATTACCCTCCCGGTAGAACCCACACCGGTTGTTGAATCGACGGCGGTTGGTACAACAGTGCCGGATGATTTTTTTGAGATTAAAAATGAAGTTGAGACAGAAACCAATGAAGGCGGAGAAACAGAAACAGTAACAGAAACAGAAACAGAAGCAGAAGCAGTAGGAGAAACAGTAGGAGTAGGAGTAACAGAAACAGAAACAGACGGATTGAGTTTTGAGGTGCACGCGGCGGCTACCCTGCCGGAAGATGAACCAGTGGCGCAAAAAACCGTGGCCGGCGATGAGCCCTACGACCCCTCCTTGGATTTGCGCAACTACAAATTTCCAACCCTCAATCTACTCGACCAACGCAGTCAAAGCGATATTACCATCGACAAGAACGAGTTGGAAAACAATAAAAACCAAATCATCAATACGCTGAAAAGTTTTGGTATTGCCATTGCTAAAATTTCAGCCACCGTTGGACCTACCGTTACGCTCTACGAAATTGTTCCCGCCGAAGGCGTGCGTATTTCGAAAATCCGCAACCTCGAAGACGATATCGCCTTGTCGCTCTCCGCCTTGGGCATTCGCATCATTGCCCCTATTCCCGGTAAAGGCACCATTGGTATTGAAGTGCCTAATTTGAAGAAGCAATTCGTGTCGATGCGCACCTTAATTGCCTCCGATAAATTTGTACATAACGACCACAGTTTGCCTATTGCCTTGGGCAAACGCATCGACAATGAAAACTATATTGTAGACCTCGCCAAAATGCCCCACTTACTCATGGCCGGGGCTACCGGACAAGGGAAATCGGTGGGGATTAACACCATTCTGGTTTCACTTTTATACAAGAAACATCCATCGCAATTGAAGTTTGTAATGGTGGATCCGAAGAAGGTGGAGCTCTCGGTGTATCGCCTCATTGAAAAACATTTCTTGGCCAAATTACCCAACGAAGAAGAAGCCATTATTACCGATACCAAGAAGGTAATCAATACCCTGAATGCCTTGTGTATTGAAATGGATAATCGCTACGATTTATTGAAAGATGCCGGCGTACGTAATATTCGCGAATACAACGAGAAGTTTATTCAACGCCGTTTGTTGCCTACTAAGGGACACAAATACTTGCCTTTTATTGTGTTGGTGGTCGATGAATTTGCCGATTTAATTATGACGGCCGGCAAGGAAGTGGAACTCCCCATTGCCCGTATTGCCCAATTGGCGCGGGCCGTAGGGATTCACTGTATAATTGCCACTCAACGCCCTTCGGTGAATGTAATTACCGGTACCATCAAAGCCAACTTCCCGGCCCGCGTGGCCTTTAAAGTGTCGGCGAAAGTGGATTCGCGCACCATTCTCGATGCGGGCGGTGCGGAGCAATTGATTGGACAAGGCGATATGCTGATTCTCAATGGCAGTGAATTGGTGCGTTTACAATGCGCCTTTGTTGATACCCCCGAAGTGGAACGCATTGTGGAATTCATTGGCAAACAACAAGGTTACCCAGGCGCCTTTGAATTGCCCGAATATGAAGGGTCCGACGGAGG
This sequence comes from Chitinophagaceae bacterium, assembly GCA_051006655.1. Classification (GTDB taxonomy): domain Bacteria; phylum Bacteroidota; class Bacteroidia; order Chitinophagales; family Chitinophagaceae; genus OLB11. The sequence continues at coordinate 10,143 of JBPCSZ010000123.1, forward strand.
CGATTTAGGCGGTGGTTCCTCGAAATCGTTGAAAGAAGTGGATGCGATGTTCGAACAATGTGCGCGTTTGGTGGTGACCTCGAACAGCGGTTCTACCTCGAATTTACAACGCCGTTTCAACTTAGGTTATAACCGAGCCGGACGCATCATGGATCAGTTGGAAGCGGCCGGCATTGTAGGTCCAGGTACAGGAGGCAAACCCCGCGAAGTGATGGTGCATACCGAAGCCGAATTAGACGAATTACTCCGCGGTATCCTCAACCGATAATTCCTGCTCACTGTTCCCTCGCACTCGCACTCTTTTGGGCTGTCATCGGATGCTCCCTCTTCAACTTCTATCGGGCTGCTCCGGGCTCCGCTTCGCTTCGGCCCGCTTTCGCTCTCGCTAACGCTTCCGCTTCAGCGGTCTAAACCCTTCACATCCTGCAGCCGCCAAGCCACCGATTCATTATTCAGCCGTCCTAAAAAAAATAATTTTACTATCTTACATCAAGTTTTCGGGCAAGCCACCTGATTAGTTTTGAAAAAAAATAAATTATGAAAACCCTTCTTTTATCCTTGCTCTTAACGAGTACCTTTTTTTTGAGCGAAGCTAAAAATCATCGCGAAAAAAATCAATCTACTGAAACAACTACAGTTAGCACGCCAAGCAATACAACAAGCATTGCGCCAACGGCCCCTATAGCCAAACCCGGTAACGGTTCCGGCAAAGCACGTACCACACGTACCGGTTTAATTATGATGGGATCCGGTTTAGTAGGTACCATTACGGGTGGCGCCTTGATGGGCCATGGATATAGCAACGAAAATGATGCCACGCTTGTAGCAGGATTTGGATTATTAACCGGTGGACTATTGAGCGGTATTTCAGGTGCCGTAGTAACCATTGTTGGTTTGGCCTTGCCCCGCGATTAATTCAACTTATTTTTATTCTAAAGCAAGCCGAGTAACAAGTACTCGGCTTGTTGTTTTTCCGGCTGTTTACTTCGCTGAATAATGCGATGCTGAAGAGCCAACAGCCCCGATTGGAGCAAGCTGCCATGCAGCGCGGAAAGCGGGAATTTCGATGAATAAAGCGATGCCGATGCGCTTCAAAAAAAGAGGGAAAAGGGGTAAAAACAAAAACGGTTCAGAATAATCTGAACCGTTTTCTGTGGGAGCACACGGGTTCGAACCGCGGACCCTCTGCTTGTAAGGCAGATGCTCTGAACCAGCTGAGCTATGCTCCCTTTATCTGCCCCGATGCAATCGGGAGTGCAAATATACATGAAAGTTCTAATTCACCAAATTTTCATGCTTTTTTTCTAAAAAAAACTGCAAGCCATAAGCCGGATTCTGTGAGGTTGCGAACAACCCGACTATCATTTATCTGGGATGCTTATTGCTAAGCACCTCTAGCTGTCTACCCGTGAACATCGAACGAGCCGCCCTCAAGCGTTCACTTATTTGACATTGCAGCCTGTAAGGTTTACCCCCGGCTCGGTTACCCGAGTCCGTTGGGCGCTCTTACCGCCCATTTTCACCCTTACCCCGTAAACACGAGGCGGTTATTTTCTGTGGCACTTTCTGTGTGCGTTGAAACACACCCACCCGTTAAGTGGTACATTGCTCTGTGCTGTCCGGACTTTCCTCTCTACTTGCGTATAGCGATAGTCTAGCTTGCAGTTTGGCCAAAGGTACATCATGCCAAGCCACGCAAGAAACCTTGCACTAAAAAAAGCCAAATTAGCATGGCCACGTATTTTAAAACGATGGGCCAATAGTCGTTTTGCGCGGTTTCGTGAATGGGAATGATGCCATTGCGACTGAAGAAAAAAGAAGATAGTTTGTGTTGGATGGATTGCAAGTGCAAGGCATTGTTTTGGGTGTGTAATAAACGAATTGCCTCGGGTGCATAATCGGCTTGGGCGGTGGCCGGTAAACAGTTCATAATGCCCGGATCGAACAAGGATATGGTGTTGCCTTGTTGGTTTCGCACAAGGGCTTGCTGATGCGTTAAATCGTTGAGCATCCAGGTTTTAGTTTGCGGGTTCCAAGTTTCGGAAACAATATGCCAACGCGCGTCCGATTTCAATTCAATATCGCGCACCGCCAAGCCGGCCACACGGGCAAAGAAGCCATAAATAGCTACATAATTGGTGCAATAAAACGAAGCCTCTTTGGAACGAATGCGTTGGAATTGTTCGCGGGGAGAAAGGGCATTGAGTTCAGGTGTTGCCTCGTGCATGGAGGCGTGCAAGGTTTGAATTAAATAAGTGCCAACATGGGTCATTATTGCTTCGCTTGAAGCCTTGGTTGGAACATGCATACTGTCGCGTAAAAAGGCTTTGGCCCAAGCTATATCGCGTTGCGCATAATCGTTTGATTGTATATAAAACGAGGCGGGTTTTTGCTTTGGCATTTCGGCATAGGCCATGGCTTGCGGGTAAACGGTTTGATGCCGTGTTAACCACAAAACTACCGGCAAGGCCAAGCATAAAAAAAGCCGAATGAATTGCTTCATTCGGCTAATGTAAGGTATTTCTAAATCGTTTAGAAACGTGAGCCCCAGGTGAGTACCACTTGGTGAGCACGGAAGTTTAATAAAGCGGGGGCTGGACTACCACCGAGACGGCCTAAGACGTAAGGTGATTCATACACATCTTGGAAACTGTGGGCATAGGTTAAATCCATATACCACGTTTCGGTGCGGTAACCGGTTCCCACCGACAAGGTATAACGGTCGCCTTTCTTAAGACCATTGGTATAGGGAGAACCCATATAGTTAAAGCCTCCGCGGAATGCTATTTGATTGACTTTAAATTCGCCTCCAATACGCACATTGGCTGCGCCTTTGAAGGTATTGCGAATGGCCATGTTCATGGCATTGGCTTCGTTGCGAAAATCGAAACCGAAATTATAACGCATGGCATTATAATCGACATATTCCACATCGGCGGTTAAATACCCTTGTTGTTTAAAGAGGATGGTGGCACTGGCGATGGCACGATACGGCGTGGTTAAACGGTATTCAAAATAAGAAGGTTTATCTTGCACATACGATGTAACCGGATTAGCCCCGGGATTCCCAATGGCTTTCAACCCTTCGGTGTGCGATTCGATGCTCGACGAATAAATATCGTTCAAATACAATTGGGTTGGTGTATGAAAGGCTACCCCAAAGCGGAAGGCATCGGACGTTTTGAAGATGGCACCTAATTTCATATTAATACCGGTTCCTTCGGTATTGTACGATTCATTGACATCCACATATTTGAAGAAATTATCGGTACGGCCCGAGATATCATCTTCGGACATATAGGTAGAACGTTCGAAGTTGACGCGGGTGATACCGAGTGTAGCTCCCAACATCACTTTATCCATGTAGTTGCCCCCTACCGAGAACACCATTTCGTTCATACCGCCCCGATCGACTACGCGTTTGCTTTGACGTAAACCATCGGCATAAGGCACATACGAGAAGGCTTTGGTGGAATCGCCCATATAATCTTTATCAATCAAATAGGTTTGATAAGCGCCGAAAGCGGGGAAGCTCACGGTGTTGAGTGTATTGCTGTTTAAACCACCCAAGCGATTGAATTCTTCGGCATATTTTTCAATCATGGAGCTGGTATTATTTTCGCCGCTATAGGAATATTCATTGGTGAAATTCGCCATGCGATTGAACCCGAGTCCATAAGAAACCGATTTCCAATTACTGCGTTTAGCTTGTTGACCTTGTTTGGCATTACTTACCACTAAA
>JBPCSZ010000124.1:0-54284 GCA_051006655.1 Chitinophagaceae bacterium
CGATGCCTGGCTGCGGGATACGAAGGGGAAGCAAGACAGCGCGTGAGTCTGCCAGAGGCAGACGGGAGCGGTGGCTTGCCGGAGCGTCAGCGGAGCCCGAAGAAGCCCGATAATGGCTGAAGAAAGTGCCTCTGCCGACAGCCCCAAAGGCTTATAACGTTTATTTATAGGTTCGACTGTGGGATATAAGCGGAATGGAGTGTATTTTTACCCTTATTAATTTTTTGAGATGCAGTTTGAAGCCGGCCCATTATTATCGACCATTGAATATCCCAGCGATTTACGCAAACTGAAGAAAGACCAATTACCGCAATTGTGCCACGAACTCCGCCAATTTATTATTGATGTGGTGAGCGTGAACGGCGGTCACTTTGGTGCCAGTTTAGGGGTGGTGGAATTAACGGTGGCTATGCACTATGTGTTTAATACGCCCGACGATCAGTTGGTTTGGGACGTGGGTCACCAAGCTTATGGACATAAAATTTTAACGGGACGCCGTTCGGTGTTTCATACCAACCGTAAATATAACGGCATTAGTGGCTTCCCCAAACGCAGTGAAAGTGAATACGATGCCTTCGGGGTTGGACACTCTTCTACCTCGATTTCTGCCGCTTTGGGTATGGCGATGGCCGCGAAATTGCAAGGGAAAACACAACAACAACACATTGCCATTATTGGCGATGGTGCCATGACGGCCGGTTTACCTTTCGAAGCCTTGCAACATGCCGGCACTACGAAAGCCGATGTGTTGATTATTTTAAACGATAATAATATGAGCATCGACCCGAATGTGGGTGCGCTCAAAGAATACCTCACCGATATTACCACCTCATCGACCTATAACCATGTGCGCGATGATATTTGGAAAATGATTGGTCGCTTGCCGGGTGGAAAATTTCACCAAAAAATGGCCTCGAAAATTGAAGCCGGCGTGAAAGGGGTTGTGTCTAAAACCAGTAACTTATTTGAAGGCTTGGGCTTGCGCTACTTCGGACAAGTGGATGGTCATAACGTGATCAAGTTGGTTGAAATTTTAGAAGACCTTAAAAAAATTAAAGGCCCGAAACTCTTACACATCAACACGGTAAAAGGAAAAGGCTACGATTTGGCCGAGAAAGATCAAACTTTGTGGCATGCCCCGGGTTTGTTCGATAAAACAACCGGACAAATTAATAAAGTGGTTTTCGATAAGCCGATGCCGCCGAAATACCAAGATGTGTTTGGGAAATCGATTATCGAATTGGCTAAAATGAATTCGAAGGTAATGGGGATTACGCCTGCTATGCCTTCGGGGTGTTCCTTGAAATACATGATGGCTGAAATGCCCGACCGTGCTTTCGATGTGGGCATTTGCGAACAACACGCCGTTACTTTAAGTGCCGGTTTGGCCACGCAAGGCATGAAGGTGTTCTGTAATATTTATTCGTCCTTCATGCAACGTGCCTACGATATGGTGGTGCACGATGTAGCCATTCAAAAATTGCCGGTGATTTTCTGTTTAGATCGTGCCGGTTTAGTGGGCGATGATGGACCAACGCACCATGGTGCATACGATATTGCTTATTTCCGTTGTATTCCGAATATGATTATTGCCGCGCCAATGAACGAAAAGGAATTGCGCGATATGATGTATACGGCCCAATTGGATGAAAATAAATTGCCGTTTGTGATTCGTTATCCGCGTGGTGAAGGGGTGATGCCCGAGTGGCAAACCCCGTTTGAAAAAATGCCGATTGGGAAAGGGGAGAAAATTCAAGAAGGTGAGGAAGTCGCTATTCTTTCCATTGGTCACCCGGGTAATTTTGTGAAAGATGCTTGCGCTACCTTGCGTGCCGAAGGCATTGTTCCTGCCCATTACAACATGCGTTTTGTGAAGCCCTTGGATGCCGATATGATGCATGAAGTGGGACGCCGATTTAAACACGTGATTACCATTGAAGATGGCACTATTGTTGGTGGCTTTGGCTCGGCTTGTTTGGAGTTTTTTGCTGAACATCAATACACACCTTCGGTGAAGATGTTAGGAATTCCCGATCGTTTGGTAGAACATGGCAAGCCGGCGGAATTACACCGTGAGTGTGGATACGATGCGGCAGCTGTGGTTGAAGCGGTGCGTGCTTTGGCGAAGACAAGTGTGATGGCTTAAATCGTCATTTTCTAAACGCTATTTTTCTCGTGCCGAGCCGAGATTTATGTTGGTGTACCTGTTCGCTGTTTCGCTGAAACTGTTTACTGAATTAAAATGCTAATGCATGGAACTTAACCTGTCCGGCGGTATTAATTTCAAGGGCGGGCAAGGGGAATTTCAAGGTGATGTATTGAAACGCTTTGAGCAGTTTCGGTGTTTTACCCTTGATTTTTATTTTACTCAAATCAATATCGGGGGCAAAATAAAATTGGCGAAGTCGGGCTAAATCGCGACGGTCGTGTTGTATGCCTTGAGCATCTTTCCACGTATTGATTCGTCCACCCCATAAATTATCTGCTCCATAACCGACTGATAGCAACAACCATTGAGGCCAAGGTTTGGGCATGCCAAACAAACTGGGATTGAACGATAGCCAATACGTTTGGGCATTATAATCTTTTAATAAACGTTGTGGGGTAGTGGTGCCGAAAAATTCATTGGCGCGAATTTCCAATTCCGGGTCTTTATAAAATTGTCGATGAACCGATACTTTCAATTGTATGCGCTGTTCGTGCCAGGCCAATTGTTGGGCCGTAAAGAGTCCGGTGCCCGCTATATTGGCCAACATATCGGGTGGACTAAATCCCCAGGCGGTGCTGAACCCGTCGAGGATTTCAATGACAGATAAAAAGGCCAAACCGGAAGCGACGCCATACCATGCTGATTGCTTTTCGGTGAGTCCGGCATAACGATATGCTGCATAGGAAACCCCGGTGCCAAGATAACCCGTATAGGCATGTCCAATTTTATCCATTTGATGCCATTCGGGATAATCGTTGAAAAAATGGAAGCGACTTCGGGGATAATCGGCGTACCACGCTTGGTTGAGTGCCAAGAGCGAGCCCGTCCAAAGAGCCCCTTGTATGGCAAGGGTACGTTGTAAGCGTTTGTTTTGTTTGAATGGAATTGGGGCGATTGATTTCGATGCGGTATCCTTGAATTGCGCCAATGCCTTAGGCGAAAAACCCAAGCATAACAAGGCCAATAAAATGAAATAAATCGCTCGCATGTTTTTCAAAGATAATGGGGACGATGCAATGGGAACGCAATAAAATATAAGCTTGTTGTGAATTACCTTTACGGCATGAAACGCTTAGGGCTTATTGGAATAATTGGGTTGTTCATAAATAGTTTATGGACGAGTTGCCAAACCGAAGGAGAGGAGCAGGGTATTGGTCGTATTCGTTTCGATTATAGTGGATTTGTAAAACGCTTTCATCGATACACCCCGCAGGAATTGCAAAATGATACGGCCTTCGTATTAGAATCGAATGAAATCAATCCACTGGAAGATTCCTTATCGAATATTTTGTATGAACTTGAAACGGCCTGGGAGCGTGATAGTTTAGCCTTACAACGTGACAAGTCGTTAGCGCATATTTTACATGCCGATTCGAATCATTTTCAATCTTTATTACGTGGTGCTTACGATTCGAATGCTGAAAAGAAATTAGAGTTATCGGACAAGCCGGTGGCCGAAGATGTAGCGCATTTAAAATTCAATTTGGCATCGGTGCGTTCTTTAGACAATAATAAAGTTAGTGCTTCGGGTTGTAGACAGCAAACCTGTCGCGTATGGGCACGCATTAATAAACAAGCCCAACGTTTGTTTTTATATGTGGATGGCACCTTGGTGGATACCTTCAAAGTGTCTACCGGCGATGCCAAGCATCAAACACCCAATATGAATGTGCGTGCGGCCGGACCCATTTTTAAAAAATATACCTCGAAGAAATTTCCCGGTGGCGATTATATGGGTTTAGGCAATATGCCTTATGCCGTATTTTTTCGTGGTGGCTTTGCCATACATGGTACAACGCCCGGTAATTTTAGTAAGTTAGGAAAACCGGCCTCGCATGGTTGTATTCGTTTGCACCCCGATGATGCCGTCATTTTTAATGAATTAGTACGAACGGTTGGATTGAGTGAGACGTGGGTAACGGTGGAGTAACAGTGCGAGAAACAAAGCGGAAGCGAATGTGCTTGTTCATATTGTCATTTATAAATAATTTGGAACGAGAAAGAGATTGCGTTGAATGGCTGCCATGCCTGTAGGGCTCGGCCCCGAGAGGAACGAATCGGGGCGGGAGCGCAGCGGACCCCGGAAGGGATGGATAGTAGATGAAGAAAGAGAAGAAGCCGACAGCCCAAAAATAGTGCGAGTGCGAGTGTGAAAGCGACTACCTACCGTTGCAACTTCGCAAAGGCTGCTTGTAAACGTTTAGTAGCTTCTTGGAGTTTATCCATCGAGGTGGCATAGGAAATGCGGAAGCAATTTGGGTCGCCGAAGGCTTCGCCGGCCACACACGATACACGGGCTTCTTTCAATAAATACATACACAAATCGATGCTGTTGTGAATATCGCCGTGTCCAATAAAATACGAAGCATCGGGGAAAACATAAAAGGCACCTTCCGGATGATTCACACGCAGGTTAGGAATTTGTTGCAAAGCATCCACCACAAAATTGCGTCGTTGCTCGAAGGCTTGACGCATGGTTTCGGTAGGTTGCATATCGCCCAAAAGGGCAGTGATAGCCGCGCGTTGGGTGATGGAATTAGCCCCCGACGTAAATTGACTTTGAATTTTTTCGCAGGCGGAAATAATTTCTTGTGGACCGGCCATATAGCCCAAACGCCAACCCGTCATGGCATACCCTTTCGATAAACCATTGATAACGACCACGCGATTTTCCATTTCGGGGAATTGCGCAATGCTTTCGTGCTTTCCGCTGAAATTGATATACTCGTAAATTTCATCGGAAATAACAATGATATTGGGGTGTTGAGCGAAAACATTTGCCAAGGCTTTTAATTCTTCGCGCGAATAAATAGTGCCCGACGGGTTGCAAGGCGAAGAGAATATAAAGGCTTTGGTATTGGGGGTAATGGCGGCTTTAAGTTGTTCCGGACTAATTTTGAAATCGTTTTCAATGGTGGTATTCAATTGAACCACCTTGCCATCGGCCAAAGACACTAAATCGGCATAGGTAACCCAATAAGGAGCCGGAATAATCACTTCATCGTCTTCGTTGAGCAAGCTTAAAAACACATTGGCAATACACTGCTTCGCGCCGGTACACACCAACACTTGCGCTGCGGTAAAATGAACGCCATTATCGCGCTTGAGTTTTTCTACAATGGCTTCGCGCAATTCTGGGTAACCGGCCACGGGAGTATATTTCGTATAACCGTCCTTCATGGCCTGAACGGCCGCAGTTTGAATATGTTCCGGCGTAGCGAAATCGGGTTCGCCTAAACTCAAATCGATAACGTCAATGCCTTGAGCGCGTAATTCGCGACTCATTTTCGCCATTTTAATGGTTTGCGGTTCATTGATTTTCTGTAAACGATCGGCTAATTTCATGGTGTTCTTCGGTTTAATTATCCCAACATCGATAAGGCCAATTGCAAGCATCCAATCAGGAAGCCCAATACAGCACCTATCACTTCAATAAATACAAATTCTTTTTTCATGATGCCCACCAACATGGCTTCCAACTTGTCGGAATCGAAAGCGGCTACCTTGTCGGCCACCATTTTTTCCACATTCAAATTCGCTTTCAAATGATTCCCAATATGGCCGGTAACTTCCGGAAACATCGATTCGAATTCGTTGATGATGCCCTTCTTGATATTGTCGATGGCTTTATCTTTAATGAACATCGACAATAAAGGCAGTTCTTCGGTGAGTTTATGATGGATGAAATCGTCCACTTTTTTCTCAATAATCGGTAAAATAGCGGCGGTGGATTCGGGCGAATGCAGTTTGGCCGTTAAATCGTCGATGGACAATAAATGCGTGGCCACTACCTGTCCCAATTGTTGCGCTACTTGCACCTGGCGTTTTGGGAAAATGCCTTGCAATACAAAAGGCCCTATTTTAATGGGTTTACGTGGGTGGAAAAGCATTTTAATGGCAAGCCAATTGGTTACCCACCCAATAAACGCCGAAATAAATGGAAGTAAATACAACATAAATTGAAAAGACGAAACTACGCATCGATTCGTGGTTTCGAGTTGGGCAAATATACCAATTGCACGTTAAACTCGGGTTGGACAATTGGAGATTTGAAAAAAGAGTATTTTAAGTCCATTTGCACAATAAATAATACCTTTGCACCCTCTGTTTCAAGCCCGAAACACGTATTGAGGATAAAAATAAAAAACAACTAACATGAATATCATCATCCCTATGGCCGGCATGGGTAAACGCATGCGACCACATACGGTAACAACCCCGAAACCTTTGGTACCAATTGCCGGTAAACCCATGGTGCATCGTATTGTGGAAGATATTGTGAAAACCGCCAATCAACCTATAGGTGAAATCGCTTTTGTAATCAGTCGCTTATTTGGCGCCGATGCCGAACGCGATTTGTTGCAAGTGGCTGCCTCGTTTGGTGCCCAAGGGAAAATATTTTATCAAGATGAACCTTTAGGAACCGCGCACGCCATTTTGTGCGCCGCCGAATGTTTGACCGGGAATACCTTCATTGCTTTCGCCGATACTTTATTCAAAGCCACTTTCACCATCGATACCTCGAAAGATGCCATTATTTGGACACAGAAAGTGGATGATCCTTCTGCCTTCGGCGTAGTGAAAATGAATGAAGAAGGACGCATTACCGAGTTCATTGAAAAACCTAAAGACTTTGTTTCCGATTTAGCCATCATTGGGGTGTATTATTTCCGCGACGGCGAAAATTTAAAAGCCGAATTACAATACCTCATCGATAATGATATTCGTTTAAAAGGCGAATATCAAATTACCGATGCCATGGAAAACATGAAGGAAAAAGGCGTGGCTTTTTACAGCGACCAAGTGGAAGAATGGCTCGATTGTGGTAATAAAGATGCTACCTTGTACACCTTGGAGCGTATGTTGGAAATTAAAAAAGAAACTGAAAATTTAATTATGCCTACAGCGCGTATTGAAAATGCTACCATTATTCCGCCATGTTTCATTGGCGATAATGTAGTGGTACGCAATGCCGTGGTTGGACCTTATGTATCGCTCGAAGCCGGTGCCGTTGTGGAATCGTCGGTTATTCGACGCAGTATTATTGGCCAACATTGTTTGGTGAATGCCGCCAACCTGCACATGAGCCTCTTAGGGAATCATGTATCGGTTCAAGGTAAAACCGACGAATTGAGCTTAGGCGATTACTCCTTTACCCGTTAATATGCAACTACGTTTTTTTTATGGACTCCTGCTCTTGGTTGTTCTGTTAGAACAGAGCGCTTGCGTTAGTAAAAAAACGGCACAAAGCAATACCAATAAAACCGTCTCGGCCAATCCCGATTTTTCGCCCGAAGAATCAAACTTGTTTTTCGATGCCGAAAACGAACGCTTGAATGGGGATCCCAAAAATGCCATAGGACTTTACGCGAATTTGTTAACCCGTTATCCGAACAATGCAACGGCCCATTTCCGATTGGCCACCTTGTATTATCAACGCCAAGAATTACCCAATGCCGAACAGCATGCGGCCAAAGCGGTTTCCTTGCAACCCGACAATAAATTCATGGCCGATTTTTATGTGCAAGTCTTGGCCTACCAAAAGAAAAACAAACAAGCAGAGCAAGTCTTAAACGACTTAATTAGCAAGAACCCCCGCGATTACGATTATGTGTATAAAAAGGCGATGTTTCAATTGCGCAATAAGCAATTCGACGATGCGTTAAAAACACTCACCTACTACGAATCGAAAACCGGCTTCAATGAAGAATTGGTCTTGCAACGCAAAAGTATTTATGAATCCTTAGGACAATTTGATAAGGCCGCCGCTGAATTAGAAACCTTGTGTAAAACCTATCCTGAATCGGTGCAATACCGCGTGATGTTGATTGATGTTTACGAGCAAGGGAAACAACCCGAAAAAGCCAAGGCGCTTTATGTAGACTTAGAAAACAATTACGCGTCCGACCCAATTGCTCAAGTGGCCTTAGCCGAATATTATTTAAGCATCAATAATTTAACACGCTACGATCAGTACATGCAACAGGTTATGAAAAATAAGAACCTGGATGTAGAAATGAAGGTAGCCCTCTTAATGCCTTCCTTGGAAAAAATGGATCGGGGAAGTGCCCAAGAAAAAACCAAAATTCAATCGCTGGCTAAAGATATTGTCGATCAATCGCCCGAAAATGCCATCGCCAACGCGCTCTATGCCGATGTGCTGTATTTCAATCGGCAAAGCGATAGCGCCTTACCTTACTATCAACGCAGTCTAGAAAAAGATCCCTCCAAATTATCGAACTGGCATCAAGTCATTTCCATTTTCAGTGAACAACAACAATGGGATAGCGCGTTGGTTTGGTGCAATAAAACCTTGTTGCTTTATCCCAACGATCCCACTACGTTTTTTTATCAAGGCTTGGCGTATAGCATGAAGAAAGAAAATAAAGCAGCCTTTTCTTCTTTTAATCGGGTATTGGATTTAGAACCTGAAAATCCGGTTTTGCTTGGACAAACCCATGCGGCCTTGGGTGATTTGTACCATCAAGAAAATCGTTACACGGAAAGTGATTCCAGTTACGAACGCGCCTTGCGATTCAATCCGCAAGATGCCAGCACCATGAACAACTACGCCTATTATTTATCTTTGCGAAACATAAGCTTAGAACGTGCTGAAAAATTATCGAAACGCTCCTTGGAATTAGCCCCCGAAACGCCCTCGTTTTTAGATACCTATGCGTGGATTTTATTCCAACAAAAACGCTATGCCGATGCCTTGATTTGGATGGAAAAATGCTTGGCCGTTTCGCCCGAACCCGATGTAACTCTCCTAGAACATTACGGCGATATTCTTTACAAAAACGGAAAAACCAAAGAGGCCATCGACTTTTGGAATCGAGCCAAACGCTTGAGCCCAACCCCACAACTCCTCGATAAAAAAATTAAAGACGGACTCCCGAATGAATAAATCAATTTACATCGTGGCGAGTTTTTTGATACTCCTCACCTCGAGCTGTCAATGGGTTCAACCTTTCTTTATTAAAAATGAAAAGAAGGAAGAACGCAAAGAAAAACGCATTGAACGAAAAATTGTTCGCGGTAATTTAATCACTGTCCCCTCCGACAGTTCTGCCTACAAAAGCGCTATGGCCGATGTGCAAATTGCTCGCCATTGGATTGCCGCCACCGATATTCCTTACGAACGCTTTCAATGCAAAGCCAAAATGAATCTCGAATCGAACGGTAAAAAACAATCCTTCAATGCCAATTTTCGATTGCTGAATAATAAAGTCATTTGGGTTAGCATTCATGCGCCTATTGTGGGCGAAGTGGCACGTGCCATCATCACCCCCGATAGCGTGAAAGCCATGGAACGCATCAACAAACGTTCTTATCTCTATAGTTACAATGGCTTGCAAAAACTCATCAACCTAGAAGTTGATTTTAAAACATTGCAGAATTTAATCATTGGACAATCCGTTGCTACCGACGGACAAATTACCGATGTGAAACGCATGGGGAATTCTATGCGTATCGATATCAAAGGAAATTCAGGGAACAATCAAATCAATATCAATCCGGCCGATACCACCTTGCAGCAACTCCATGTTCAAACCAATCGCGGCGAATCGGCCAGCTCTATTCTTATTCAATTTGAACGTTACGAACCGCAACAAAATACCCGCGTTTCCACCTTGCGCAATTACCATGTGCAAGATGCCAAAGGCGTTGTGGAACTTAATATGGAAATCAACAAATTTGATATCAATCCAGATATCGATTTTCCATACGCAGTACCGGCCAATTATCGCCCTCAAAAATAGCGACATGCAAAAAATCATTCGCATTATTGAAAAAGACATCCGGCTCGAGTGGCGTCAAAAATATTCGCTCTATGGCTTGTTGTTGTATTTAATTAGTGCGGTGTTCGCCATTTACATGTTGCAGGAAAGTCCGGAAGGCGAAGTCTGGAACGCGCTCTATTGGCTCATTCTATTATTCGTCGCCATCAATGCCGTGGCCAAAAGTTTCTTACAAGAAAGCAAACACCGGCAATTGTATTATTACACCTTGCATCACCCGCGCGACATCATCATTTCAAAACTCACCTACAATATCGTGCTCATGACGAGCATGAGTTTAGTCGCCTTCGTTTTATTCATGCTACTCTTAGGCATGCCCGCCATGCAAGCCGGTAAATTTATTTTATTAGCGGTTTGCGGTGGCTTCAGCATGGCCATGTTATTTACCTTGTTAGCGGCCATCGCGGGTAGGGCAGGCGGCAATTCCGCCCTCATCGCCATCCTCGGTTTTCCCTTGGTAGTACCCCAACTCATTTTACTGTCCGATTTAAGCCGCCCACTCTTCACCCCCATGGCCGTATCCAATTGGTGGACATTCTTCGGCGTTCTGCTTTTACTCGATTTACTCATCGTCGCGCTCAGCCTATTACTATTTCCTTACCTCTGGAAAGATTAGTTTTTTTAGAAGCGCATCATCATCGCTTCCCTCATCTTCTTCTTGCTGTCCGCTCCAAGCCAGGGCCTAAGCCGAATATTTATTTTTCAAACAACCTAGAAATTCGTCCGGCTTATGCCCTGGGCTTTCCACTACCATCAAGGCTATTTTGGCATCGTCTTCTTCTTTCTTCCTCTGTGAAAACACCTCCATCCCTCTGTGATAAAAATGGGTTCAAATGGAGTCAGGGCATGCCCTTTCTCTACCTACCTCCGAATTGTTTTTGTGTGGGCGAATTCAATTCGCCCACACAACCAATCCAATCCTATCCCGCCTGAGGCGGATTCTGTTCCAAAAAAAAATCGGGCGAATGTTTTTCGCCCGATTTAAATAAAAATATTTTCCTGATTATACGCCTAATGTTGCACGCACCGTTTGCAATAAATGCAATACCTCTTCACGTGTGTTTGCTTCAGCATAAACCCTTAATAATGGCTCCGTACCCGATGCACGTATCATGGTCCAACAATCATTATTCAAGGCGTACTTATAACCATCAATGGTAATTTCTTCTTGCACCGTAAACTCACCGAAATTTTTAATGCCCGCTTTGCATAAAGCCATGGCCTTTTGTTTTGCCTCTTCGGTTAAGGTTAAATCGGCACGCTCATAATGGAATTCTCCCACCAAGGCATAAATCTCTCGACACAATTCACTCAAGGATTTACCGGTTTTATGCATGAATTCATAAATCACCAAACCATCATAAATGCCATCGCGCTCAGGAATATGTCCTTTCACGCTAATACCACCACTTTCTTCACCGCCCACCAATACATCTTCGTGCATCATAATTTCACTGATGTACTTAAAACCAATGGGAGTTACTTCGCAAGGCAAATTATACAAGGCACAAAGTTTGTTCACACGCAAGGTGGTAGAAGCGGCAATGGCCACCTTTCCCGACATGTTTTTGTACTTGTGTAAATAGTGAATCAACAATAAAATAATATGGTGCGAATCCACATAATTTCCGTTCTCATCGTACAAGGCAATCCGATCGGCATCGCCATCATTCGCTAAACCTAATTTTAATTCAGGCGTATTCTTAATGGTTTCCGATAATTGCAATAAGTTTTTATGCAAAGGTTCGGGAGCTGTTCCTTGGAAGGATGGATTTACTTCACAATGCAAATGCACCGCATCGGGGAACAAGCGTTTAATAACGCCTTGTCCGGCACCAAACATGGCATCATAGGCTAATTTAAACGGCGATTGACGTAAGGCTTCAATATCGAATTGGGCCATTAAATAATTCACGTAATCGGTTTCCAAATCAACATAATGCAATAATCCTTGTGCTTCATAATCGCTTAATTCACCACCAATATTCACTTCATGATCGGGAATTAAGGCTTCCACTTCGGCAATTTGTGAAGGCGGCGTTGGACCACCATGAGCTCCTTTTAATTTGAAGCCATTGTAAGAAGGCGGATTGTGACTCGCAGTAATCACAATTCCTTGATCGGCTTTGTAATTTAATACCCCAAACGAGATAGTAGGTGTTCCTACAATATTTCTCGGAGTAACCACTTCAACCCCTAAACCACACAATACTTTAATAACCGTTTCTGTAAACAGGGCGCCACCAAAGCGACAATCGTGGCCAATAACAACTTTTGGACGATCTTTCTTTTGTTTCAACCACACGGCAGTAGCATAGGCCACACGTGCCACGTTCACTACTGTATACTCTTTCGCAATAATGGCACGCCAACCGTCGGTGCCGAATTTGATTGTATCCATGCGGCAAATATACAGCAAGGTGCGGTGAACTATTCGTGTTCTTCGTGGAAATCCAATTCGTGATGATACGACTCAGGCAGTTTAATAGCAGCCCATAAGGCAATGCCACAACACACAATGCCTGTCGCCAATGCACTTTCCGTTTTCATTAAACCGGTGCTTTGCAAGCCCGTATACATTAAACTGATTGGCACCAAGGCCGCCCGAATAAAATTAGGTACCGAGGTGGTAACCGTAGCCCGAATATTGGTACCAAATAATTCCGAAGAAGTGGTCATCAATACCGCCCAATAGCCTGCGGCAAATCCTAATACCAACATAACCCCATATAAAGTACCAACTTGTGCGCCTTTCATTTGAAAATAAACCAATACCATCAATAAAGTAGCCGCTACAAAATAGGCCAATACTTTTCGTCGGCTTTTTAATAATTGACTCATTACCCCCGAACCTAAATCGCCCAGGGTTACGCCCGCATAACAATACATAATGGCCAAGGCCGGTTTAATATCACCAACAATGCCCATTTCCTTGCCTAACTCTGGACTCAACGTAATTAAAATACCAATGGTATACCAAATGGGTAAACCAATTAAAATACATTTTAAATACATCATTCGCCTACGCCCATTGGAAAACAATAAGCGTAAACTCCCCAATTGATGTCCTGCCGCTTTGGTTTGATGATACATGCCCGATTCAAATACGCCTACGCGCAATAGCAATAGACTTAAGCCCAAAACACCACCCACCAAATAGCAACTCGTCCAACTGATATTCAAACCTAAAATACCCGCTAATATGGCACCCGACACACCCACAGTAGCTACTAAGGTAGTTCCCCAACCACGTTGTTCTTTCTTTAAAATTTCCGATACTAAGGTAATCCCTGCACCTAATTCACCCGCCAAACCAAATCCCGCTACAAATCGGAGTATCCCATATTGGGTTATATTCGTTACATAGGCATTTAAAATATTCGCCACAGAATACATTAAAATAGAACCAAACAAAACGGAGAGCCGTCCTTTTTTATCGCCTAAAATGCCCCAAAATAAACCACCGAATAACATGCCCACCATTTGGACATTCAACAAGAACAAGCCGCTGTTCTCTAAAGATTCGCCACTTAAACCTAAGGCGGTTAAACTCGGTTTGCGTACAATGCTAAATAATACTAAATCGTAAATATCAACAAAGTAACCTAAGGCGGCCACAATAACCGGGATACTTAATATGGCGGAACGTTTGTTTTCGGAACTTGTCATGATGCGCTAAAAATAGAACGACAAGTTCAAACAAAAAAACGAAATACTTGAATTGAATAAGCGAAATCGATTGGAAGGGATGTCGAATTATTCGGCTTTCTTCCCACCCAATACAAACTTGAAAATAACGGGTAAGGTTGTCACTAAGATAATACCGATGACAATAACTTCTAAACGGTCTTTGATCCAAGGAAACTGTTGGCTTAATAATAAACCGGCAAACATCATGGAGAATACCCAGGCAAATGAGCCTACCACATTATACAACATAAAACGGCGGAAATCCATTTTTACCATTCCGGCTACTATCGGTACAAAGGTGCGAATGATGGGTACAAAACGAGCCGCAATTACCGTCAGAGCCCCATTCTTATCGTAAAAGGTTTTGGCATTTTCGAGGTGACGCTTCTTGAAAAATAAACTGTCTTCTCTTTTGTATAACAAAGGGCCCGATTTGTTGCCAAACCAATATCCAACTATATTGCCTAAAATACCGGCCAAGGCAATGAGCAACATGATAACGATATAATGCACATTGAAAAATTCAGCGGCTAATTTTTCAGCATAAATGCCGGCTACGAAAAGCAAGGAATCACCCGGTAAAAAGAAACCAATAAATAATCCGGTTTCGGCAAAAATAACGGCCAATAAAATATAAAATCCGCCGTATTCAATATACCATTCCGGATTTAGCAACGTTTCTTTTAATGTTTCTAACATAGTAATTTCGATGTGGGGCAAATATAGCCGAATTTAACCCGTTTTATTCGGTAAAAAACTTAAATTTTAACGAACTTCCATATACTTATGAATTTGCAAGGAAAGTATCCAACGTGGATTTTTACCAATAAATTCAATGATATCGGTGAGGCGTTCTTTTTCGCGACTCCATTCGGGTTGTAAGTATAATTGTGTTTGTTGGCCACATAATTGGGCTTGTTCTTCGGCCCAAGCCAAATCGCTTTTATGATAACAAACCACTTTTAATTCGTGGGCCATCTGCATGATATCGGGTAAGGGCGCTTTGAATTTCTTGGGAGAAACACATATCCAATCCCAAGTACCACTGATAGGATGGGAGGCACTGGTTTCAATATTCACCTGAAATCCTGCCTCACGAAGTGTTTCGGTTAAAGCGGTACAATCGTGCATCAAGGGTTCTCCGCCGGTAATTACCACGATGCGGGTACCACTGGCTTTTACTTCGTTGAGTAAATCCAATACGGTTCGCTTCGGATGTGCTGCGGCATCCCAACTTTCTTTTACATCGCACCAAACACAACCTACATCACATCCGCCCAAACGAATGAAAAAGGCCGCATGTCCCTGATAAAAACCTTCTCCCTGAATGGAATAAAAAGTTTCCATCACGGGATAGCTTGTTTGTAAATGGGCTGTGTTGGACATGAGCAATTAGATGTTTTTCCCTTTTAAAGCTTCGCCGATGGCAATGTCCATAACACGCTCGGCGAATGGACGAGTAATATCGTTTAAATTATCGCGGAATTGCAAAATGGCATCCTTATTGTTTTCCGCCATGCGTTGTTCCAATTGGTCAATCAAAGTAAACGTCGCCTGTTTTTCTTCTTCCGAAATATAGGCAGTGTGCTTTTCTAAGAAGACCTTGGTTTGATCGATTAATTGTCGCGCTTCGGTTCTGGCTTCCACCAAGGCCCGTGTGGCAATGTCTTCGCGGGCATGGGTAATAGACGCCAATAACATGGCTTCCACATCGGCATCGTTCAAACCATATTGCGGTTTAATTTCAATGCTTTGTTCCACACCACTGCGTAATTCTTTCGCACTCACGCGTAAAATACCATCGGCATCCAATACAAATTGGATATCCACTTTGGGTAAGCCCGCCGGCATGGCCGGAATACCGCTCAAGGTAAATTCACCCAGTTTACGGTTATCACCCACTAAGTCGCGTTCCCCTTGGTAAATACTGATATGAATTCCCGATTGTCCGTCTTTTTGTGTGGTGTATTGGCGTCCTGCTTTCGAGGGTATTTTCGAATTGCGAGGAATCAATACATCCATGAGTCCGCCCATGGTTTCAATACCTAAACTTAAGGGCGTAATATCAAGCAATAAGGCATCGTTGTTTTTGCCTGCTAATATATCGGCTTGAACTGCGGCGCCTAAGGCCACCACTTCGTCGGGGTTCACCGTATCGTTCACGGGTTTTCCAAAAAAAGCGGACACTTGTTCTTTCACATAAGGCACGCGGGTTGAACCACCCACCATTACCACCGTATCAATATCTTGTACGTTTAATTGGCTGTCGCGAAGGGCCATGCGGCACGAATTCAAGGTGCGTTCCACATCGGCATGAATGAGGCTATTGAAGGTATCGCGGGTAATTTGAAGTTCGCGACCTAAAATGGAAATGGTATACTGCGTTTCGTGACTCAAGGCTTTTTTGGCTTGTTCAGCGGCCAAACGAATTTCTTGTTGAAGTCCTTTATCATGTTGTGCTACCACATCCAATTCCAAGGCCGTTTGAATATGTTGCCCTAAAGCCCGGTCAAAATCATCCCCTCCTAAATACGTATCGCCGTGGGTACTTAATACATCGAAGATGCCATCGGTAATGCGCAAAATCGATACATCGAAGGTGCCACCGCCTAAATCGTATACGGCCACAATCCGACTATCCATTTGGCGAGTGCCTAAGCCATAAGCCAAACTGGCCGCTGTGGGTTCATTCACAATGCGCAACACATCTAAGCCGGCTAATTTACCGGCATCGCGGGTGGCTTGACGTTGGGCGTCGTTGAAATAAGCCGGTACCGTAATCACACATTTGGTAACAGGCATTTTTAAAACGTGTTCGGCCCGCAGTTTTAATTCGCGTAAAATGAGCGAGGACAATTCGATGGGGGAGTAGTATTTATTGTCAATTTTAACGCGTACTAATTTCTCATCATCATCGTCTTGAATGGTATAAGCCAATTGATCGGCATGATGACGAATATCGTTATACGATTTTCCCATCAAGCGTTTCACGGAATAAATGGTTCGGCTCGGGTCTAATAATAAAAACGGACGAGCCGCTTCGCCCACATGAATTTGACCATCGGCCCCTAAATGAATTAAGGAAGGTACCAAGGTGGTTTGGTCGATATCTTTCAACGCCACCGCTTGTTGGGTATCTGGATGAATGATGGCTACCAAACTATGGGTAGTACCTAAATCGATGCCAACAATTTGTTCTTCGGCTTGCAAAGAACCGGTTGCTATATTAATTGCGATTTTTGCCATAAAAATATGGGTGCAAAGGTAGCCGATACCCCTGCATGTCTAGATATAAAAAATTTATACCAACACGAATTTATACGGCCTCGCCGGAAGGTGGTTTGGTACCTTGTTCCCCTTGTGGTTTTGGACCTTGGTTCTTGGGCATTTTGCCACCGGGTGGACGCTGTTTCCCGTCACCGCTTTGTTCCGGACGGGGAGGGCGTGGACCTTGGGCTTGTTGTGGGCGAGGGCCTTGTTTAGGACCTTGATTACCCTGTGGTCTTGGTCCTTGATTTCCTTGCGGTTTAGGTCCTTGATTTCCTTGCGGTCTAGGCGCGTTTCCTTGCGGACGATTAGGATTTTGTCCTTGGCCTTGCGGCTTATTTCCACCGGCACCTTGAGCCGGTTTATTACCGCTTTGTTCGGGGCGTGGCGGACGTGGACCTTGATTGGCTTGTGTTTTTGGACCGGCAGGGTTAGCTGTTTGAGGACCACCTTGACGTTTGTCGCGTTCCTTTTGTTTTTTCTTTTTACCGGCGCGTTCCAACGATTTCAGGCTGAATTGGCCCACTACATCTACGTAGTCGTTTTTCTCGGCAGGGGCCGATTTCTTGACCACTTCAACGGCTTGTAATTCGTCGGGGAATACGCCTTTTTTATTCAATTCAACAATTTCATTCACGCGTTCAATGGTCAAAGGGTATAATTTATTGCTTCGCTCGAAACTATACCACATGAGGTTTTTGAAAATATCGCGCTTTTGAAGATAGGCGGTACCGTCTTTCATTTTCAGCTTATCGGCATGATCGGGGAACACGCGCAACGCATCCATATACGTATCCAATTCGTAATTCAAACAACATTTTAAACGGCCACATTGTCCGGATAATTTGGTTTGATTGATGGATAAATTTTGATAACGAGCGGCAGTGGTACTCACCGATTTGAATTCGTTCAACCAAGTAGAGCAACATAATTCGCGACCACAAGAACCAATACCGCCCACTTTGGCGGCTTCTTGGCGTATCCCAATTTGGCGCATTTCGATTTTTACACGAAACTCGCCGGCATACTGTTTAATGAGTTCACGGAAATCCACCCGGTCTTCAGCGGTATAAAAGAAGGTGGCTTTTTTGCCATCGGCTTGCATTTCCACTTCGGCAATTTTCATGTCGAGGTTCAACGAACGCGCAATCACCCGCGAACGAATCATCATATCTTTTTCCAATTTCTTGGCTTCAAGCATGCGATTCACTTCCTCTTCGGTGCTTTTATGCAAAACGGCTTTGAGTTCTTCGCTGGTTTCCTTAACGCCTTTTTTCTTCATTTGAAGCTTAACCAATTCGCCGGTTAAGGAAACAACGCCAACATCCCAAGATCCTGAACCGCTGTCGAGGGTTACATAATCGCCCTTTTCGAAGAGGTAAGGGGTATTGGTTTTATAATAATCTTTTCGACTGCCGTGGTTGAAGCTGACTTCAATGAACGGAAATGGTTTTGAAAAATCGGCTACCGGAACCAAGCTCAACCAGTCGTGTACATTCAATCGATTGCATCCTCCGCTTCGGCAAGAGCCGTGGTCTTTACAACCGGTCGGCAAGGTGCCTTTACTGGAGGTTCCACAATGTCCACATCCCATATATTAATTATCGTGTGTTTAAGTTAAAAGGTTAGGCGACAGGTTTCAATACCGCCTGAGTGCGTAAAGATAAGGTATGAAAAAGTAATTTGGCGTGGGCATTCCGTTCAAGGTGGTAAATGGCCTCGTTGATGATGGTGTTTAATTCGGCAATTTGATTGGATTTCAATCCTTTTTGAATCAAATTATCCGCCACGCGAGCTTCTTGTTCTAATAAAAGAACGTGTTCAGCTCCCATTTCTTTCATGCGGAGCGTGTCTTCGAACAATTGCAACACATAAATGAGGAAGTTTTTTTGTTGGTCTTTGTTCTTGGAACTCAAGCCATCGGCCCAGCGTACTAAATCAACGCCTTTATTTTGGAAAATGGCATTCAACCATTCTCGGGTTAATAAGAGAAAATCATCATCGCCGCCTTCCGCAAGCAATAAGGCATGGTGGTAGGAACCTTCGGCTAAGCGGGCCAAGGGCAGGGCTTTTTCGGCCGAAATGCCTTTTCGCAAAAGGGCTTCCTGTATATCGGGAACGGGAATTCGTTTGAGGGGCATGAGTTGCGCCCTGGAACGAATGGTGCCTAAAATGGCCTCAATGTTTTCGCTAACAAAAAGCAAATAGGTATTGGCTGTGGGTTCTTCAATGAATTTGAGCATGATGTTTCCCTCATTGCCCAACATCTCAGGTTTCCATAAAATGAGCACTTTGGCACCACCTTCGTAAGCCCGCATGCTGAGCTTACGCAGAATTTCGCGGCATTCCACGGCGGTGATATTCAATTGTTTGCTCGATTCAATTTCTTTCGACCAATCGCCCAAAGTGCCGTACGGCTTGGTTTGTACAAATTGGCGAAACTCGGCAAAGTATTCATTGCTCAAGGTGTCTTTCCCATCCGCTTTTTCGAAGGGGAAGGAATAATGCACATCGGGATGTTGTAAACTGCTCACTTTTTTACAGTTGGCACAAGTACCGCAGGCATCCTCGTTTTGGCGTTGGGTGCAAAATATAAATTGTGCAAAGGCAATGGCTAAGGCCATACCGCCCCAACCTTCTTCGCCGGCCAATAATAAAGCGTGTGGAATTTCGCCCTTGAGGGCCATGTGTTGCAGTTGCTTTTTTAAATCGGCTTGTCCAACAACGTCTTTAAACAACATGAATTATTTGGCTTTTTTATTCACATCCGAAACACTCATTAATTCACGCACGGTACGTTGCATACCATCTACCGAGCCATCGAGGAAAATGGTATTGCCTTTCCCGTTTTCAGCAAAATGACGAAGCGATTCTGTCCACATGGAAAATAAAATAAACGAGGCATCCAAATTGGCGTCATCCATTTCTCTGGCGGCCGTGGCCATCCCTTTGGCAACTTCGGCACGGAACAAGGCAATACCTTGTCCACGCAATTGAGCGGCTTCTTTTTCGGCTTCAGCAGCAATTTTAATGGCATTCCCTTCGGCTTCGGCCGATTTGGTTTTAGTAATTAATAAGGCTTGACCTTCATTCTCGGCGGCGGCTTTGAGGTTATTACTGCTCACCACTTTGGCCATCGATTTCATGATTTCTTCGTCGAAGGAGATATCGTTGATTTGTAAATCGATGAGGTGGTAGCCCCAGCTTTCCAATTGCACATCAATTTGATCTTTTACGTGAAGAATAATTTCGGAGCGCAAAGCGAGGATTTCCGATTGACGTTTTGTGGCTACAAACGCACGAATTGAACCTTCAATGGTGCGCACCAAGGCTTGCATTAAACTGCGGTCATCCACAAATTTGAAGGCTACGTTTTTGATGGTTTCTTCTTCGTAACCCACAACGGCGTATAATAACATCGATTTGAAGTTCACATTCGCCTGATCGAGGGTGATGGCTTGGAACTGCAGTTCTACCGAACGGTTTTGAATGGAAATACGACGGAAGATATTTTCCAATCCGGGTATTTTAAAGTTTAAGCCGGGTTTGCCAATGCGGCGGTATTTACCGAACATGGTGATAACGGCAATGGTGCCTTGTTGCACGGTGTAAACGCCGGTTACTATTATGGCAACGGCGATGGCGAGGATTACGTAGAAAAATTCCATGGTTTATTGTTTAAGTGTGTTTGTAAAGGTACATGTTGTTTGAGGATGCGTGGTAATTGAGGTGGTTTATATTTATAAACAGGGTAGTTTTTTACTTTTTCTTTTGTTTTTACTTTTTTCTCAGGTCGAATCGAGATTTATGTTGACGTTCTACTTTTTTTCTTGATAAAAAAAGTAGCAAAAAATCAAGGCTTTCGAAAAACGGAGTTGGCTGTTCGAGATGTTCGGCTTTGCCGGCATCTCGAACGAAGAATAAACCCAGTTCTGAGAACTATATAATAGAAGTGTTTTTTTATCACAGAGGTGAAGAGGTGGTTTCACAGAGGTATCGAGGTCATGAGGTTAGCCACTCGCTTACGCTTCGTTATTCGCTCTGTTTTTTTATCGGAAATAAAAAAGCTATGCATCTTCATCGCTTTAGTTTTCTTTTGTAGATAGAACCAAGCGGCAGTGCTTCATCATCGGATGAATTATGTTTTTATTTCTTCGAAAAAAATCGTCATTTTCTTCACGCTATTTTTCTCGGGCCTTCCTGTATAAACCTTTTTACTGTTTCGCCTGAATCAAATGTTGAAGAAAGTGATAGACGATGAGCCTCAGCCCCGATTGGAGCAAGCTGCCATGCAGCGCGGAAAGCGGGGAGATTGTTGCATGATGTTCTTTGGTTGCGCTGCCAAAAAAATACCCGGTCGTGAAACCGGGCATTTGATGCGTTTGATGTTGTTCCTTACACGTCGATATTGGCGTACTTGGCGTGTTTTTCGATGAATTCGCGGCGTGGCGGAACCTCTTCGCCCATGAGCATGGAGAAGACGCGGTCGGCTTCGGCGGCGCTTTCGATGGTGACTTGCTTGAGGGTGCGGGTGTCCGGATTCATGGTAGTATCCCATAATTGCTCGGCATTCATTTCTCCCAAACCCTTATAGCGTTGGATGTGTACTGAATCTTCTTTACCGCCCGAGAGTTTTTCCACCACGAGTTTACGCTGTTCTTCGTTGTAGGCGTATTGCTGTTGGTTGCCTTTCTTCACGAGGTATAAAGGCGGTTGCGCGATGTACACATAACCTTGCTCTACCAGTTCTTTCATGTAACGGTACATGAAGGTGAGGATAAGGGTAGAAATGTGTGAACCATCCACGTCGGCATCGGTCATGATGATGAGTTTGTGGTAACGCAATTTGGTGGTGTTCAAGGCTTTGGCGTCGTCGGGCGTGCCAATGGTTACGCCAAGTCCGGTATAGATATTGCGAATCTCTTCGTTTTCGAACACCTTATGCGGCATGGCTTTTTCAACGTTCAAGATTTTACCGCGCAAAGGCAAAATGGCCTGATACTGACGGTTACGACCTTGTTTGGCCGTACCACCCGCCGAGTCCCCTTCCACCAGGTAGAGTTCACATTTCGAAGGGTCGTTATCGCTACAATCGGCCAATTTTCCTGGGAGTCCACTGCCGGTGAGTACGTTTTTACGTTGCACCAATTCGCGGGCTTTGCGGGCGGCGTGTCGGGCTTGAGCGGCGATGATTACCTTATCGATGATGATTTTCGCTTCTTTGGGATGTTCTTCCAAATAGGAATCGAGCACTTTCGACACGGCAGAGTCTACAATACCCATCACTTCATTATTCCCGAGCTTGGTTTTGGTTTGTCCCTCGAATTGTGGTTCTGGGACTTTCACCGAAATTACCGCACTTAATCCTTCACGAAAATCGTCGCCGGTGATGTCCACTTTGGCCTTTTCGAACAATTTGTTTTTATCGCCATACGATTTGAACACACGGGTAATGGCGCGGCGGAAACCCGATACGTGGGTACCGCCTTCAATGGTATTGATATTATTAACGTACGAAAAAATATTTTCTGAATAGGAGTTGTTATACAACATGGCGAGTTCAATACTCACATTGCTTTCCGTATCGAGGTCTTCCACAAAAATGGGATTGGGCAACAAACTTTCGCGTTTCCCATTTCTATCAAGCATGCTTACGAACTCTACAATACCGCCTTCACTGAAGAAGGTAGTTTGCAAAAACTCGCCTTTTTCGTCGGCTTCGCGCTCATCGATGAGGTGAATGCGGATACCACGGTTTAAGAACGCCAATTCGCGCAAGCGAGCTGCCAGGATATCGTAGTTGTATTCTGACACAATAAAGATGCTGGTATCGGGTTGGAACACCACGCGGGTACCGGTTTTTTCGCTGGTACCAATTTCGCGCACCGAATATTTTGGAGCACCGCAGCTGTATTCTTGTTCGAAGATTTTGCCTTCACGTTGCACGGTTACATGCAAGAGGGTAGAAAGGGCGTTTACGCAACTTACCCCAACCCCGTGCAAACCGCCGGAAACTTTATAGGTGTTTTTATCGAATTTACCCCCGGCGTGCAATACGGTCATTACCACTTCTAGGGCACTGCGTTTTTCCTTGGTGTGCATGGCGGTGGGAATACCGCGACCATCATCTTCGACGGATATACCATTGCCGGGCAAAATTTTAACAGTAATGTTTTTACAATAGCCGGCTAAGGCTTCATCGATGGAGTTATCGACTACTTCGTAAACGAGGTGATGTAAGCCTTTTACGCCTACATCGCCAATATACATCGCGGGGCGTTTCCGAACCGCTTCGAGTCCTTCTAATACCTGGATACTATCTGCGCCGTAACCCGGCTTATTAATTTCTTCTTGTTCCGATGACATACTTCAATTTAATTAGGTTCTTGGTTGGTTTTTCTTAAAGAAATTTCGATACAACATACGAATTTTCAACAAGGCTCACAAAGGTAATAAAATTACAAGGTTTTTGGTATGCGAAGGGCCTATGTTTTACACAATGGTAACTAGGTTAAAAGTATTGAAAATAGGGCGTTTTAATCCGTTTTAAGAATAATGTGGACAAGTTTTTTGCGAAATGAATCGCTTGAAAGGGGCTTGATTAAATACCGCTTGAATTGGGCAATTTTTACCGTATTTTTGAAATTCATGCATATTGATTTTATACCCATTTCAGATGCCCGCTATGCCGGTGTTTTACAATTGCGCCAACGGGTTTTGCGTGAACCTTTGGGTTTAGATTTACGTCTAGAAGACTTGAGCGATGAAGCACACCAGGTGATTGGCATTGTGGAAGATGTTGTTGGGAGCGTGCAAGCATGCTTATTGGCAAAGCCCCTGTCGGGAAACACGTGGAAACTGCGTCAAATGGCTGTTTTGCCTGAATGTCAGGGGAAAGGTCTTGGACGCCAATTGATGTTGGCCATGGAAGAAATGGCCCTCCATGAAGGCGTTCATACCATTACCTTACATGCTCGGGCTACTGCTATTCCATTTTATGAAAAATTGGGCTACGTTTGTGACGGTGATGTGTTTTTAGAAGTGGGTATTCCGCATAATTTCATGCGAAAAACATTGGTTTAATGGACAAAAAAAAATACCCTCCGAAGAGGGTATTTAAATGATTTATGAGTTCATTATTTCGACGGATCGGCGGTTACCTCGAAGGTATAATTCACACGGAATTTGGCGTTCACATCCAAGGTTTCATTTTCTTGTGTGCGGAAACCCAATAAAATTTTCATGTAATCGGCACGGAAGTAATCTTTAATATCATCGCCATCTACATTGAATTCCAATACGTTCACGTTACGCGATACATTTTGAATGAAAGCCACGCGTTTAGGCGCTGTTCCACCGAAACTATCTACATAAATTTGAACACTCATCAAGGTGTCTTTCACAAAGTTGAAGGTTTGTGCCGTAGTGTTTTCAATGTTCATGCGTAATTTCTTCACAATTACTTTGGTCATTTGGTTTTTGTTGAAACCATAAGGGCCAATGAATTCATCTACTTTGGTAGCGAAGGTATCTACCAAGATAGGACCATTGGGCGGATTCGAGAAATCGATTGAAATGGGTAAGTTGGGCAATGCTGAAGGCAAAGAGGTGGTATCGGAACGGTCGATAGGCACAATCACCAAATTGTTATTGTTATTATTATTGTTGTTGTTTCCCTTTTTGCAAGAAGAAACAGTGAATAAGGTTAGACCTAAGCAGGCCAAGGCGAAAAATTGGAGTTTCATAAAAGAACGATACGTTTTGTAAATATAGTGAAAATTCATTCAAAGAACACAAATTCCACTTTTTAAATAATTTGTTGCTACTTTGACGTAGCAAACTTTATATTTGTTTGATTTTATGTTATTCCCGATGAAAAAAATTGTTTCTACCGCGCTATTCATGTTTCTGGGCACGATCTTATTCGCCCAAGAAATTTACACCATGGGTTATAAATCGGCCCAAATTCAAGTGGTTGATAAAGACTTTTTTTCGACCTATCAATTACCCGGACAAGAGCCTGTTTGTGGGCGTTTCGATAAATTATCGGCCACTTTTTATGCTTGCGATTTTCGTACTTATCGCGGGGTAGATGAAGATAATATTACCAGTGCCTCACAACGTTGTTGCGATGCTATGGACTTTGATCCGGCCAAATATTATGGCACCATGACTTTATATGGTACCATTGAATCGGTAGAATGGGATAGCTTACGTTTTACATTCACAACAGATAAGGCTCGTTTGCAAATTCAAACCGACGAAAAAGAAATAGATGCCTTGTACAATGCCTTTTATAAGGAAAATCATTTCGGGAAAATCAATTTATTATTACAATTGAAGACATACGATACACCGAAAGAAGACCAATTGTCGTACAATAAAAATAAATTACCGGTTTTGAAACCCAAACGCACCGAAACCAAAATTTTGCGTTGGTAAGCGAAACATGGCCTCTTTAACCATTTTAGGTATTGAAAGTTCCTGCGATGAAACATCCGCGTCGATTGTTCGCGACGAGCAAGTTTTATCGAATATTATTTTCACACAAACCATTCACGAAGAATACGGAGGGGTAGTGCCCGAATCGGCGTCCCGACTGCATATTCGGCATATTGTGCCTGTGGTAGACGATGCGTTTCGCGAATCGGGATTAACACCCGCCGATATTGATGCGGTGGCGTATACCCAGTCGCCCGGATTAATTGGTTCTTTATTGGTTGGGGCCGGATTTGCCAAGGCTTTTGCTCAAGCCCGCGGCATTCCTACCTTGGCGGTCAACCACATGCAAGCCCATGTTTTTGCCAATTTAATTGAACACCCCAATATTCCTTACCCGTTTTTGTGTTTAACGGTTTCGGGTGGACATACCCAATTGGTATTGGTGAAAGCCCCCTTGGAAACGGAAATTTTAGGCGAAACCATCGATGATGCGGCCGGTGAAGCCTTCGATAAAGCCGCTAAAATGTTGGGTTTGCCTTATCCCGGCGGACCATTAATTGACCGATATGCCCAATTGGGAGACCCCAAACGCTTCGAATTCGCTAAGCCGAATATTCCTAATTTAGATTTTAGCTTTTCAGGGCTCAAGACCTCCATTTTGTATTTTTTACAGAAGCAACAAGCCCTGAATCCGGCATTTATTGAAGAAAACCGCAACGATTTATGCGCTTCCATTCAATCGAGTGTGGTTACCATTTTATTGAAGAAATTAAGTGCGGCGGTGAAGCAAACCGGAATAAAGCATATTGCGTTGGCGGGTGGGGTGAGTGCCAATAGCGGACTTCGCCGTGAATTAACGGCATTAGCCGCTCAACGCCGTTGGACGGTTTATATCCCTTCTCCGAAATATTGTACCGATAATGCCGCCATGATTGCCCTAACAGGCTACCATATGTACCAACGGCATCAGATTTCGAACTTAACAACGGTCGCCAGCGCCCGCTAAGGTAGTTTTATTGTTAAAAAAATGCCGTATTGTTTGTAAAATCGCCTTTTTACTCGTACTTTTGCATCCTTGATGTGCCGGAGGGAACTGAAAAGTTCCCTTCTTTATTTTATCAAACATGACTCCACAGGAACATATCGCCCAAATGATGAACGAGGTATTGGAAGGTACCGATTGTTTTTTGGTGTCACATAAAGTGACTCCAACCAACAATTATAAGTTCTATTTGGATGCCGATTCCGGCTTTAATTTGGAGAAATCGATTCGAATTAACCGTCAAATGCGCAAACGCATTGAAGAAGCCGGTTTATACCCCGAAGGCGATTACTCCCTCGAAGTATCGAGTCCGGGCATTGGTGCCCCACTGAAATTAATCCGCCAATATCGTAATAATATTGGTCGTTTGTTGGAAGTGACCTTGAACGATGAAGAAAAAACCGTGCATGAAGCCCGCTTAACGGCGGTGGAGGAAGATCAAATCACCCTCGAAAAAACCATTAAAACTAAAAAAAGCAGTCCGGCCCAAATTGAAACCCTGGTAATACCCTTTTCCCAAATCAAAGAAGCCGCGGTTTGCATTGAATTTTAACCCCTTATTCTGTTCATTTAAAACCATACATTATGTCCAGTGTTAATTTGATTGATTCGTTTTCGGAGTTTAAGAACGACGAACAAATTGATCGTCCGACCCTCATCAAGGTGATTGAAGATGTATTCAAAACCTTGTTGCGTAAAAAATACTATTCCGACGAAAACTTCGACGTGATTGTAAACGACCAAACGGGTGACTTGGAGATTTTCCAACGCCGTGAAGTAGTGGCCGATGCCGATATCATGAACGATGACACCCAAATTGAATTGTCGGAAGCGAAGAAATTGGACGAAAGTTATGAAATTGGCGACGAGGTTTACCAAGTGGTGGAAATGGAAAGTTTTGGTCGTCGTGCTATTTTAGCCGCCAAACAAACCTTAGCCTCGCGTATCAACGATTTGAAAAAGAATATCTTACTCGATAAATACCGTCAACGCGAAGGCGATATCATTTCCGGTGAAGTTTATCAGGTATGGCGCAAAGAGATTTTGCTCATCGACGATGAAAACAATGAATTGATTTTGCCGAAATCGGAACAAATTCCAACCGATTATTTCCGCAAAGGAGAAACGGTACGTGCCGTAGTGAAGAAAGTGGAATTGCGTGGTAATTCGGCTACTATCATTGTTTCACGCACACATCCTACCTTCTTGGCCAAGTTGCTTGAATTGGAAGTGCCTGAAATTTTCGATGGCTTAATTGTGATTAAGAAAATTGTTCGCGAACCCGGTGAACGCGCTAAAGTAGCGGTTGAAAGTTACGACGACCGCATCGATCCCGTAGGTGCCTGCGTGGGTATGAAAGGTAGCCGTATTCATGGCATTGTACGTGAATTGAAAAACGAAAACATCGATATCATTAACTATACCAACAATACGCAATTGTTGATTCAACGTGCGCTTACGCCCGCTAAAATCAGCAGTATGAAAATTGTGGAAGAAACGAAATATGCCGAAGTCTTCATGAAAGCCGACCAAGTTAGCTTGGCCATCGGTCGCCGTGGGGTCAACATTAAATTAGCCCAAGAATTAACCGGATATACCATCGATGTATTCCGCGACGATTTGGAAGAAGGTGAATTTGATATCGACTTGGAAGAATTTGCCGATGAAATTGATGCATGGGTAATTGATGTATTCAAGAAAGTTGGATGCGACACCGCCCGTAGTATCTTGAACCTCAGCGATGAAGAATTAATTCGTCGTACCGATTTGGAAGAAACCACCATTCAAGACGTGAAGCGTATCCTGAGTGTGGAATTCAACGATGAAGATATGTTCGAGTAATTCCTCCGAAACCCTTACCTTTACGGCATGTCTGTTGGCGGTAAAGGTTCGGTTTTAAAACGCCAAAACAGACAAATTAAAGAAAACGACGGAAAGTAAACATGTCAGAAAGCAGCAATACAATTCGCCTTATGAAGGCCGCCAAGGAGTTCAACGTGGGTAAAACCACTATTATTGAATTCCTAACGGGTAAAGGATTTTCGGTAGATAATAAACCGGATCCTGTACTCTCAGGCGATATGTACGACGCGCTTATTGCGGAGTATGATGCCGAACGCGCTGCCAAAAAGAAAAGCGACAGCGTGGTATTGGCTAAAGGCAATGCCGCCGCTGCAGAGGAAAAAAAGGCAGCAGCTAAGCCTGAAAAACCGGTGGTGGAAACAGTGAAAATTGCTGCGCCTGAAGTTGAAATGCCTAAGGTATTAGGAAAGATTGATATCAATCCGAAACCGGCACCGAAGCCCGAACCCGAACCGGAAGTTAAACCGGCTCCCAAAGTGGAAAAGGTTGAACCAGCCGAAGAGGTCAAGGCGCAAGAAGAAGAGCCCAAGAAACCCAAGGTTAAGAAAGTGGTTGAACCTGAACGGGTTAAAATTGATGCCCCTGAAATTGAAGGGCCAAAAATTTTAGGCACCATCGATTTGAATAAACCCAAGGTGAAAAAAGTGGAAGAAAAACCCGCTCCTACACCTGAAGTACCCAAAGTAGAAGAAAAACCCGCTCCACCTGTTGAGGTTGCAGCTCCAACACCGGATGTTGCTCCCACAACGGAACCTCCAAAAGCGGCAGAACCGGAAAAGGTGGAATTGCATACCCTGCAACGCGATAAATTAGCCGGACCAAAAATTATCGGTAAAATTGAATTGCCGGTAGACCGCGATAAAAAACCAATGGAAAAGCGTAAACGCAAACGTATTCCAGTGGCTGGTGCCGAAGGTCAAAAACCAGCCGGTCAAACAGGTGGCGGTGGTCAACGCGATAATAATAACCGTCCGCAACAAGGCAATAATAATCGCCGCGATAACAATCGTCCCGGTCAACGCCGCGATGATGATAAAGTGGTCGACGCCAACGAAATTCAAGATAAGATTAAGCAAACCTTGGCTAAATTGGGGAATAACCAACGTGGCAAAGGTACTAAAGCAAAATACCGTCGCTCGAAACGCGAAGAAATGGCCGAAAAACGCGCCATGGAATTGTACGAAGGCGGTGAACATAAATTACAGTTGACCGAATTTATTTCGGTGAGCGAATTGGCTAACCTCATGAACGTAAGCTTCTCCGATGTTATCGGAAAGTGTATGAGCTTGGGCATCATGGTATCCATCAATCAACGCCTCGATGCCGAGGTGATTGAATTGGTAGCCAGTGAATTTGGGTATGAAGTAGAATTCATCGACCTTGAACAAGAGGCCGAACAAGAAATGGATACCCTCGACGATCCGGCAGATTTGAAACCTCGTCCGCCTATCGTGACCATCATGGGGCACGTCGATCATGGTAAAACCTCTTTGCTCGATTATATCCGCAGTACTAATGTAGTAGCCGGCGAATCGGGAGGAATCACCCAACATATCGGGGCTTATGAAGTAACACTTCCCAACGGAAAAGAAATTACTTTCCTCGATACTCCTGGACATGAAGCGTTTACCGCCATGCGTGCTCGTGGTGCCAAGGTGACCGATATTTCGGTGATTGTGGTAGCCGCCGATGATGCCGTAATGCCTCAAACCCGTGAAGCCATAAGCCACGCCCAAGCCGCCGGTGTACCTATGATTTTTGCCATCAATAAAGTAGACCGAGATGGTGCCAATCCGGAACGTATCCGTGAACAACTCTCGGGTATGAATATCTTAGTAGAAGAATGGGGCGGTAAATTCCAATCGCAAGAAATCTCAGCCAAATCGGGTTTAAACATCGATTTGTTGTTGGAAAAAATATTACTCGAATCGGAATTGCTCGATTTACAAGCCAATCCCGATCGCTTTGCCAATGGTACCGTTATTGAAGCCTCGCTCGATAAAGGACGTGGATTCGTATCAACCGTATTGGTTCAAGCCGGTACCTTGAAAATTGGCGATATGGTGGTAGCCGGTTCTATTTATGGTCGCGTAAAAGCTATGACCGATGAACGCGGTAAGAAAAAGAAAACCGCCGGACCTTCAACGCCTGTTCAAATTTTAGGTTTGAATGGAGCACCACAATCGGGTGAAAAATTCCGTGTGTACGAAGATGAAGACGAAGCCAAAGAAATTGCTACCCACCGCGCCCAAATTTTACGCGAACAAGGTATGCGTACTAAAAAGCATATCACGCTCGACGAAATTGGTCGCCGCTTAGCCCTCGGAAACTTCAAACAACTCAATGTGATTATCAAAGGGGATGTGGATGGTTCTGTGGAAGCCCTCAGCGATTCCTTGCAGAAATTATCAACCGAAGAAGTGGCCGTATCGGTGGTGCACAAAGCGGTTGGACAAATCACCGAGTCCGATGTATTGTTGGCTACCGCCTCCGATGCCATCATCCTCGGCTTCCAGGTTCGTCCTTCCAGCCAAGCCGCCCGTCTCGCCGAAAACGAAAACATCGAAATCCGTTACTACTCCATCATCTACGATGCCATCGATGAAATTCGCAGTGCGATGGAAGGGATGCTTGAACCGAAAATCGAGAAGAAAGCCGTGTGTAATATTGAAGTCCGCGAGGTATTCAAAATTACCGGGGTTGGCGCCATCGCCGGTTGTTATGTGCTTGAAGGTAAAATTAAGCGCGACACCAAAATCAATCTCATACGCGATGGTATCGTAATTTATACCGGTGAAATGTCATCCTTGAAACGTTTCAAAGACGATGTGAAAGAAGTTATGCCGGGTATGGAATGCGGTATCGGTATCAAAAATTACAACGATCTCCGCACCGGCGATATCATCGAAGGTTACGAAGAAATCGAAATCAAACGTACGTTGTAATTTCAAATTATTAATTCAAATCAAAAACGATGTCCTTCAAGACATCGTTTTTTTTTGAAGCGGCATCGGCAAATCTTTAATCATCAACCGGCCCGTCTTTCGCTCAAATGCCGTGCTCATGGTTTATTCAATTTCCAATTTGTTTTTTGGGGCACGGCATAACCGCTGCAGCCGGGGCTAGCCGCAATGCGGGTCAACGTCCAAATCCTTAATCAACGAATTAAAACAGCCGGGAAATTACAAAACCCACAATCCAACTTCAGCTAAGTTCGATACCGGTTTATTATACCAAAATAAATCAAAATCCTCCCAACCTTGGGCTTCGTAATCGGCTTCTATCGCCACCATGGTTTCCGGTTTCACTTGCCATTGTTTCAGTTTTTCATAAAACCACACCCCACGATCTTCCGGTATATTGACTCGAAGGGTTTTGCGTTTTGTTTCAAACGTAAAAACCATCACAACCCGTTGTCTACCTTTTTTCGATTGGGTCTCCGTTACAATATCCGGCATAGGCCCACCATAAAATACTTGGGCATGCGGTGGATGATTCGCTAAGGTTTCTTCGTTCAAACACGATTCAATAAAGTTAGGGGCAACCCGCGTACTCGGAATGGAAAAATCGAACCACTCTTGTAATGGCTTATCTAAACATTGCCCCTGCATATAATTAAATAAGGACTTTCGTAACCCAAACGAAAAACGATCATGGTCTACCGGTTTTTGTTCATCGTAGGTCAAATCGTTATTCGCAAATGGACCATCCTCTTTTTCTTTGATGTGAATTTGATAGGCATTCGGGTTTACGGCAATTGGACTATGCACCGTTAAGGCAAAACGATGCCAAAACGCCGATTGTAAAACTCCCGCAGCAAAAAGTTGACGCACCATTTCTAACGAATCAACGGTTTCTTGTACGGTTTGTGTTGGGTAAGCATACATCAAATAAGCATGCACTTGTATACCGGCTTCCGTAAAATGACGGGTTACACGAGCCACTTGTTCAACACTCACCCCTTTCTGAATTAATTCCAATAAACGGTTCGAGGCTACTTCTAAACCACCCGAAACCGCAATGCAGCCCGCTTGGTGTAGGAGTTTACACAAATCGCCGGTGAATCGTTTTTCAAATCGAATATTGGCCCACCAACTTACCGTTAATTTTCGTTGAATGATTTCTAAAGCCAACGCCTTCATCAGCATCGGCGGTGCCGCTTCATCTACAAAATGAAAACCATTACGACCGGTTTGTGCCATCATGGTTTCCATGCGGTCGCAAATTAATTTGGCGGCCATAGGCTCATAATCGGCTATATAAGGCAAACGAACATCGCAAAACGTGCATTTAGCCCAATAACAGCCATGAGCCATGGTCAACTTCATCCAAAAACCATCACTCCATAAGCGATGCATCCGATTCGCCACTTCAATCACCGATACATAATTGTCTATTTTCAATTGCGTGTAATCGGGTGTTCCCGTGGCTTCCGCGGCAATGTCGCTGCACGCTTCGCTACCAAAATAACACAATTTTCCATCTTGCATCACATAGGTACGAAGCAAGGCATTGGCTTGTATATCGCCTTGCAAGTATCGAATAATTTGAAGCAAAGGGGCTTCACCACGGTCTAGACTTATAAAATGGAAATAATCCATCACACGTTCATCTTGCAAGGAACGCAATTCGGTATTTGGGAAACCACCGCCTAAGGCAATGTGAATATGGGGATGATTTTTTCTAAACCATTGCGCCGCTTTAAAGGCACTGTATAAATTCCCCGGAAAGGGCACCGAAAAACACACTAATGAAGGTTGTTGTGTTTCTACATACTCCGCCAACAATTGAATCAACATCCGGTCTACCATGCCGGCTTCGGTTTGCAATTGGGTATGAAGTTCATCGAAGTAGCGGGCAGAACGGCCCAATTGTTCCGCGTAGCGACTCAATCCAAAATGCGGGTCTACCACTTCTTGAATATAATCGGCTAAATCTTCAATATACAAGGTGGCCAAATGCTTGGCCATATCTTGCATGCCCATAGTGCCGAATTGTTCCAACACAAATTCCACTTGGTTGAAACGGCCGGCTTCAGGCAACCATTGCCGTTGAATAATACGATCGGCTAAGGTGGGTTGTTTTCCTTGCAGAAAAGCAATGACCGCATCAATGCTTTGTTCATAGTAGTGGCGTAAGCGGTAAATGCGCAAAGCATTTTCCGACCATCCGGCTTCAGGACTTTTTAATTCAAATAATTCACGCAAGCCCTCTTTCGAAAACAGCGTCAAAAACACTTCAATACCTAAATCAACTTGATAAGAAGAAATACCTTGGGTATTCAAAAAACCTTTGATGTACGCCGTAGCAGGGTAGGGCGTATTCAGTTGGGTAAAAGGGGGTGTTATGAGTAAAACTTGAACCGGCACAGCGACTAAATTCGCTGCAAGATACACGCTTTTTATGGTTAGCGATGCTTAACGTCGCATACCGGGACCTTGTTGTGGACGTCCTTCCCCGGTCTTGATTTCACGGGCTTTACGCATCATCATCATTCGAAATTCTTTTTCAGCTTGAAACAGACTGCTTACTTGTTCTGGACGTAATACTTTGTTGAATTGGGCGGTGTATTTCTTTTTAATGTCTAAGGCTTTTTGTTCTTTTTCCAACATATCATCTACATCCATGTCATTGTCCAAACGTTTGGCACGCGCTTCTTGAACAAGCCCACGCATTTCATTTTCGTATTGGTTGTAAACAGGCCAAAAGGCTTCCGCTGTTTTAGGGTCTAAATTCAATTTCGAGGCAATGTGGGCAATTTTTAGGCTTTCCATTTTTTCACGTCGGGCTTCGCGTTGTTCATTATTTTGCGGTTTGTTGCCTTGTTTCATTTGTGCCGACACCAAGAAGGTATTCATCAAAAGAATGCTAAAAAAAAGGATTTGTTTCATGGTATAATAAGGGTTTGATTTAAAAGAAATTTTTCAATTCGTCTTCACTCAGCGAGGGTATAATGTCCGCATTGGGTTGAATCAGAATACGTTCATCGTTCATCACGTGTTCTTCCCATTCTAACCAAGCCAAATCGTTATTAAGGGTTTCGTTTTCTAAATACCAAAGGGCATCATCCACTTGAACTGTGTTTAAAAGCATATTGGTGGAAGAAGATGTCGGTTTAATTGTATTTAGCATCCAGGCATTTAACCCAATGAGGAAAGCGATACAAGCGACTTGTGCCCATATCCTGAAGTGCATGGGCATTCTAATGCCAAGCGGTTTCGGCATAGGAATAGGTTGTTGCCAATAATGATTGGGAACATCAAATGGCATCTCTTTCGAAATCGCGTTTAAAGCCAGGTCTACATGTAATTTTTCAATAATTTCTTCGCTGTTTGGCAAATTGCCCTCAAAAGGCATATTGGCTTTCTTCGAAAAAAAATTGTGCAATATTGCCTGATCTGCTTTGATGTCTTGATATTGTTCCATATCGCGGGGCATAGACCTGAATAAATTGAAGGAGTTTAATGTTGGGTTAAATAAGCGGCAATTTTTTTTGCGGCATGATGATAGGAGGCTTTTAAGGCACCGGCCGATGTGTCTAAGACCTCCGCCATTTTTTCGTAGGGCATTTCATCGAAATACCGCAAGGTGAACACCAAGCGTTGTTTTTCGGGCAGTTCCTGAATGGCCAATTGTAATTTCCATTCAGCCTTATTGGGGTTGAATCCTTTTTCGGCTTTTAAGGTATTCGATAAGCCATTTTCATGTTCGCTTAGCGAAAGCGATCGATGCCTTTTTTGCTTGTCTAAGTATGTTAAACTTTCATTGCTGGCAATCCGATATAACCAAGTGTATAAACTCGAGGCTTGTTTGAATTGTTCTAAGCCGCGCCACGCTTTTACAAAAACATTTTGTAATACATCGTCGGCATCGTCGTGCTGAACAACCAATCGCCGAATATGCCAATACAATCGTTCACGATAGGTATCTACCAATAAACGAAATGCCTTTTCTTTCCCGTGTTCAGAAAAAAATAAGTCAATAATGGTTTGGTCAATATCCGATAGTTGATACGACATAATTGCAAAGGTAGGCTTCGACTATAAAGATGACGGAAAGTTTAATTTGAGGTATCTTTGATTTATGCGTTTGATGCCTGTTTTTAGTTTGACCGCCATTTTTTTCGGCTTGCTATTTGCCTGGTCGGCTTGCCGTGTTGATCCACCCCAAACCCAAACCGCGTATCCCGTCGAAATTGAGCGTATCATGCTTACCCGTTGTGCCCAATCGGGTTGTCATAATAATCAAAGTGCTGTGAATGCCGCCAATTTGAATTTAAGCAGTTTCACCGACCTATTAAAAGGTGGCAATAGTGGGGCCGTGGTAGTTCCGTTTTCGCCCGAACAATCTACCTTATTTCAATTTATTAATACCTACAACGATTTAGGCCCGATTGCCAAACCCACCATGCCCATTAATTTACCGCCTTTATCGCGCGAGGAGGTGCTTCTTATTAAAAATTGGATTTTAAAGGGGTGTCCGAACCGTAACGGGGAAATTCCATTTTCGTCAAATGCCGCCACTAGACCCAAAGCCTATATCAGCAATCAAGGTTGCGATGGGGTGAGTATTGTAGATGCTGAAACTCGTTTGGTGATGCGGTATGTGAAAATTGGCGGCAATCTTACGCAAATTGAAAACCCGCATTGCTTGCGTGTGTCACCCAATAAACAATCGTGGTATGTATGTTATTCTTCGGGGCAGTATTTCGATGCCTTCGATGCGGTTGCTGATACCTTACGTCAACGCACTTTTTTAGGTAACGGCAATTGGAATATTTTGAAAGTGACGCCCGATAGCCGTTATGTGAGTGTGACCGATTTCAGCAATAATGGCAAATGGATAGAAATGGATGCGCAAACCTTAGCCATTCGTCGTAGTATTTCAGGGAATGGCATTCTTACTTTTCCGCATGGTATTGCCTATTCGAAAACCCAAGATACCGTGTATGTAACCGCCCAATATGGCAACATGATTTATCGGCTTATTCCGGCTATTCCGCAAATTGATGCCATCAGTTTACAACCCGGACAAGCCCCTGTTACAACGCCGCAATTGCTCGATCCGCATGAGGTTTTAATGAGTCCCAACTACCAGTATTATTTCATTACCTGCCAAGCTTCCAATGAAGTGCGCGTCATGCGTACCGGGTACGATACGCTAGTGGCTGTAATTCCAACGGGAACCTATCCATTAGAAATGGCTTTGTCGGCCAAACGGAACGAGTTGTATGTGGTTTGTCAAGAAGATAATAACCCCAACTACCCCGGCTTTAAAGGTTCGGTTTATGTAATTGATATGCAGACCTATGCCGTGAAGCGAAAAATTTATGAACGGTTTTATCAACCGCATGGTATTGCGGTCGATGACACTCGAGGTGAATTGTATGTGGCCAGTCGGAATGCCGATCCTAATGGACCTGCTCCCCATCATGTTTCAGCTTGCGATGGCCGAAATGGTTTCTTTCATGTGCTTGATTTGACATCGTACCAAGTGCTTCGTGCCAGTTCAGAATTGTCGGTAGATCCGTATAGCCTCGATGTGAAGGAGTAATTAAACATCCAACCATTCCGTTGAATCGCTTTCGTTTTTAGACGTTAAACGGGTAATTACTTTTTGTAATTCGCGGAGTATAATCAAACGACTAATGATTTCTTCGGGTGGGTTATCGGGAAAGGTTTGCATGGCTTTATGCCACAAACTTTCTTGAACATCCACGCGGTATAAAATTTCGTGTACCGGAATTCCGCGGTTTAAACCTTGCTTGATTTGTGGTTGCAATTCATGAAGCAATTCGCCCAAGGGATGTGTTCCGGGAAAATGCAATGGCAATCGAATACCATAGGCCGATAAGTCTTTTTCGGTTTGAAGAATACAAGCCGAAAAATACTCCGCCCGATTCAAGTAGGGGGCCAATACAGCTTCGTTGAAGGCCGGTAATTCCATGCAATTAAGGGGCGGGGATTTCTGTTTTATTTAATCCAATAATACCTCGTACATTTTTAATGCGGTATTCGCTAAAATACTGATTCGACTCTAATCCATCGCCATAAATGATGCGTGTAGGCGTACTGATTTTGACGAACTGCTCGGTATAGAATTGTTGCAATTTATTGTTCCAAACTAATTCTTCTGTTTGTAACATTTCTTGTTTCTGATTGGTCACAACCACACTATCGCGGACTAATACATTGCCGCTTTCGTCGAACATTTTTCCGTAACGGGCACGGAGCCGACTGATTTCGCGTAAGCTATCGTCGTAGAAAATAACTTGTAAACCATCTTTCATTTCCACGTAAGTAGGTTTTGCATCCAATACGTGACGAAAGGTTTTCGTGCTTAACGCCGCTTTTGTTTTTCCTTCTTTGCTATAGTAAATTTTAACGTCGCGGGCGTTTTCCTGATTCAGTAGGGATGGTTGTATGACTTCGTGTATCGATTTTAAATCGTTGCGACAAGCCACGAAGAGTGGTAAAACGAGGCACAGAACCTTGATGGCTTCAATTCGAAAAACATTAGTCATACCGACGTTTAATGAACCATTTATCGTTGAAGGTATAACCAATACTAAAACGGGTATAACCTTCGCGTAAAAGTCCGTTATTGGTTGTTCCTCGACTACCAAAATCAATGGCGGCATTAATTTGACCAATACTCAAATTGGTTCTACGCACCGGATAAGAAATGCCGGCTGTAATTCCGTTTACTTGAATTCCTTGGGTTCCGAATTGGAATATATCGGTGCCGGTATAAGCCCCTAAACGATAGGTCATTTTTTTCCAATAATTGGTCACCGAATTGGCATCGGGTGTATAGGCACCGCC
The DNA here is from genome assembly GCA_051006655.1 of Chitinophagaceae bacterium. Taxonomy (GTDB): domain Bacteria; phylum Bacteroidota; class Bacteroidia; order Chitinophagales; family Chitinophagaceae; genus OLB11. The sequence continues at coordinate 38,140 of JBPCSZ010000124.1, forward strand.
AATGCGAAGCGAGTTCAAATTGCCGGTTGAATCTGATTTTCCGTATTGCGTATAATTGCTCCAAGGCGATTGAAGCCAATCGATACCCAATTGAAATTCGTCGCCTTGACGAAACTGAATACCGGCCCCAATTTGCCAAGGAATAACCGTTTTCCCTTTTACATTGCTGTTGCTATCTATTTTAGCGGTGTAAGTAGGGTCGTTTACATCGCCAATAAACGATTGCCAATAGGTTTCGTTATTGGCCCTTAAGCGTTGTTGGCCTGTATAACTTAATCCGGCTTTTAAACTACGGTCTTTCTTTTTCATTTTATACGAAACCGCTAAACCGGCTTGCCAAAATAATCCACCATAGGTAGTTCGTGCTGTGATATTGTTCGAAAGTAATTTGGTGGTATCGGTAAATGAACTTTCCGACGTATTTACAATATTTCCAAACGTATAACCGAGGTTGATGCCGCCGGAAACCCAACCAATTTTATGTCCAATACCGGCATAAATGCGTTGCAAACCACCTCCGCCATAATAATAGTTTTTCGCTGTGGTGAATCCTAAGTCTTTCACTTCCGATAAACTGTATTTGGAGCGTGTTTGTGGCATTAACCCAAATGAAATTCCTGTTTTTTTACCAATGGGCATGCCTAAGTTCACATACGACAAGGTTGCGCCACCTGTCCGAAACGAGGTGGTTTTATTTTTAATGTTTAATAATGCCCCATCTATGGCAATTTGATAGGCTGTCATTTTTAATCCGGCATAGGTAGCCGGGTTCGACGGGTTGGCAATCAAGGCATTGTCATCGGCTATACAAACACCGCCCATGCCACGAAAGGCCACATTTTCGGTCGATCGTAAATTGCCTAACCCAAAACGAGAGTATGGGGAGTTATCTTGCGCAAAAGAGCTTGTATAAATTGACAAAAATGCCGCGCTGAGCAAAAATGAATTAAGGGTTGTTGATTTCCAGAATGGCATAGAGTCCTTTAAATAGAAAATTGGGGTCGGCAAATATCTTACTTTTCAAACGGCTTTCGAAGAAGCTGGAGTCTCCGCCGGTTAAAACTGCGTTAATTTTGCCATATTGATCGCTATAACGGTCAATCATGCCATCAATTTCGGATGCCATACCATTCAATACACCACTTCGAATGGAAGTTTCGGTATCGTAGCCTAAAATGGAAAAATGGCCTTCGCGGTCTACTAAAGGTAAATTAGCCGTGTATTCGTGCATCGATTTTAAACGCATATCGATACCGGGCGAAATAGCACCACCCCGAAAAGCATTGTTTTTGGCTAAAAAATTATAGGTAATACAGGTACCAATGGAAATGACCAAACTGTCTTCATTGGGGAATCGTTGCGATAAACCGGCTACCAAAGCCAATCGATCGTGCCCCAAGGTTTCCGGAGAACCGTAGGCATTGAGGAAAGGTAACTTGGCTTGGCTATTCAGCACAAGCAACTTAGTTTTATTGATCAACAATTGATTAATATCCAAATTGTGTTTAATGACCGAGGATAAAATTGCTTTTTGTGGTTGAAATTGTTGAATAATTCCATCAATTTTTTTCAGGGCATCCTGTTCATTAAACGTAAATTTATCGACGAGACGATTGCCATAAAATACGGCTGCTTTTGAGCTGGTGTTTCCAAAATCGAGACAAAGTGATACGGGCAGCATGAATATTAGTTCTCTTGGTTCTTTGGTGGGGTAATGCAATGATGCATGCATCAAAAAAGAGTGTGCAATATAGTGTTTTTTTTAGTCAATGCTATCGACCGATATCTTTCTAAAATGCCCATTGCGTTCAATGCGCGATTTTAGTTGGTTTATGTCGAGCATTTGGGGCAATAAACGATAAAAATGCCGTTCCAAATATTCCTGTCGTTGGTCTTCGCGAAGCAAACACAATAATTCATACTCTTCCTGCAAACTCAATCCGGCCTGGTGGGCAATATCGTAGGTGCGCAGGGCTTCATCGGGTTTATTGTAATTTTTTTCGGCACCGGTTAAAACATGCAAACGCCTGAGTGCCAATAATATACGTGCTTGTTTGCCGGGCAAGCCGTGGCGTTCATTTTTAGGATAATTCACAATGGCCCCTTGGTATAATTTATCCGGAATTTCCTGAATAATATCTAAACATCGAAATACCATTACGCCGCGTGTTTTTATATCCATTTCGCCCCCGGGGTATGTTTTTTCAATACTCAGTAATTCCATGCAAGTTCCCATTTCCTGTATTTGTTGCTGAATAACCGGAATAATACCAAACAAACCTGTACCTGCTTTAATATCATGAATCATTTGAATATAACGAGGTTCGAATATATGCAGATTCACCGCTTCGTCGGGATAGGCCACGGTGCCTAGCGGAAAGATGGGAATGAAATTTGTCATGTTGTAAAAGTACTTTTTTTTCAAGCGATAAAACGCAAGAACACTCACCGATTTTGAAGTACTTTAGCGCAAAATTTTTACTCGTGATTAGTATTTTGTTCGACGATGAACGTTATCGGCAATTTCTCCCTTTAACCTATACCCGTCCAATAGCGGAAATTCGTTGTGGTATTTTAACCATGCGGGAAAAATGGGAACATGTATTAGGTACGCCCATTCATTATTATACCCAAGCCCATTTGCAAGAAAAATACCCGTTCGACTGTGCCGACGATAATTTATTTATTCTCAGCGCTTGTTTCCCCGAACCGGTATTGGTTGATGCTGTTTTAGGCTTAAAGCCCGGACAGTGTTTAGTGCATGAACAACAATTATTGGCCGCCCGCGTGAACGCTAACTTAGCCCAAGCTTTTTCCATTCCCCAATGTTTAAGCAGTTGTGAGCAGAAATCATATTTGCCCAAACCCTTGCAATTGAATCAGTTGTGGGATATTTTTAGCATGAACGATTATGCTATTCGCGATGATTTTGCTCGACTAACACGTGGGCGAGTATCACAACCTATTTCGGCAACGAATACAGTTATTGGCGATGCCATTTTTATTGAACCCGGAGCTAAAGTGGAAGCTTCGGTTCTCAATGCAAGCACAGGACCCATATATATTGGTGCCGATGCTGAAGTGATGGAAGGGTGTTTGGTTCGCGGCCCCTTTGCCTTAGGCGCGCATGGCGTGCTCAAAATGGGGGCTAAAGTGTATGGTGCAACCACATTAGGCCCCGGGTGTAAAGTAGGGGGTGAGGTAAATAATGTGGTGTTTTTTGCTAACAGCAACAAGGCGCACGATGGCTTTTTAGGCAATGCGGTATTGGGTGAGTGGTGCAATTTGGGGGCCGATTCCAATAATTCGAATTTAAAAAATAATTACGAACCTGTTAAATTGTGGAGTGAAGCCCAAGAGCGCTTTGTTCCTACCGGTTTACAGTTTTGTGGACTCATTATGGCCGATCATTCCAAATGCGGTATTAACACCATGTTTAATACGGGTACCGTGGTGGGTGTAAGTTGTAATATTTTTGGTGCCGGTTTTCCTCGTAATTTTGTCCCGTCGTTTTCGTGGGGTGGGGCATCGGGCATCACAACCTATCAGCTAAACAAAGCGGCTCAAACTGCTACGGTGGTATTGAGTAGACGCCATTTAGCGTTCGATCAGGTTGAAGCTAATTTAATGAGTGCCGTATTTGCGATGACGGCACAGCAACGAAGCAATTTATAAACGTAAAAAGAATCCTTATGGCGCTGAATAAAAATCAAATCGCTAAACGCATTGCACAAGAATTACAAGATGGTTACTATGTTAACTTAGGTATTGGTATACCTACATTAGTGGCCAATTATATACCCGAAGGCATGGAAGTGGTATTACAAAGTGAAAATGGTTTGTTGGGTATGGGCCCTTTTCCTTGGGAAGGCGAAGAAGATGCCGATTTAATTAATGCGGGTAAACAAACCATTACCACCTTGCCTGGTTCTGCCTTTTTCGATTCGGCGGTAAGCTTTGGCATGATACGCTCCGGCCGAGTTAATTTAACCGTATTGGGTGCTATGGAAGTAGCCGAAAACGGTGATATCGCCAATTGGAAAGTGCCCGGCAAAATGGTAAAAGGTATGGGTGGTGCCATGGATTTAGTGGCCAGTGCCAAAAATATTATTGTAGCCATGCAACATACCGATAAACAGGGTAATAGTAAATTATTGCCTCAGTGCAGTTTGCCTATCACCGGTATTGCCTGCGTTAAAAAAGTGGTTTCCGATTTAGGGGTATTCGACATCACGCCAAACGGCTTTGTATGTATCGAACACGCCCCCGATGTCAGCATCGATGAAATCATCGCTAAAACGGCCGGCAAATTAACCATATCGGAACAGGTTAAACCCATGCTTGTAGATTAAGTTTTTTTTATTGGATTTTGCCATTAAAAAAATAAGATTACTTTTGTTATTCCTTAAAATTCTGAATGTACCCCAAAAACAACGCTAATCGCCGCCCGTTTAAGAAACAACGTGAGCACCGAATTAATAATGAAATTGATGTGCCTGAAGTTCGTCTGGTAGGCGAAAACTTAGAGCCCGGTGTCTATCCAACCGCTAAGGCCTTGGCCTTGTGCGCTTCTTTAGAAGTCGATTTGGTGGAGATTTCTCCCCAAGCGGTTCCGCCTGTGTGTCGCGCCGTTGATTACAATAAGTTCATTTACGAAAAGAAACGTAAGGAAAAAGAACTTAAAGCCAAATCGCAAAAGAATGAGGTTAAAGAAATTCGCTTTACCCCCAATACCGACGATCATGACTTTGATTTCAAAGCCAAACACGCCGAAAAATTCTTGCAAGAAGGCCATAAAGTAAAAGCTTATGTGCAATTTAAAGGTCGTGCCATTATGTTTAAAGATCGTGGAGAGCTTATTTTGTTGAAGTTTGCCGAACGTTTAATGGAATCTGGTGCCCTTGAAGGCATGCCTAAATTGGAAGGAAAACGCATGCACGCAATTTTTGCACCAAAAGTGAAGAAAAAGTAATATCTTTGTGTTCTAAACATTTTTCATCTGCCCCTAAGAGGCCATAACCATTGTCAATTTTTCTTTTATCTCTTTTTTTATTTTTTCTTTATGAACATTTATGTATCAAACATTCCCTTCCGCATGAAGGATGAGGATTTAACTTCGCTTTTCGCTGAATTCGGTGAAGTTATTTCCGCAAAAATTATCATGGACCGCGATACAAACCGCAGCCGCGGCTTTGGTTTCGTTGAAATGCCCGATGAAGCTGCTTCTGCTGCTATCGAAGGTTTGAACGGTCGCGACGTGATGGGTCTTGAATTACGCGTGAACGAAGCTCGTCCACGTACAGAAGGACCTTCAGGTGGTGGTTACCGTGGTGGTAACAATCGTGGTGGCTATAACCGTCGTGATAACTAATTCCGGATTAATTTTAAATGAATGGCTGTTGGCAACAACAGCCATTTTTTTTTTTGTAGCCTGGCCAATCGCTTGCTTTATTACACTTCCTTCTGTTCGAGGCATATTTTACTATTCGTAATGCATTTTTTTGTTCGAAATACCTCACTTGGGTTGTCATATGCGCTCGCTATTCGTTATAAACGGGACTGTTTATCAAGCGTCCGAACCTTTATTCATCGATGTTTACAATAAATTTATGAGCTTTTCTGAAGTAGTATCTCCTATTTCCAAATATATTGTATCTTCGCCCGTTCAAAAAATACTCTAAAAACACGTTAAAAGCATGCAACTAAAAGGATTAGTCAAGATTTTTACGATTGCCTTGATATTGATTTCGTTGTTCCAATTGTCGTTCACGTTTGTGGTCAACAACTTCGAAAAGAAACAGGCCGCCTTCGTTGAACGTCAAGTAAAAGCCGAAAATCCCGATTTGACCGGGGAAGCACTTGAAATTGCCAAAGCCGATAAGCTTCGTTTTGTATTAGACAGTTTATCGAGCCAATCGGTGATGAACCTTGGAGTAACCAAGTATTCTTACCAAGAAGCGAAAGACCAACAATTGAATTTAGGTCTCGACTTGCAAGGGGGGATGAACGTGGTGCTTGAAGTGAGTTTAGATGAACTCATTCGCAACATGAGTAATAACCCGCAAGATCCGGCCTTGAATGCCGCTTTACAAAAGGCCAAGCAATTGCAGGTGAATAGCCAAGATAATTTCTCGAACCTTTTTGTTAAGGCATATGAAGAAATGAATCCCAACGCGAAATTGGCTCCTTTGTTCATGAAACCGGATGGTAAAACCATTAAACCTACATCGACCAACGTCCAAGTTCGTGCTGCCATCTTTAAAGAATCGGAGGATGCTATTGAACGCACATTCCGTGTGTTACAAACGCGTATTGACCAATTCGGGGTTGCTCAACCTAACTTGAATCTCGATAAAAACCGTGGTATCATTAGTGTAGAATTAGCCGGGGTAAGTAATCCTGAACGTGTTCGTAAGTATTTACAAGCTACAGCCAAATTGGAATTCTGGGAAACGTATTCACAGCATGAAATTGCCCAGAATATTATGAAAGCCGACGAAGCCTTGCGTGATTATTTAGCCAATACCGGTACCGGGACTACCGATACCAATGCGGTGGCTTCAAACGACACCAGCGCTAAAGCCGGTGTAAAAGATTCATCATTGTCGGCCGCTATCGGCGCTCCTAAAAGCACCAAGAAAGACGATACTACCGGTTTCTCTAAATTGAGTGACGAACAAAAAATGGCGAAAGCCCGCGAAATGAATCCTATTCGCAGTTTCTTGTTGGGTGGTTTCGAAGTTCGTCAAAATCCTAAAACAGGCGAGGTTATCAATACCCCAATGGTATCGTATGTGTACTACCGCGATACAGCCCAATTGAATAAGTATTTGAATATGGATGTGGTGAAAAACCAATTTCCTAAAAACTTGAAATTCTATTATGGGAATGCCGAAAAAGATTTGCGTGAAAAAGAAAAGATTTGTATTCTTTATGCTATCAAAACCCGCGCGGGTTCAAACGAACCTCGTTTAGGTGGTGAATATATCACCGATACGCGTCAAGATTACGATCCGGTTTCAGGACAACCTGATGTTCAAATGAGCATGGATCCAACCGGAGCCCGCAAATGGGAACGCTTAACCGGCGAAAACGTAGGTCGCCCTATTGCTATTGTTTTAGATGATGTGGTTTATTCGGCACCGGCACCAAGCGAAAAAATTTCGGGTGGTAACTCGAACATCACCGGTAGTTTTACCGTTGAAGAAGCCCAAGATTTAGCCAATATCCTTAAGACCGGTAAATTGCCAGCTCCGGCTCGTATTGTACAAGAGCAAGTGGTTGGACCAACCCTTGGTCAAGAAGCCGTAAATGGAGGTTTATTATCATTCGCCATTTCGTTCTTGGTAATTTTCATTTTAATGTTGGTGTATTATAATAGTGCCGGTTGGGTTGCCAATATTGCGCTCTTATTGAACCTCTTGTTCACCATTGGTTTGTTGGCCATTTTCCACGCCACGTTAACTGCTGCCGGTATTGCCGGTTTGGTATTGACCATTGGTATGGCGGTTGACGTTAACGTATTGATTTTTGAACGGATTAAAGAAGAATTGAATAACGGTAAAACCCAAGCGCAAGCGGTGGAAGATGGTTATCGTCGTTCCTTGAATCCGGTTATTGATGGTCACGTTACCGGTATCATTACGGCTGTAATTCTCTTCATCTTCGGTTTAGGCCCTGTATTAGGCTTTGCCACAACCCAATTAATTGGATTGGCTTTGTCATTATTCAGTGGAATTTTAGTATCGCGCTTGGTTACCGACATTCGTATGAAGAACGGTAAAACCTTCGAATACTTCACCGGGGTATCGCGTAAATTGTTCCATAATTCTAATTTCCATTTTATTGAATGGCGTAAGAAAGCCTATGTGATTTCAATCATTGTATTGATTTTAGGTGTAGGTTCTTTCTTTAACGGTTTCGATTATGGGGTTGAATTTGCCGGAGGTCGCAGTTATACCGTTCGTATGAACAAAACAGCGGTTACGGAAGATATTCGCAAATCGTTGAAATCGGTATTTGAAGAAGCGCCAATTGTAAAAACAATCGGGGCCTCTAACCAAGTAAATATTACTACTACGTACAAAATCAAAGAACAAGACAAAGCGGTTGAAGATGAAGTAATGGCTAAATTGTATGAAGGTTTGAAAAGTGCCAATTATGTCGACCCATCGGTTTCCTTGAGCGATTTCAAATCGAAGCAAGTGATGAGTTCTCAAACCGTATTGCCTACCATTTCCGACGATTTGAAGAAAGGGGCTGTATGGGCTACGTTCTGGGCTGTATTGTGTATTTCGATATACATCTTTGTTCGTTTCCGCAAATGGCAGTATTCGTTAGGTACTATCATCGCCATTTTGCACGACGTATTGGTTACCTTGGCTGTTTTCTCGTTCCTCCGTCGTGTGGTACCATTCGCCTTGGAAATCGATCAACACTTCATTGCGGCAGTATTAACCGTTATTGGTTTCTCGATGAACGATACCGTGATTGTATTCGATCGTATTCGTGAATACTTCCGTAAGCGTACCAACGATTCGAAAGAAAACATTATCAATGCGGCTATTAATGATACCATCAGTCGTACTATTATGACATCGTTGACGGTATTCTTAACCATCTTAATCCTCTTCATTTTTGGTGGAGAAGTAACGAAAGGATTTGCTTTCGCAATGATGATTGGGGTTGTGGTTGGTACTTATTCGTCTATCTTCGTGGCGGCTCCGATCTTAGTTGACTTGGATAAGTCGGGTAAATTAACCCAAGAAGAAGACAAAGAAAAACGTATTGAAGAATTAAAGAAAATGGCTTAATCCATTATACATCATCGAAAAGTCCCGGTATTTTTATCGGGACTTTTTATTTAAATTAGAATCAATGAAACAAGAACATATAGTATTAGCGGGAGCAACAGGGTTATGCGGACAATACGTGATGCATTTATTGTTGGCCCATCAACAATGCAAACAGCTCACCATTTTAGTGCGTAAGCGAATTGAGGTGAGTCACCCGAAACTTCAACAAGTAGTGTGCGATTATACCAGTTTCAATCCAACCATGATTCCGAACTGCGACCGGGTGTTTTGTTGTTTAGGAACTACCATTAAGGTGGCAGGCTCGCAGGAAGTGTTTGAAGCGGTCGATCGGCATTATCCGGTAGCCATTGCGAAAGCGGCTTTTGAACGCGGGGCTAAAGCGTATAATATCATTACGGCTATTAGTAGTTCCCCGAACTCCAAGGTGTTTTATAGTCGCGTAAAAGGCGATTGCGAACAGGATTTACAGAATATCGGTTTTCAATCGGTATTAATACTTCGGCCATCGATGTTGTTAGGACCTCGTTCAGAAAAGCGCTTCGCGGAACATATCGGTCAGATTTTAATGGATAAATTATCGTTTTTAATTCCGGCTCGGTATAAGGCGGTTCGTGCTGAATGGGTAGCCGAGGTGATGGTTCGTGAAGGACTGAAAGATCAGGTGGGGGTTCGAATCATTGAATCGGAGGGCATACGCGGCTAAGTAATACTGCATTGTATGATCAATACCATCTTCGGGATTGTAGCCAATGCGTTGAATTATATAGCGCGTAAGACAGGCTGTACCTACAATGAAATCAATATACTGGTTTACTATTTTCTGATTCCATTTTCGTGGTTGTGTTTGTTGGATGCCATTCTTGAAACCCATGTTTTAAAAATAGTTGGGGTATTGTTGTCGATTGGATTTGGAATATGGTGTCGTGATTTTAGAAAATTTTCCGATGATTTATTTGAGTACTCCGTTCGGTTTTTGAATTATTTCAATCGGTTTGGAAGTAATTATTTTGCTTCATCCGTGTGGATTTGTGTGGCCTTGCCTTTATTGATTTATGGGGTGCTTTTTTGGAAACTACTAGCATAAAACAGCAAACAGTTTCAGCAAGCAGAAACAGTGAGCAGATAACAGAAACAGCGAACAAAACAGGGAACAGGAAATAAACGATTCGGATTATTTCTACAAAAGATGATGAAATTAATTAAGTTTATTTTCCACTTTTTTTCTTGATAAAAAAAGTGGAGCAAAAAAATCAAGGCTTTCGAAAAATAGCTAAAAATGAGGCATTTTTTAGCGGAAATAAAAAAGCTATGCGCCTGCATCAAATCATTGAACGGCAGTAGTTAGACCCAAACGTTGTAATAAAATTAAACGGATTAATTATGTTTTTATTTCTATCGCACAAAATGCTCATTTTCTTAACGCTATTTTTCTCGTGCCGGTTCTTAACCAAGATATCTAGGGATTACTATTAATTCGGATTATTTTATACATTTTTAGCTCTTCGGGATGTTCGTTGAAGACGGCATCCCGAAGTATAAATAAATCCGTTCTGTGAACATGTGTTTTTCGTGATTGGTTCGAAATGCGGCAATACAGTAAATCAGTGAGCTGAAACAGGAAACAGAATTAGTGAACAGAATCAGCGAACAGGGAGCAGAAATTGTGAACAGATTCAGCGAAAATAAACTTTAGCGAAAGGTTGATATTTTAGGTTCGAGATGCGGCAAGCCTAACATCTCGAACAGCCATCTCCGTATTGATGGTGTAAAATATTCTTGAGGTATATGGAGTGTGATTACGCTGCACCTGTTTACTCGCTTACTCGCACTCGCACTGTTTATGCGTGAGGGATTGAGCCGGCAGCCCCGAGGACAGGTAGCTGTGCGAGCAATCAGGGAACAGAGGAAACCCGAGGGCTATAGGTGAAAGCCCGACCGCCGGCCCTGAAATGATAATGTGATGAGGGGGTAATTTCCCGGCGGGCACGCCCAAAAAAGACGCAATATCAGAGAGCAGAAACAGATAACAGATAACAGTAACAGTGAGCAGAAACAGGAAACAGATAATAGAAACAGGAAACAGATTTAGTGAAACTATAGTTCAGAGAACAGATTTTATTTTAGGTTCGAGATACGGCAAGCCTAACATCTCGAACAGCCATCTCCGATTTTAAAAGTGTGAAATTTGACTTAGACAGACGGAAGCGAGATACCCCCGCACTCGCTTACTCGCATTCGCTCTGTCTTTAAGACTTGATGGCTTTCAAATAGCGTTTAATTTCGGCCGCGGCGAAGGGCGTGAGCACCACCAAGCCAATCATATTGGGTACCATCATGGCAAATAACATGGCGTCGGAAACATTGATGACGGCTTCCATAGAGGCAGCACTGCCTAAAATGATGCAGAGGCAAAATAGGAGTTGGTAGATTCTGCCCGTCCAAACGCCGCGACCAAATAAATACGACCAAGCTTGATAGCCGTAATACGACCAAGAAATCATGGTGGAGAAAGCGAATAATAAAACGGCCACGGCCAAGACATAAGGGAACCAAGGGATGGCGCTTTGGAAGGCTTGCGAGGTTATTACAACGCCATCGTTGACGGCTTGTCCATAGGGCATAAGTTCCCCATGGGTATTACAAATGATAATTACTAAGGCGGTCATGGTGCAAACCACCACGGTATCTACAAAGGGCTCTAAGAGCGATACCAAACCTTCGCTGCCGGGGTAGGCGGTTTTTACGGCGGAGTGGGCAATGGAAGCAGAACCGATACCGGCTTCGTTGGAGAAAGAGGCGCGTTTGAACCCTTGAATTAAAACACCCCAAAAGCCACCTTGTATTCCTTCGGGACTGAAAGCGCCGCGAAAGATTTGTAAAAAGGCATCGGGAATTTCTTGAAAATGCGAGACAAGAATGAAGAGTCCGGCAATAATATAAATCCCCACCATGAAAGGCACCAATTTATCGGTTACACGCGCAATGGATTGTATGCCGCCTAAAATAACAATGCCCACGAGGATGGCGAGCACGAGTCCAAAGGCCCAACCCAATCCTTGTAACATGCCTTCGTTTCCGCCACTGATAGTTTGTATCATTTTGAACGATTGGTTGGCTTGAAACATATTGCCGGCACCAAGGGTTCCGCCAATACACAGTATAGCAAAGGCGGTAGAAAGGATTTTACCGGTTTTAGGCCACTGTTTAATAGCGAAGCCTTTTTGTAAATAATACATGGGGCCGCCGTAAACTTTCCCTTTGTTGTCGATATCGCGGAAGGCGACACCGAGGGTACATTCCACCATTTTCGACGACATGCCGAGGAGCCCGGACAGAATCATCCAAAACGTAGCCCCGGGACCACCTAAACCAATAGCCACGGCTACGCCTGCGATATTGCCAAGTCCCACCGTGCCTGAAAGCGCCGCGGTAAGCGCTTGAAAATGCGATACTTCGCCGGTATGTCCTTCTATACGAATGGTATCGGGAATATCGCCTTCGGCGTTGCGATGTACATTGTTTTCGGCTACTACGTGATGTTGATTTTCTAGATGATCGTAACGCCCCATCACCACGCGTATTGCGGTTTTGAAATGGCGAAAATTCATGAAACGAAAGTGCAGGGTAAAGTACAAGGCTCCGCTAAAGAGGACCAATAAAACCCAAGGCACTTGAACACCGGGGGCAATGGGGAGGGTATAGAAAATTAAATTGACAAACCAAGCGGTATAGGTTTGAACGGCTTGGTTGATGTGTTGATCGATATTGGAAGCTTGTGTTGTGTTCGATAATAGAAGCAAGCCCAATATCCCTAAGCGGATTTTCATGCATTAAAGATAATGTGCATGTTGCAACTACATCATCTTGTTTCGTTTGAGCAAATAAGCTTTTAATATTTGGTCGTAGCCATGGCGAATATCAGCGTCTACCCAATCGATGCCGAACTGTCCGCAATGCAAGGTGAGTTTTTCGCGGTAGGCTTGCATTTGTTCGCGGTAGCTCGATTGAATTTCGTTGGTATTGAGTTTGATGCGTTCCCCGCTTTCCATATCCACAAATTCAAATGGGCGATTCGGGAAATCGAAATCCACTTCATGTTGTTTGTCTTGCACCAAAAACAAAACCACTTCGTGTTTATTGTGGCGCAAGTGTTGTAAGGCATCGAGCAGGCTGTTTAGATCGCCCATGGAATCGAGCATATCGCTGAAAATAACCACCAAGGAACGTTTGTGTAATTGTTCGGCCAATTGATGTAAAACCGCGGCGGTATTGGTGTTTTTTTGCGGTGCTTGATAATTGATTTTATTTTCGAGCAGGGTGTACAAATGCCGATAATGCACCGGATTCGATTTGCAGGGGGTATGGGTTTCTATCTCGTGATTGAAAAAGGTAATACCACCGGCATCCAACTGTTTTTTAAGAATACTTAAAATGGAAGCGGCTGAAAGCAAGGAAAAATTGAGTTTGCTGACTTGTTCTTTTTCTTGCGGGTATTGCATGGAGGTCGATACATCGATGACCAATTGGCAACGCAGGTTGGTTTCTTCTTCGTATTTTTTAGTGAAGAGTTTATCGGTACGACCAAATACTTTCCAATCGATATGTTTTAAATTATCGCCTCGGTTGTATAAGCGGTATTCGGCAAATTCGACGGAAAAGCCGTGAAATGGACTTTTATGCAGACCAACAATGAAGCCTTCCACCACTTGGCGGGCTAAAAATTCAAGGTTTTCGAAGGGTTGTGTAAGGGTTTGCATGAAAAAGTAAAAATACCGACTCTAATGCTATTTCAAATTAAAATCTTTGTTATATTTGAGGACTATTTGATTTTATGAAAAAATCAGCCTTTTTATTTATCGCTATCGGATTATTTTTCGCGTCGTGCACACAAGAATATACTTGTCAATGCGTGATTAAATATACCGGCAATCCTCCCGGCATTCCCGATTCACAAACAGTAGAGTTTATGATTCGCGATAAGAAAGACGAGGCGGCCAAACAATGCGAGGCCAATTCAACCACCGTAACGCAATTTGACATTACGATGGACGAAAAATGCCGTTTGTATTAGTCCTAATTTTTAGGTCTAATCATGGCAATATGGGGGATATCATCTTCTAAGTACGATTCACCGACCGATTCAAATCCAAGCGATTGGTAAAATTTTTCCAAGTAACACTGGGCTGATATTTTTATGTCTTGCGAATAATGTTGCGTGCAATATTCAATGGCATATTCCATCACGGCGCGTCCATACCCTTGTCCACGAAACCCGGCCGTACTTAATACCCGACCAATAGAACAATAATTGGGGTAGGAAACTCCTGCAGGAAGAATACGGCAATAGGCGGCTAATTGTCCGGAATCCCAAAGGCTCATATGTTGAGCATCATAATCTTTATCGTCGCAATCGGGGTAAATACACGTTTGTTCAATAACAAACACATTGGCACGGGCTTGCAGAATTCGGTATAATTCACCGGCTTCCAGTTCATCGAAGGGTTTACAAATGGGAAAACTCATGGGCGCAAAGGTACAGGCATTCCACCTTATAGCCACCAGGGAAGCCGTTCTTCAGCGCCTAAAAAATGGCCCATGGCACGAATGGCTTGTATGCCTTTTTCGGAAATGGCGCGACTTTCTTCGTTCACATACAAATCGATATGTTGTTGCATAATATCGGGAGCCATTTCTTGCGCATGGGTTTGAACAAAGTGGGAGAGTCCATACGGTTTAGGTTCGAAGGCCTTGGCCACGCTCCGGTTCAAGGCTTGTGCCATTTGTTGTTGTACTTCGATGGGCAATGCGCGGCGAATGGCAATACCGCCCAAGGGAATGGGCAAGCCGGTTTCTGTTTCCCAATATGCGCCTAAATCGACTATTTTATGCAGGCCACGTGAGGCATAGGTGAAGCGGTTTTCGTGGATGATAACCCCGGCGTCGGCTTGGCCCGATTGAACAGCCCCTTCAATTTCGTTGAAGGGAATGAAGTATTTGTTGGGGTGATTGGGGTAGGCGCGATTGAATAAAAAATGTGCGGTGGTTTCTTTACCGGGTAAGGCCACATGGCCATTCATAATGGCTTCGCGGCTCAAGGGGGTGCTTGTAATTAATAATGGACCAACACCAAAGCCCAAGGCTGAACCGGCGCGAAAGAGGATGTATTTATCGCTTACCGCGAAATACCGGGCGTAGCTGATTTTAATGATATCGTACTGTTCGGTAGCGGCGGCTTTGTTCAAGGTTTCAACATCTTGAAAATCGAAATGCAGGGTATGCGGTGCCATGTCGATTTGTTTTTCGTAGAGGGCTTCAAATTGAACGGTATCGTTGGGACAAGGTGAAATGCCGATGCGTAATTCCATATTAGGCTTGGCTTAATGCGGTTAAATAAAGATGCAATTCGTGGTGTAAGGAAGCAAGGCTTTCTTTGATTTTCCAAGCGTCTTTATGGCGGGTTTCTACGCGGTTCGAAATACTGCGCAATTGAATGAATGGTACTTTATGCAATAAAGCGGTATAATGCAAGGCCGCGCCTTCCATGGTTTCAATATCGGCGTGGAATTGATGTTGACGTTGTTGCGCGGTGAACTCGGTGCCGGAACTGCGGTTAACAGTCAATCCGCTAACGGGCGTAAGGTGCAAAGGAAAAAAATCGGTGTGCGGATTGATGAGTTGTTGTTGTTGAAATGGAAATTGATTGGCATGTTCCAAGTTCAAATCGAAGAGGTTGGCGTGAGCGCCGTCGGCGAGTTCGGCACCACAATCGCCGAGTTGTTCTTGTTTTACGAAAACCACATCGCCTAAGGCCAAGGCCGGATTATAGGTTCCTGCAATGCCAATTTGAATAATGAGGTTATACGCTTGCGATTGTAACGCGCGACTGATATTCACTCCGGCCGATAAGAGTCCACAACCATGCACCAAGCGATGCCATTCAATGCCCGGATAATGGGTATCGGGGGCTTGTTCCATCGAGGTGGCCGAGGCCAATAAAACGCGCATGTTGCAAAGGTCGAACATCGGGACCACCTTACCAAATTGCGGTTTATATACTTAATTTTGATACTTTATTGTAATTCAAAGGGAAGCAGGCCGTTTATTTATGCTTTCTTTGTGCTGTTAATTTAAGTAGAATATGATCTTCATTACGCGAGTGGAACATTTTAATGCCGCTCACAAATTGTGGAATCCGAATTGGACACCCGAAAAAAATAAAACGGTGTTTGGTAAATGTGCCAATGAAAATTGGCATGGACACAATTACGAATTACACGTAACCGTAAAAGGAGAAATTAACGAAGAGACCGGCTATGTGATGAATGCCAA
>JBPCSZ010000125.1:0-6574 GCA_051006655.1 Chitinophagaceae bacterium
AGCCGGCACATGCACCCAATTATTTTTGAAGGGCATTTTTAAATCCACAAATCGATCGAGTAAAGCCGTTAACGATTTTGCATATTGCGGGAAATTTTTTATCAATCCGCGAATGATGCCTTGTTCGTAACTCATATGCCAAGCAATGATGGAACCTTTCGTGCCCAACTCCTGCAACATTTGTTCAATGAGGGCCGGACGCGGATCGGTTTTACCATCGCCTAGAAAACCCATTTCGGTAATTTCGCCTGCTTCTGTTTCACGAAACAAAGCATACTGAAACGGAATGGCTTGATAGGGCGATGATTGATTGAATTGCGGAACACCATACATCACGGTTTCAAAATCGAAATACGATAAGGGGAATTGCAAGGATTTTGTCCAAGCACGCAAGGCCTTACGGTCATATATAGGCAACTCGGCACGCAGGGCATCCATATCGTATTCAGGTTCGGCGGGTGGGTGCATGGATTGACAATATTCCAAGAATGGACAGGGGTAGGGTTTGTTACATTGAGCCCCGGGTACAATGTCGGGACGGGTTTTGCTCAACAACATGGTTTTGAGCGTTTCAATATTTTTGGCAATGTCTTTTTGCAATGCTTTGACTGAAGGCAAAACTGATTCGAGGGTAAACAATTGATGCACATCGATGTCCCCTTCGCGAATATAATTCCGATTAAAATGCACAATCGAAATATCGGCTAAAGGCAAGCCACTTTTCGTAATGACATAATATTGCAAGGCGGCATCTTCAATATGTTGCTCTTTCACACTGTTGGTGCTCTTCACTTCAAAGGCATGCCATTTGCCGTTGATATTCACCAGCATATCGATGGCACACATAACGCCTTCGTATTGAAAGGCCGCTTCGTAAATGACGGTATTCGTCATCAATAATTTTTGCGTCAAGGCCACCGATTTTTGATAGGAATACGGATCGACCGGCGAAGCGTCTATGCCATTCGGAAATAATTGTTGGGCCAATAAACCCACATCGGTGCCTTGATCGAAAATTTGTTGTTGCTGTTCATCGACAGGTGGTAAAAACTCCGGATGAAATTTATACAAGTACAAACGCAATGGGCATTGACGACCATACATAAAGGTCGATTTGGAAAGGATATGTTTTGGAATAGCCATCGGTATTATTTTTTAGTTTCGTAAAGGGATAATGTTTCGTGTAAATTTTTAATAATTTCTTTTCGGAGCGAAGCCGGTTTAAGCACTTTCACGCGGTCGCCCCGGGAGCGGATTTGCATCATAAAATCGTAACTGATGTGCAATTTGAGTCGAATGCGAAACTCCTCATCGTTATCTACTAAAATAGTTTGCGTTTCATGCAAGGGCAAGGCTTTGATATAATTGCCTTCATGGGCATCGAAACTCAGCTCCACCGTTTCGGGTTTTTCCGAACCAAAACAATCCACCCCGAAACAATACGTAAAGAGCGATTCCACATCCACGCTTTCATTCGTACTAAACTTTTTACGCGTAATATCGAGGTTCGATAAACGGTCGAGACCAAACACTTTCAAATCGCCACGTTGCGGTTCACGCGCCACCAAGTACCAAATATTTTGCGATTCACGCAAAGCCAAAGGTTCCATTAAACGGTGACTCGGGGCGGGATCCCAATATTTTTGATAATCGAAAGCCACTTGAAACCGATTACGGATGGCATGCAGTAAACCATGCAAATGTTCGGTTCCCCGAGGTTTACGCCGTTCAAAAAAAACGTGTTGCGATAAACCCTCGCTAAGCCCCAACATATTCAAGGTATCAAACGCTTCCAATAAACTGCGGTTATGGTCTACCCCACCCTCATCGTTGATATAGTATACCCGGCGCCGAAAATCGTAACGAATTTCTACATTAAACACCGTTTCAATATCATCTAAATCGCGTTTGAAGGTGCGTTCACTCATATCGAAATTACGCCCCTGCCATTCGGCTTTCCGTTTCAAGAAATTCATAATTTCTTCTCGTGTAGCCGGGGCCGAACGCAACTTATTGATGATGTGGGCATACCGCAGTAGGGAATCTTTAACCGCCATACGTTTAATTTTATAGACCAAAGGTAGGGGTATAGTAAGACAATTTATGTCCGAGTTGTTTCAGTTTCAAAAAAAACCACCCCTTGACAAGGCGGGGGAATTCCTTACCTTTGCGTTCTATGAAACGCGTGTACAACAATATAGTAGAAGCCATCGGGAATACCCCGCTCATCAAACTCAACCGCATTACCGCCGATTTTCCTTGTCCGGTATATGCCAAAGTAGAATACTTCAATCCGGGTAACAGTATTAAAGACCGCATTGCCTTGAAGTTGATTGAAGATGCTGAAAAAAGTGGCGCTCTTAAACCCGGCGGGACAATTGTAGAATGTACCAGTGGCAATACCGGTATGGGTCTAGCTTTAGTAGCGCTCACCAAAGGCTACAAATGCGTGTTTACCATGGCCTCGAAAATGAGTAAGGAAAAAGTAGACATCCTCCGCGCCATGGGTGCCGAAGTGCATGTGTGCCCCACCGATGTGGCTCCCGAAGATCCGCGTTCATACTATTCCGTAGCCGCCCGCATTGCTAAAGAACGCGATGGCTGGAATCCCGACCAATACAATAATCTCTCGAACCGCGAAGCCCATTACTTATCGACCGGTCCAGAAATTTGGGACCAAACCGAAGGTAAAATTACCCATTACGTAGCCTCTACCGGCACGGGTGGAACCTTAGTTGGTACCGGCATGTACTTGAAAGAAAAGAACCCGAACGTAAAAGTTTGGGGCATTGATCCGGATGGTTCTATTTTGAAACATTGGTTCGATACGGGCGAAGTAAAACCCGAATTAGCCAAGGTATATGCCGTAGAAGGCATGGGTGAAGATTTCATTCCCGACAATTACGACCGTCGTTATATCGATCATCTCGAAACCATTTACGATAAAGAATCGATGTTGATGTGCCGCCGTTTAGCCCGCGAAGAAGGCTTGTTTGTTGGTTCTTCTTGTGGGGCCGCCGTTCAAGGTTTGGTGCAAATGAAAGACAAACTCACGCCCAACGATTTCGTGGTGGTGGTATTGCACGACCATGGCAGTCGCTACGTTGGTAAAATTTACAACGACGATTGGATGCGCGAAAAAGGCTTTATGGATTAATTTTATAATTTAAACATTATAAGAAACGCAGCATGATTAATCAGGGTTTACCTGATTTGATAGTGCTGCGTTTTTGCATTTTGGATATCCATAATGCCGTGTATACATCCCAAAGCCAGTATATCCAATTGATTGAACGTGCTAAGGAATTGGATGTATGTGCACTCTTTTTATTCAGTTGGCATTCAATATGAAAAAACACCTTTGGGACAATTGACGAAGTAAGGTATAATGATAATTGAGATTCATTACGTTTCAACCTTTTTCGGAGATATTGTAAACTCTTTGAACTTGCAAATTGTTTTAATGCGTACGAAACTATATTGAGTGCTTCATAAGGGCCATACTGTTTATGAATAGCCAAAATAGTTTCAATGAAAAAGGATAAGGTAAACCATTCGGGCGGCGTGGCATATTCGTGCATAATTTGCTTTATGGTATTGATATCACCCTCCAAACATCGATAAAGCAAAACGCCCGGTAGCATAGGCAAATCCTGTTTAATTTCAATCGATGAAATAGGTTGCTCACACTGCATCGTGGACCATAGCACCTTATTTATAAGTTTAAGTATATCGGGATGCGCAATTTCATCGTGGTCTACACTGGGTATTTCTATATAAAAACGAAGCCCGTCTTCCGGGAGCCATTCATTGATGTTTATCCATCCATGCAAGGCACTTTTCAAAGGCTTACGCCGAATGTGTATGATTTTTAAACTGCTATTTGACGGTGCATGAAAAAACGAATCGGGAAGAAAGCCCCGGTTCATTTTGGTATATCGGTGTAAGGGAGGCGCATCGAAGAGCACCACCCATTCCGGACAAAAGGGTGTATTGGTCAGCAAGCGAGCAACCATCCAAGCTATACTGCCACTAATAGAAAATCCAAAAACCAGGTTAGGGGCCGGAATATTTTTCGATAAAATAGCGGCCACAATTTGTTGAACACATTTCCACCAACGTTCATTATCGCTTAATCGGCCGGATTCAATTAAAAAATTAGCCCCAAAAATGCTGTGTTCCGGAAACAATGGCACTTCTCTGAATAAATGAACTTGAGCATGACCAAACACATTCGGCATAACCAAGGCTGTATTTGAGGGCTTAACGGTACAACTTCGATATTCTTTATAATAACTATTTTCTGTTTGTTTTTGCTGAGGCAAGCTATTAGCAGGTAATTGAAAAGCATGTGCCAACTGTATCAACGTAATATTCTTTTGAAAATCCACGGCGTTCATTTTCCTACCCAATTGCATTTCTGCTTCTGCCACTAAACTCATCATACCCAAAGAATCGCCACCGAGTGACACAAAATCGGCCACTTCATGATGTGCGCCTGTCCATAAATATTTATCCCATAATTGAATTAATAATTGCCATTCATTGGAAGTTGTATTGGCATGAACATTTGTTTTAACAGGTTGATTGATTAAATGGACTAAGGATGCGTAATCTACTTTTCCGCCAACTAATAATGGTATTTTAGGCAATAGCGTTAATTGCTTGGGCACCATATAATTGGGAAGTTGATTTCGCAAATGGTTCAACAATGAATTTGGTTCTATATGGGTATTTTTCGAAGAAACAAATCCATACAAAACCGTTCGATCTTCCTCTTCAACATCAATAACGGCCGCTTCATCAATACCCGAAATAGCCAATAATGCATTTTCTACTTCGTTCAAATACACACGATTGCCTTGAACTTTCACCATTCTGCCGAATCGGCCTATATGCAATAATGTGGCATCGGACAATAAACGCACTAAGTCGCCGGTGGCATAAATACGTTCATGTGAATGACCTTTGGTTTCTTGCCAACGTGTGGTTTGTATTTGACCATGATGAAAATCGCCAAGGGCTTGAAACGACGATTTAATGTGCAATTCGCCTACATGCTTGTCTTCTTCGTCGAGCGCATCAATAGCGAATGAGGCCAATGGATAAATATGTCCAATAGGTACAAAATCATGTTCCAATGGCAAGGGGCAATCGGTATTTCGCCAAATGAATAAGGCACTTTCTGTACTGCCATATACATTTTGAATTAAGGCATCCGATTTCAATATCGAGTGCGCCAATGTTAAATCGTTGGCGAGGAGTGGCTCGCCGGAAAAACGGACGGCCTCTAATTTTTTTAACGCATCATGGGCGCCTGACCACTGCACTAATTTTCGAAACAAGGAAGGCGTAAAACGTATATGCCGAACGCCGAGTTCTTCAATGGCCTGCACGACACCTTGGAACCCCGTTTGTTTTATATTGGACATGCATAAAGTACCACCGGCCAAAAGGAAAACAAGGGCATGATGGAGGAATCCGTATTGGGCATGCGAACCGGCAATGAATACCCGTTGTTCGGGTTCAATTTGCATGAGTTCGATAGAGGCTTGCACTTTGGCTTGCAGGGTTGTTGCGGCATAAGCAATTAGCTTCGGTTCCCCACTCGAGCCGGAGGTTGGAAATAGCATAGCTAAGGCATCGGCCAACAAACCTAAATTGGGAACGAATTCACGTAAACGTTCATCGGGTAAAAGAATTTTAATATCCGAGGTATGGCGCAACAAGTGTTGTGTTTCTTCATCGGCTAGTACCCATTGGCATTGGGCTTTTTGCAACTGTTCAAGCAAGCGTGCCTTCGGGTGATTTGGGTCGAGTAATAGAAAAGGTTTATTGGCTAAGGCACAAGCAAACCAAGCGGCGATGGCATTTATATGGAGTCCTTGCAGTAAGGCGATTGGTTCAGGCGAAGCATCAAGGGTTTGAATTTGTTCGGCCAAACCCGCAACACGTTGGCTTAATTCGTGAAAGGTATAAGTTCGATTATGATCAATTAACGCAATGGCCTGCGGATTATGTTGTGTAACACGGTACAGCGATTGCGACAATGTTTCTCGCACCCGTTCAGGATGTTGTAAGGTAAAAGGCGAGGAGAACCAAGTACGTGTTTCAGGCATGAACTATTTCAATTGACCTCATTAGTCCATAGCATAAAGCCAAGGTAGAGAGATGGTTACACAAGTTAAATTGTTTTGCGAAACATTATTCGAAGTTATGAGTTTTGGTCGAAGAGCGGCTCCATGCATTTCAAAACCAAAACTTCCATTTTGAGACCGAATGGCCCCACCCGGAAATGGACGAAAAGAAAGCATATTGGTATTGGCCACTTGACGCATCCAAATAGCCGAATGATTCTCATCGTATTCACTTAATTGTTTGAACCAATAAAGTTCGGCTTGAAGATAGGTATGGGCTCGTTGAGTGGCTTCTTCGTTATTCAATGTTCGTCCCATAAAACGTTCTATAATTTGGTGGTCTTTCTCCGATATCATACTCATATGGTTAGAAGAATCCAGATTAAGATGTGTATTGAATCCGGGCAATTCAGATTGTAATAAAATGTTGATGTTAG
>JBPCSZ010000126.1:0-28153 GCA_051006655.1 Chitinophagaceae bacterium
TCGGCTCGGCCCGAGAAAAATAGCGTTAAGAAAATGACGATTTTTATCGTAGAAATAAAAACATAATTAACCCGATGAAAAAAGCACAGCCGCTTGGGTCTATCTACCGAAGTTGAATAGAGGGATGCCGATGCATAGCTTTTTTATTTCCGATAAAAATTGACATTTTTAGCTATTTTTCGATAGCCGAAGTTTTTTGCTCCACTTTTTTCTAAAAAAAGTGGAATGGAGCAAATTTTGCCCCCCCCTTTATTGGTGAATTTTAAGAATTCCCTTGATAAATTAGTCTGCTTTTCTTAAATTTATAAATCATATCAGTAATATAATGCCGATTATTTACAATTTAATAGGTTGAACAAGAACAAACAATAAAATAGGTAATATAATGCCGATTTATTTGATTTGTAACCAAAAAAGATTAATTTTGATTTAAATAAGTATTATAATGCCGATTTATTCAGTAGATATTGGTAAAATAATTCATGAAAGAAGAAATGAACTTTCATTGAAGCAGCAGGATTTGGCGGAAATGGCGAATGTGACAATTAAGACCCTATATGCCATTGAAAACAATAAAGGAAACCCAACGATCGAAGTACTAAAGAAGGTGTTAGATGTGTTAGGATTAGAAATAAAAGTTCAAATCAAATCGATTGAGTAATGAAAGGAGTTGTCTATTGTAATGGAGTTCAAGCCGGTATTCTCGAGAAAACTATTTCGGGGGGGTATAGTTTTATTTATGATAATAGTTACCTCGAAAACCCTAGCAATCCTCCAATCAGTCTGACACTTCCAAAAACTAACGAGCCTTACAAGTCAGATATACTATTTCCATTCTTTTTTGGTCTACTATCTGAAGGTGTAAATAAAGAGATACAATGTAGATTATTGAAAATTGATGAGAATGATGATTTTGGAAGATTATTACGTGTTTCCGGAGAAGATACCATTGGAGCAATTACGGTTAAAAAATTGGAAGAATGAAATGTAAAGGATGTTATAAAGAATCAAAACAAGATTACTGTTTGTCTTGTAGAAAAAAATTGTTCAATAAGTTGAACGTATCTTCTGTTCTCAATTTTGACGCTCCTCAAGATGGGAATTTAACCATATTTCAAGAGCAATCAAAAAAACTTTCCATTTCTGGCGTACAACTAAAGTATTCATTGAAGTTAAATGGCAAGCAAATTGAATTATGTGAAAAAGGCGGAGAGTATATAATAAAGCCAATTCCGGTTGCAAGACAATTAAACGAGTTAGATTCAGCACCAGAGAATGAGCATTTAACGATGCAGTTGGCTGAACAGATTTTCAATATTAATACTGCAGCCAATGGATTGGTCTATTTTAAGGATGGAAAGCCGGCCTACATTACCAAACGATTCGATGTTATGCAGGATGGAAGAAAATATTTGCAAGAAGATTTTACTCAATTATTATCAAGATCAAAGCAAACACACGGAGACACCTACAAATATGAAGGCACCTATCAAGAAATCGGTCAATTAATAAAACGTTATGTTGCTGCAAGCATACCTACCTTGGAGCGATTTTTCAAATTGGTACTTTTCAACTATATGATATCCAATGGAGATGCTCATTTAAAGAACTTCTCATTAATTAGAAATGAAAATGGTGAATATCTATTATCTCCCGCGTACGATTTAATGAGTACGGTATTACATACCCCTAACGAATCTGATACCGCTTTGTCGTTATACGACGGCGATATTGATTCTGAATTCTATCAACAGTATGGTTTTTATGGCAAGCCCAATTTTATTGAATTAGCCATAAGATTAGGTATTTTGGAAAAAAGAGCAGAAAGAATAATGCTGGAGTTTATAGATAGGAAAAATTATGTAATTGAATTGGTGAATCAGTCATTTCTTTCTGACGTTGTAAAACAGAAATATCTTAATAATTACAATGACAAGGTTAATAGGTTTGAAATTTGATTGAGAAGTAAAATGTAAGTTCAAGTCATAAGTGCAACAGGCATAAAAACCCTTCGGGGCTTCGCTTCGGATACTCCTTCGATTCACGATGCCCCATTGAAAAACACTAAAGCCAAATCATGAAATTATTCTTCATTTGAGTTGTGCTAAAAATGGGAAACCTAAAAGGAGAATACTGGGAACAGTTTCAGCAAACAGGAATACACAACCCATGTTTTGTGAAGACACAAAACATGGAAATTAAATCATAAATCTAGGCACGGCACGAGAAAAATAGCGTGAAGAAAATGACGATTTTTATCGTAGAAATAAAAATACAATTCATCCGATGAAAGAAGCATAAGCGCTGGGTTCTATCTACCGAAGTTGAATAGAGGGATGCCGATGCATAGCTTTTTTATTTCCGATAAAAATTGACATTTTTAGCTATTTTTCGAAAGCCGAAGTTTTTTGCTCCACTTTTTTCTAAAAAAAGTGGAACGAGACATTTGTTGCTGCTTTTAAAAAAAATAATTAGAGAGTAACTATTCCTCGTTCGAGATGCCGGCAGAGCCGAACATCTCAAACAGCCAACTCCGATATGTTTTCCATCTCGCTGAGTCCCCTTCGGGAGACCTCAGCGGGGAAGATGTTGGGTTTGCCGGCCCGAGAAAAATAGCGTGAAGAAAATGACGATTTTTATCGTAGAAATAAAAACAAAATTCATCCGATAAAAACAAGCACAAGCGCTTGGTTCTATCTACCGAAGCCAAATAAAGCGATGAAGATGCATAGCTTTTTTATTTCCGATAAAAATTGACATTTTTAGCTATTTCAAAATACAGAGCGAGTAACGAAGCGTAAGCGAGTGGCTAGCCTCATGACCTCGAAACCTCAGTGAAAATACCTCATCACCTCTGTGATAAAAAAAGTTCGAGTAATCTGCCTGAGGCAGACTAAAGCGAGTCGAGCTGAGTATAAATCGTGAGTTCAAAGCGGGGGGGGTATTTTCAACTGTCAAGAAATCCTTGACAGTTGAAATTGAATGAAAAAAAATTATTCATTATTCCATGATAGATTATTTTTTATAACCGGTTTTAAAAATTTGAGTTATTGCATTTTTTGCAACAACTGCCCATAATTAAATAATTAATCAACTGTTGCATTTTTTGCAACACTTGAAACGTTTAATTATTTCTACCTACTAAATATTTCATTATTGTATTTTAGTTTTGGAAATAAATAATAACCTATGAAAAATGAAATTATCCTTTATCAATCCGATGAAACAGCCGAACGTATTGAAGTGCGATTTGAAAATGAAACAGTTTGGTTAAATAGGCATCAAATGGCGGCTTTATTCGCTCGAGATGTAAAAACTATTGGTAAACATATAAATCATGTTTTTATTGAGGGAGAACTAAATAAAAATTCAACTGTCGCATATTTTGCGACAGTTCAAAATGAAGGGGGGAGAAATATAGAACGGCAAATAGAATTTTATAATCTTGATGTCATTATTTCCGTAGGATATCGCGTGAAATCTAAACAAGGCACCCAGTTCCGCATATGGGCAACCAACGTATTACGTAATTATTTACTCAAAGGCTATGCCATCAACCAACGAGTTGATAAAATTGAGTCGCATGTAGACAGCCTCAGTAAAGAAGTAAGCCGAATTTCCTTGCAATTGAAAACCAATGAATTGCCCAATCAAGGCATCTTTTTCGATGGACAAATTTTCGATGCCTATGTATTTGTATTCTTTAATATGTTACGTATCATAATGACAAATAACAGGGAAAATATTTTTTGTTTGGTGGGCGGGCGGCCACGAGGGCACGCCCCTACGACTCCGATCATGTTTGGGGCGAGAGGCCTTTAGGCCGGCTTCATCCGTGTAATCAATAAATCCATTTTAAATCCGCGTCCAAAACAGGAAGCTGTGTGAGTAAACTGCGAAGCAGTTAATCTGTGTAATCAAAAAATCCATTTTAAATCCGCGTCCAAAACAGTAAACTGTGTGAGTAAACTGCGAAGCAGTTAATCCGTGTAATCTATAAATCCATTTCCAATCCGTGTCCATGCATTTAATATCCTATGTTTTGTGAAGACACAAAACATGGAAATTGAGCAATCTGCGAAGCAGTCAATCCGTGAAATCAGTAAATCTATATGTAATCCGTGTTCTTGCATTTAAACTATTTTTATCCGTGATACCACAAAACAAGATAATTATCCGTGTAACCTTATTGTGATGTATTTTTAGTATGATAAATTGTAAATGATGATGTATTTTTGTTCTACATCAAGTAAATCATTGATGTAGTTGCTGAAACTGTAAAATTTATGCCCAAGCCATCCGTGAATCATTTGGAAATCAATCCGAATTACACCGCCATTTCATCGTGGTGGCAACATGTGCCCATCGCTTATTGGCTCATTGAAAAAACAAAACCCGCGGTCCTTGTTGAATTAGGCACCCATTACGGTGTTTCCTTCTTCGCTTTTTGTCAAGCGGCCCAATTGTTCTCCCCCACAACGCGTTTATACGCCGTCGATACTTGGGAAGGCGATTCCCAAGCCGGCTATTATCAGGAACAAGTCTATGAAACCGTTTCACAACACGCCCAAGCGCATTATAAAGACCAAGCTGAATTAATTCGCACCACCTTCGAGGAAGCCACCCATCGCTTCGAAGAAGCTTCCATCGATTTACTTCATATCGACGGTTTTCATTCCTTCGAAGCCGTGCAAACCGATTACAATACCTGGAAATCGAAAATGAAACCCACCGGTATTATCATATTTCACGATATCGTAGTGCATGCAGAAGGCTTTGGCGTTTGGCAGTTTTGGCAAAATATTCAACGCGATTTTCCCAACGCTACCCTCCAAGATACTGTATGGCCCGGATTAGGTATCTTATTCCTGAATGGAATACCGGAACATCTCCGCTTAGATTGGGAACAAACCTATCCCATCATGGCCTCCAAAGGCTTACTCTTGGCTGAATTAGAACAACAATCTAGACAGCTTCAAGTGAAATCGAACGAAATTGAAACCTATCAATCATCACTAGAATATACCATTAGGCATCTTGAGCATAAAAAAAGTGAATTGGATCAAATCAAAAAACGCATGCAACGTTTTTGGCTACTTCGTTTCGTGTATAGGCTCGTAAAGTTATTCGACAAATGATAGAACACGTGGATTCGGTTTCTATAATTTTACCCAATTATAATCATGCCTTGTTTTTACGCGAGCGGATTGAAACCGTCTTGAGTCAAGTGCGCCCCTACGACGAAATTATTTTCCTCGATGATGCCTCCACCGATGATTCCGTTGCCATTGCCAAAAACTTATTACAACATGCCCCTTGTCCGGTAATCTACGATATCAATACCCTCAATTCGGGCAGTCCATTTTGCCAATGGAATAAAGGCTTTAAACACGTTTCCAAAAATTGGATTTGGATTGCCGAAACCGACGATGCCTGTCACCCCGATTTTCTTAAACGGGTACTTGGTGCCGCCCTCCAAAACGGCAGCGATTTTGCCTATGCACAATCCTATTATGTGGATGAACAGGGTGTTAAACAGTTTTCCGATTATGTACGCATGAACAAAATGGGACGCCATTATTTCGATACCGATTTTACCAAACCGGGATTGGAATTAGTCCATAAGTTTTTTTCTAAAACCAATTGCATACCCAATGCCAGTGCCGTTGTATTCAATGCCTCGCTAATTAAAAAGGTGGGCTATGCCAACGAATCGTTTTACTTCACCGGCGATTGGGAATTTTGGATTCGTTTGGTGATGAATCGAAATGTTTCGTTTGTAGCCGAAGAGTTGAATTATTTCCGCTTTCATCCTGCCACCACCAGGGCCATTAAACGGAATAGAAAACGGGATGTGGAATCGCTCACGTGTCAATTATTGGCCAAGTTCTTTCGTCGTTATCCGCATTACGTTGGCGAAAAACAACTAACACCTACACACAATAACAAGGGGTCGCTAATGCCTAACAAGAAATTTCCCGGACAATTCATAAAATTAGATCAAGTTCCTAGATATACGTCAACCTATGTTTGGTTGTACACCACCTATATAAAACTTAAATCAATACCGAGCTTGCCTTTCCGTTTCATTAAACGGCTGTATCGAAAAATGAAAATGAAGGAAATATGAAACGCTTAATTCTTCATGTTGGTTTACATAAAACGGGAAGCAGTGCCATTCAAGCTTCCTTCATGAATGGTATTTTGGCAGGGACTGGATATGCCTATTATGGCTTTGGAGAACAGAATGGTTCCGTGCCACTTTATACCTTATTTGCCGATCAACCGCACTTACATCCACAACATATACGAATGGGTTTGTCGCGTCGGGATGTAGCCAATTACCGACAGGATATTTTAAGCAAATTCGAAGATTTTCTGTCAATAACCCAACAGCAAGTTGTCTTGTCGGGTGAGGATTGCTCATTATTATCGGTCAATGAATTAGTCAAAATACCCGGTTTTTTTAAACAATATGGTTTTGAGGTAAGGGTAGTAATTTATGCTCGCCCTTGGCATAATTTAATAAGCAGTATATGGTGTGAATTGCTTAAGCATGGTCATTTGTATGTTGATTTGAATTTTAAACCTGAATTGTGGGATTCGAAACTCGATATAAAAACCAAAATTTCAGAATTTGATACCGTGTTCGGAAAAGAACAAGTGATGGTGTATAGCTATGATAAAAATAATTTTCCTAACGGATGTGTAGTGACTCATTTCTGTAAGAATTTAAACATCGATATTGATTCTTCACGAATAGTAAATGCCAACATGGGCTTCTCCTTGCCCACGGCGCAATTGTTTTATATCTTCCGAAAATATGGTCCACCAAGAGGACATAGCGCCATCGATTATAAACGAAATCACGCCTTGATTTACCACTTAGAAAAGATTGAAGGACCTTCTGTTTATTTTCATTCCGATTTAACACAAAAAATATTAGCGCCACACCGTTTGAAAAAACCATGGATTGAAGAGCGATTGAAAGGGCCATTCCAAGAGGTCTTTCACGACGATTATCCTCATGTGATTCGAAATGAAGCCGATTTGTTGAACCTGTCGGAAAATGCCATGAACTGGCTCTGTGATCATTGCGGATTAGATAAATTGAAGTTGATATCGAAGGCTTACTCATATACCGATATTGCCCACC
The DNA here is from genome assembly GCA_051006655.1 of Chitinophagaceae bacterium. Taxonomy (GTDB): domain Bacteria; phylum Bacteroidota; class Bacteroidia; order Chitinophagales; family Chitinophagaceae; genus OLB11. The sequence goes on from JBPCSZ010000126.1 coordinate 7,157, forward strand.
AAATGTTTCTTTTTCAAAGCAAACAACATCCAATCAAAAATGTTTCTTTTTCAAAGCGGGTTAAGAAAAAAGTAAAATCGATTTTAAAACGATTTTTATAATAGCGAGCCAGCGGGGGAAAGCCGTGTGAGCGAACTGCGAAGCAGCTACACCAAATTCAATCTCGGCTCGGCCCGAGAAAAATAGCGTTAAGAAAATGACGATTTTTATCGCTAGAAATAAAAACAGTAAACAGTTTCAGCAAACAGCGAACAGTTAATACAAATCCTGTACATTTTGTCAATCCTGTACCTGTGATTATAGAGAAAGTGCATGCCATTTCTCTATAGCTATGTTAATCCATGCTATTTTTCGAAAGCCGAAGTTTTTTGCTCCACTTTTTTTAAAAAAAGTGGAGCGCATAGTTTTGATTAAACTAATGAATCTTGTTGGTGATAACACCAACAAGGGCTTCTCAAAAAACAGTATGCCGTGTGAGCAAACTGCGAAGCTGTCTATCCGTGTTGAAGAAAGAGATGAAGTTCATGGGCTGCGGGATACGCAGGGTTTAGCCCCGCGATCTAGCACGTGCGGGAGATCGCGGGGCCGTAGCGTAGCGGAGCCCGGAGAAGCCCGATATTCGCTGAAGAGAGAACCCTCCGCTCACAGCCCCAAAAGAAATGCTTAATGGGCTTGTTGCTTTTTTCGAGCAAGGATAAACCCAATTACGCTGACTTGTAAACCCACAAATAATAACATCAGCGGCCAATTCAGCGACCATGAACCTTGGCGCAACCGACGGTATTGTTGACCTTCCCACGTATACGGGTAATTGGGGTAACGCGTAGCCGACCATCCGGCCAATTGTTGTAACTGTTTCAATTCATCGCGACGACGATCGATGGTACTATTAACATACTGCGCACCGGCTTCGCAATTAAAACTCCCCGCGGCGGGGTGGTGCAAAACAAACCGCGTTTGCCAATTTCGCTTGTCGGGCGTTTCTTGAAACACTAAATCTTGCGCAAAATGTTCGCGATCGTAACGCACATGTAAACGGGTAAAGAATACGCCTTTATTGCCATTTTCACCGTAGGGATAATTATTATTATCATTCATCCAATCCACGCCGGCTTCGCGCAAATCGTTGTAATCGGGGGCTTCGGCTACGCAGGGGTCGCATTTCATAAAGTTCCTTGGACTCACATCCCAGGCGTATTCTTGAAACACCGCCGATTGTCCTTCGCGCAACCAAGCCCGACGAAATACATCGCCATAAAATTTGCCGAAATCGTTTTGAATAAACTCCGGCATGTTTTGTCCGGTAGGCATTTTAACCGTGCGGTAATTGGTGCATTCAATTCGCCCTCGTGTACTCAAGGTATAAATAATTAAATCTTGTTGTCCGGAACTGTTGGCCATACCTAAACGAATGGGCAACATAAACTTGGGCGAGTTGAATTCAATTTGAATGGGATTCAAGGCTTGGAATCCACTTTCGTTGTGGCGGTTTATATTCACTTTGGCCACAAAGAATTTCATATTACTGCGGATGTATGGATCGAGCACTTCATTGGCTCCTTCGGGAATTTTATAGCCATTGTCGTTCAGCCAAATTTTTAATCCATTGCTTTGCTTCGCACTTAAAATAAGAATATCGTATTCGCCTACGGCATAGCGGGCTTCAATGCGAACGCCTAATTTTTTGGCGCTTATGACTTCTTCTTTTACCGAGGCTCGATCGGCCATGGCCGCCATAGGCATATTTTTGTACACACGGTATTGTGGTTCGCATGGATTCTCATCGAAGTATTCCACCAAGCGAGGGGAAGAGTAAGCATCGAGTTTGGCAAACAATTGTTGGTTGCGTACACGTATGTCTTTCTTGGCCAATGCCACCGGAACGGGAACCACCATGGCGAAGTCTTTTACATTACCCTTGAAATCGTTGCTCATGGTAATGATGTTGCGTGTGCCATCGTGCACCATAATGACTTGCGAGGCTTGGTTGAAAATTTTAGTATCGGCTTTGGCCACATAGAATCCGCAAAAAGCGTGTGCGGTAGCGGTGTGTAAGAGCATGAGCATGCCTGCGATGATTTTTTTCATAGGAATTGATTTTTTAAAATGAATGAATTAAATGTGAAGCGGTTCCCAGGAAAAGGTTTCGCCTTTGAAAAACGTATTGATGAGGGGGGTGAGAAAACTAAATCCGAATAAAGTCCACAAGGGCGCTCCTTGTATAAAATAATAATTACCAAGGTAGAAGGAAACGAAGCCAATGCCCATGCCCCAAGCTATTCGAGCTATGGGATGTTTAGGGGAAGGCACGGGATCGGTAATCATGAAGAAGGTGAAGAGCAATAAACTACCGGTGCTCATTTGCTGTATGAAATGATCGAGGGGCCAATGCAAGTAAAGAATACTGCGGTAGAATTGAAAGCCCATGAAGGTGATGAAAAAAGCGAGGGCAACATCCATGCGTTGTACGCGGGAACTAACCCAGAAGCCGAGGGCGCCGATGAGAAAAATGAGTTGGGTTTGTGCGCCCCATTGTCCCGGACTAATCCAAGCGTGCCCCGATAGGAGGATGGTGGCGATGATGGCAAAATTGGCGGGATTGATAATGTGCTTGCCTTGGTGTTTTAGGGTGAATTTTGAAACGACCATAATGCTCGCGGCCAGGGCATACCACATGAGATGGTCGGCTTTGAAGAGGATGCTTAAACTGAGGCAACTGATGATAGAACTTTTTAAGGTATGCCAGGGTAATTTGAAATAGGCAATGAAAAGGGCATGTAGTCCAAGTCCGAACATAAACAAGGTGGCTATTTCTTGCCACCGTGTATCCCAATCCAATAGGGAAAGTCCGCACGTTAAAAAGCTCGATAAAAACAGCAATTGATAGTGACGGGCGTCTTGAAAAAAGGTTCGCATACTGAAAATTTCAGCCTCAGATGTTGCGGTTTATGAATTCCATAAAATCAATTTAATTTTTTTAGAATTTTCCGTAAGGGGGTTTCTTTACCTTCGTGCAATGAACATGGTTTGGTTAGCGGCGCCTGTTTCGGACGCGATGCATACATGGTTGAACGAACAAGAATATGTTGTTTGGAACGATACCGATATGCCGGCGAATGCCCACGATATTATTGGCATTATTACTTCGAACCGGTTGACCTTGAACCGTGAACGTTTGGCCTTATTGCCCAATTTGAGGTGGATTGCACGCATGGGTTCGGGCATGGAAATTATTGATACGGTTTATTGTGCCGAAAAAGGCATTGCTTGTTTCAGTTCACCGGGTGGTTTATCGAACAGTGTAGCCGAACATGCGATGGGGATGTTATTAGGTTTAATGCATCGCATTGAGTTAGCCTCGCGTGAGGTGGCTTCGGGGTTATGGATTCGCGAAGCCAACCGTGGACAAGAATTAAATGGACGGTGTGTGGGTTTGATTGGGTATGGACATACCGGTCAAGCATTAGCGGAAAAACTGCGGGCCTTTACGCCGCATGTGATAGCCTACGATAAATATAAAACGGCTTTTGAAAATCCGGCCGCTGAATCGGTGTCCTTGCAAGAATTACAAGCCCGAGCCGATATCATTTCGTTTCATGTGCCTTTGAACGAAGAAACGCGTTACTATTACAACGATGATTTTATGCGTGCGATGGCGAAACCGCATATGGTGATGAATACTTCGCGTGGCCCTGTTTGTTCCACGAAAACCATCTTAAAAGGCTTGGCTGAAAAACGCATTACGGGCGCTTGTTTAGATGTATTGGAAGAAGAAGCACAAATACAAACGGTATTGGAAACAGAACAAAATGTGGTGCAACAATTATTGCAATACCCGGTTATTATTACGCCACACATTGCAGGGTATTCGCATCAGGCTACCGAGAAAATGAGTGCGATGTTGATGGCACAAATTGAAGCCTTTAATGCGAGACGTTGAATTGAACAATGCCCGTAGCCGGGTATTTTAATTGCTTGTAATTTTTTAGGAACACACGAATATTGCCCACCAAGATGGGCGTGTTTACCATCACGGGAATGCGATTTAAATCGTCGGTGACCCATACTTCCATTTTTTCGCCCCCTTTAAAAATGGTGCCTTCTATCAGTAAGGGTTTGAATTTTATGGTTTGAAACGTACCGAATTTGGTGGTGATTTTTTCGCGCCCCAAGAAGCGAATATAAACGGGGTAAACTTGATTATCGAGGAAGAGATTGATGGGAATTTTATCGCCCACACGATAGCGGTTGAAGTCGATATTGCGTGCGGCATAAATGGCAGACAATACATCTTGCGTGCAAGTAGGAATAGTGAATACACCGTCTTGACTCACCGCGCGATTGAGGTTTGGATTGAAATTGGCTTGATAAAAAAGGCGATTCCCTCCTTCGTGAATTCGGCGTATAAATTTGAGGGGAAGTCCGGTGGCGGTATCAATATAACTTTCGTATAAATCGCGCACTTTGAAAAACCAATCGTAAGACGGGTAGGTATGTCCTTCGCCTTGCACATGCCAAACGGGTTTGTTTTCCAATTGATTCAAGGTAGCGGTAAATCGGGCTTCGCCGGCACCCACATAAGCACCGCCCCAAGTATAATACACTTTGTAATTAAGTTCTTCGCCCGAACGAAAAGCCCGATGCGAATCAAGGCAAGTAGAAATAGAATTGCTGGGAACAGGGAAGCCGGCTATAAGCAAGAAGGCAAACAGAAGCGTCCTGAACATATGGCGAGTTTATTGGTAATCGCGTTCCGAGGTGCCTTTATCGCGGTTATCGAAACGGTTTTCTTCGCGCACATCGTCTTCTTCGGGTAACCCGCGACTCACATTCATCACGGCTTCTGCCCGCATCAAACTAATTTGGTCTTCATTATCGCATTCGTCCATATCGCCCATGGAGAGCGGTTTTTCGAAGGTTGTAATTTTATTGTACGGCGATTTTGGATCGGCTTGTAAGCGTTTGAAGAATTCGCCCCAAATCGGCATGGCAGCACGAGACCCTTCGCCTAAGCCGGTTCCCACAAAACGATCTTCGCAACCAACCCAAACACCACCCAATAATTGCGGGGTATAACCAATGAACCAAGCATCGGCTTCACTGTTGGTGGTTCCGGTTTTACCGGCACAATCGCCTTGAATATTCCACACGGGTTTCAAACGGCGACCGGTACCAATTAAAACGGTTCCCATCATCATACGAATCATTTTGTAGGCCGTAATTTCATTAATCACTTCCTTGCGTTCAGGAACAAAGGTTTCTAATACGTTGCCGTTGCGGTCTTCAATACGCGTAATGAAAATGGGTTTGGTATTAATACCATAATTCGGGAACATGGTATAAGCACGCACCATTTCGTAAACCGAAATATCGTCGGCGCCCAAACAAACTGAAGGATACGCATTTACCTTACTTTCAATACCCAACTTCTTAGTGAAATCCACAAAGTGTTTGATGCCCACCAATTTCAAGATATTGACGGTGGCATTATTTTTCGAAAAGGCCAAGGCGTTTTTCATAGGCATGGCACCACGTGTTTTATCGGGACCATAAACCCCAAAGCCGGGGAAATTCACGGGGTTCAAGGAAACCGACATGCACGGGGAGAAGCCATTATCGACGGCCAAACAATACAACAAGGGTTTAATGGTAGAACCCACTTGACGTTTGGTGCGTACATTCACGTGGTCGAACTGAAAATGTTTGTGATCCACACCACCCACCCAGGCCTTCACTTCGCCCGACGATGGATCCATCACCATAAAGCCCGTTTGCACAAAGCCTTTCATGTATTTGATGGAATCGATGGGCGTAATGGTGGTGTCTTTTTCGCGTTTGCTATTCCAAGCAAATACTTTCATTTTCACCTTCTTATTGAATTCCTGCATGATTTCTTTTTCTTCCATGCCGGCAGCCTTACATAACTTATACCGTTCCGATTCTTTGATGGAACGCATGAGGGTTACATTATGCTCTTTCCAGGTTTTTTCACTAGCCCGACGAAATTTACCCCACATCACGGTTTGCACCGATTCATCGGCATAATGTTGCATGGTGGTATCGAGGGTGGTATAAATTTTTAAACCGTCTTTATACAAGTTATAGCCATTCTTCTTACACCAGGCTTTTACTTCTTGTTCCACCACTTGACGGAAATAAGGGGCTATGCCTTCGTGGTGCATATCGGTGGTTGGATTAAAATCGAGTTCCACCTCGGTTTCTTTCAAACGCTGGGCTTCGCCGGCACTAATTTTCAAGTTCTTGGCCATTTGATCGAGCACGGTATTGCGGCGCGATTTGGCACGTTCCGGATGGCGCACCGGATTATACATCGATGAGCCTTTCAACATACCCACCAACATGGCCGCTTCTTGTATGTTCAAATTGCGTGGATGTTTGTTGAAATAAGTTCTTGCGGCAGTCTTTATGCCAAAGGCATTATAACCCCAAGGCACCGTGTTCAAATACAAGGTTAGAATTTCTTGCTTGGTCAGTTTCTTTTCTAATTTAACAGCCAGAATTTGTTCTTTAAGTTTTTCAATAATGCGCTCGAAGGAATTGTTCGAACCTTGTTCCAATAATTGTTTGGCCAATTGTTGGGTAATGGTACTGGCTCCACCGCGCGGATTGAAGGTGAGTACCCCAAATAATGCGCGTCCAATGGCTTCCGCATCAATCCCACTGTGTTTGTAAAAGCGTTCATCTTCGGTAGCCACCAAGGCGTCAATCATGTGTTCCGAAATATCGGAAAAACGCACAGGGTCGCGGTTTTCTAAATAATATTGTCCAATTTTAATATTCTTGGCAGCATAAATTTCCGAAGCCGCGGCTGCTTTCGGATTTTCTAATTCCTGCATCTTAGGCATATAGCCTAACCAGCCGGCATTAATAAACCAAATGAGGACATTGAACAGGAGTATTCCGGCAATTGAAACAATCCAAAGGATTTTAATACTTTTCTTCATGGGCAAATACAGCAGGCGTTCATTCGCCAACAAGGCCGATGAACAAAAATAAGCGTTTGGATGTTAGTAAAATGAGAAAAATGCCCCATTAAGCAGGCATTAATTCAATTTGTGGGGAACAATGAGTTCGAATTCGGGAATTTCAACCTCGAAGCGGGTTTTATTGAGCAGGTTTTCCATGGTATAAGAACCGCGCATCTTGCCCATATCGGTTTTCAAACTAGCTCCCGATATATAATGAAATTGCTCATTGGGTTCTATAATGGGTTGTTTCCCAACCACTCCTTCGCCTTTCACTTCCCGCACAAAGCCCATACTATCGAAGATGAGCCAATGCCGATCTAATAATTGAATGGGAAACTCCGATTGATTGTGAATGCTGATGCGGTAAGCGAAACTGTGTTCGGGTTGATGCAATATACCTTGCACCCCATTGTAATAGGTTTCAACCCGAATCGATATGCCATGGGTGGTTTTCTGTGTCATAAGGACTTTTTTTCTGCCGCACGGGCTTCTATTTCCAATGGATTGTTTTTATAACCAAATCGAAGACTATACCACGTGTAACGAACTAAAAATGGAATTAGGCCATAACGTTGGTATTGGGCTACATGCACCAATTCGTGTTGCCACCAAGCGGCATTCGCTTTAAGTCCTGCCACATCGGTACCATGCAAATGAATGGTTTTACCCAATACCAAAGCACACGAAGAAGAACGCATCACCCGTGCCGCCAAATAGGCTAAGGGCGATGTGGTTTTAAATCGAATCGCTGCGGTGTTTATTTCAGTCCCCACACCTTTAAAATTTGAGCTGCATGGTTTTTGGCTTCCACCTTCACAATTACATCATGAATTTTTCCGTCTTCATTAATTAAAAACGTGGTGCGATGCACGCCCATATACTTGCGTCCATACATGCTTTTTTCACCCCAAACACCATAGGCATTCAACATGGTTTGCTCGGTATCGGCCAATAAAGTATAAGGTAATTCGTGCTTGCCAATAAATTTTTGGTGCGAGGTTTCATCGTCGGGACTAATACCCACCACGGCAATGCCTTGTTGTTGCAAGGCACTATAATTATCGCGCAAATTGCAGGCTTCTACGGTACACGTCGAGGTCATGTCTTTGGGGTAAAAAAACAACACGAATTTTTGTCCTTTAAAATCTTTCAAGGCTACTTTTTTTCCGTCTTGGTTTTTCAAACTGAAATTAGGGGCTTTGTCGCCGGCTTTCAAGTGCGTACTCATCGTTATTGGTTTAGCGTTCTAAAATGAATTCTTTGCTTTGTTTATTATTGTTTTCATCGAAGGCCGAAATGCGAAGTACATGTTTGCCGGGTGGGAAATAAGCATCGGGTTCATACCAATACCTGTTTCCTTGTTGGGCGAGTCGCACCCATTGTCCGTCTACAGTTGCTTCAATGCCGGCCACCGACGTGGTTTCATCGAACACAACAAAACTAATGGGCTGGTTCTCGTTCACTCTATCACCATTTTTTATAGTCGATGTAATGCGAGGCGGGGTTTTATCGAACACAATTTCAAATTCGCCCCCTTCTTTGCTCTTAGCCGTAACCCGTTGGTCTTTATATACCGCCATTTGTCCACTGCGGTTTTGTCCATCGTACCGAACAAGAGCCACATAAGGAACTAAAGAATCGGGGATGGGCGACACGGTTTTTAATTGCAAACGCATGGGCGTATGCAAGGGCAAGCCGGCATGATGCACAGTATAACGATAGGCTTTGGTCGGATTATTGCGGTTCACCCCTGTTTTGAAACAGACATCATCGTACAAGGCTTTTTCGTCGAGTTCAATACGCATCCAAGCATTTTCTAAGCGATTGGCTTGTGCGGCTTTAAAGGCATTCAAACAAACAGTTTTGGGTAAACTTTTTTTAATGCCTTTTAGGGTGAAGTTGATTTGGGAAGCATTGCCGGCCGCATCGTAGGCCACTAAACGTATGGTTTTGTATTGGCCTACCTGAATTTGAATTCGCCCACGAGAAGTTTGAAAACTTTTATACACCGGCAATCGGTCGTTGGGTAATTGATGGGCCAATTGAAACCAACCTTTGTTTTTCTTTTTTGAAGCATAATCGGCATGCGCATTCATGTAGCGGGTTACATCGTATGAAATGCTATCGAGTTGCCAAGCAAATTGACATTGATTGTCTACATACAATTGCAGTTCAAAAATGCCTAAGGTGCCGGTGGCGAAGGGCGCAAAATCATCGCCACGAACGCCGAAGAAAACATCCTCGTCTACGGCAATGGTATCTTTGGGTAATTGATAATTACCTTGTCCTGTGGCACGAAGGGAATACAGCGTCGGTTCTTGTTCGTAGAGCGATTGCTTCCCCGAATAAACGGACAATTGATACAATTTCGGGGCAATCGTATCGAGGTATTGCGGGAAGAAAAGCAGGGCGTTCAAGGGGGCTTCGGAAGCGGTGTTTCGAATTTCGAAATGTAAATGCGGTCCTTGCGAAGAACCGGTATTCCCACTTAAGGCAATTTTGTCGCCTTGTTTTACAGGAAATTGATTGGGAGCTAATACAATATCTTGGCGCCAAGAACGGGTACGGTATTGTTCTTTGCGAACCCATGTTTCAATATCGTCGCGGTACCGGTTTAGGTGAGCATACACCGTGGTCAATCCGTTGGGATGATTGATGTATAAGGCATTGCCGAAGCCACCGGGTTCAATTTTAATTCGACTGATATATCCTCCTGCCGCGGCCGAGATGACATGGTTTTCTTCCCCATTGGTTCGAATATCAATACCCGAATGAAAATGATTGGGACGGCATTCGCCGAAGTTGCCTACAATACTAAAGGCCGTATCAACGGGATTGATGAAATAGTTGAGTGGATAGTCGCGTTTTGGGAAAACCGATTGGGCTATAGAGGTCCAACTTGAACCCATGAAAAGCAGAATAGCAAGTGCATGCCAAGTAGGTTTCATGCGAAAGGCATTAAGGGGTGGGGGAATCGTTGCCTCGGGTTTCTTCAGCCGAAGGCGGTAAAAATTTCTTTTGAAATACTAAAATACTAATTACACCGCCCGAAATCGCCATATCGGCAATATTGAATACAGGTCGGAAGAATTCAAAATCTTGTCCACCCCAAACCGGCACCCAAGAAGGCCAATGCCCTTGCACCAAGGGGAAATACAACATATCCACCACACGTCCATGAAACATTTCGGCATAACCTTGTCCCCAAGGTACCCAATGCGCTACATGAAAACTGCTTTCCGAAAAAACCTTTCCGTAAAATACACTGTCGATGGAGTTGCCCAAGGCGCCGGCTATAATAAGGGCGGCACAAACAATTAAGCCATTGGGGTATTTTTCGCGAATCAGGGTTTTCTGAATGAAATAAAAACCCCAAGCCACCGCAATTAAACGGAATAAAGTAAGGAATAATTTGCCGTAATGTTCCCCGAATTTCATGCCAAAGGCCATGCCTTCATTTTCAATGAAATGCAATTTGAACCATGAACCCAATACGGGCACTTCTTCGCCATAGAAAAAATGTGTTTTGATATAAATTTTACTGGCTTGATCGACCAGCAAAACGAGGAGCACAATTAAAAACACATGGCGTAACTTCATGAGGGCAAAAATAAGTGGAATATTGAAACGAGTCTAGACCGATTAATCTAAAACAACCGATTGGTGCATGCCGGGACGAATGATGTCTTTAAATCCTTTTTTCGATAAGCTTTTGTCGAATTCTTCCATCACTTCGGGTTCTCCGTGCACTAAAAACAAGGTGCGCACCAAATGGGGGTCTTGGCAAGCAATGAATTGACATAAATCGTCGTAATCGGCATGAGCACTCATACTCCGAATTTGGGCCACCGAGGCTTTTACCTCATATTCGTTACGGTAAATACGAACGGGGTTTTCGCCGCGCATCAATTTAGCCCCTAAGGAACGGGGTTCGCAATAGCCGGTGAGCAAAATCCGATTGTGTTTGTTTTCAATATTATTCATGATATGGTGCTTCACGCGTCCGGCTTCGGCCATGCCCGAAGCAGAAATAATCACCATAGGCACCTTCATATCATTCAAGGCTTTTGAATCTTCCACGCGGGTAATGAATTGCAAGCCTTTAAAATCGAACGGTTCTTTGTCGGTCAACATTAAATGCTGAATCTCCTTATTGTACAATTCGCTGTGTCGTTTAATCACTTCCGTGGTTTGAACCGACAGCGGACTGTCTACAAAATAGGGTACATGGGGTAATCGGCTTTGTTCTTCCAACCGGTTCAAGCTGTAAAGAATTTCTTGGGTTCTTCCCACACTAAAGGCCGGAATAATGAGTTTGCCTTTGTTTTTCAAGCAGGTTTCAACAATATGTTCCAACAAAAGTTCTTCTGTGCCTGAAATATCTTCATGCCTTGAATTGCCGTAAGTGCTTTCCAAAATCAAATAATCGGCTTGCGGAAAGGTTTCGGGCGAACGCAAAATCATGTCGCGGTAACGGCCCACATCGCCACTGAAACTGATGCGACGTTTTTGGCCATTTTCCTCAATTTCAACATGCACGGCAGCACTTCCTAAAATATGGCCGGTATCGGTGAAATGAAAGGAAACTCCCGGCAAAATGGTTTTCTTCTGCCCATAAGGCACCTCAACCAATTTTGGAAAAACCGCTTCGGCATCTTCCATGGTGTATAAAGGCTCAATGGGGGGAAGGTCTTTGGCTTTACGGCGTTTGTTCACAAAGGTCACATCCGATTCTTGTATGAAGGCAGAATCGGCCAATAGAATTTGGGTTAAATCGGCCGTGGCCGGGGTGCAATAAATTTTTCCGGCAAACCCTTCGCTCACCAATTTGGGAAGTAGCCCGGAATGGTCAATATGGGCATGCGATAATATCACTGCATCCACTTGACTGGGGTCGAAGCCGAAATGGGTATTATGGGCTAAGGTTTGGTCGCCCAAGCCTTGAAACAAGCCACAATCGAGTAAAATACGCGTTCCGTTGTCGGTTTCGATGAGGTGTTTAGACCCGGTTACGGTTCGGGCGGCACCGTGAAAGCTAATTTTCATATCTTAATGATTGTCGTTGAGGATATCCAGGGTTTCACGAAGATAGGCTTTTTTTAAAGGGAGAAAGGGCGATTTTGAACGATTCTCAACATTTTAACCTATATTAGCGTCTCTGTTTTGCGCTCTTCATAAAGAAGGCGCTCATCGGTAAATTACAACATCATGCGTCGCTATCTTTTTCTTTTTGTTGCAGTATGGGCCGTATTAGGCACTTCGTGTAAGAAATACAACCAAATTGATAATTCAGGTACGGTAAAAACCCCCTATACACTCTTTATTGGTGGGTATTACGGCACCTTGCATAAAACCAACGATGGTTTGTATTTCAATAATTTGTTTCCGACCGATAATGCTTGCGTTCGCCAAGTGATTGTGGCCGATTCGAATATTTTGTACTTGAAAGAGAACTTGTACGTGAGCGAAAACGATGGTAAATCCTTTAAAGTGTGTAATCAAAACGTGATTCCTTATGTGGATGCGTTTTATAAATATTACTTACCGAATACCGGGCTTTACAACAAAGCCGAACGCAAGGTGTATATCTGCGTAAAAAATGGCTTGGAAGTTAGTACCGATTTAGGAAAATCGTTCAGTGCCGAAACCAATTGGGCTACCCCTTTTCCGGCCGGCGAACGTCCAACCTCAGTAACCTTAACCGATAATGGTACCATGTATTTGATGGTGGATTCGGCTAATCAATTTGTAAAAGCACCCAATGGACAATGGGCTTCGGTAGCGCAAGATGGCGTAAACGATTTGCCCACCGATACTACCATTTGGTATGTGTCGAAATCGCACGATACCTTGTTTGCCGTCGATTTTAACGGAAAGAACGGAATCTATTACAGTACCAACTTCGGAACCGATTGGACTACCATTGCCGGTGTGCCTAAAAAACGCCGTATTTTGTTTGCCAACCAACCCGAATTTTCCGATAATTTCTATGTTGGTATCGACAGTGGCGGTATGTATCGCCTCGATGGCACCAACTTTTACTTCAATACAGTAGGTGCCGGCATTCCTTGGTCGGCTCGTGTAAGTTATGTTGAAGGAAAACGCATTATTTACCGTACCGATGTAATTCGTAAATACTTGTTCGCCGCGACCGATGTTGGACTTTATATCAGCGAAACCGGCGGTACCGATTGGCGTTTATTGCTGAACGGCAGTTACTCGACCTTGCGTTAATCGCCACGTATGCATCGGGTGGGTATTTGGCTGATGAGTCTGTTGTTTTGTGGCTTTTATGCCCAAGCCGGCGACTCGCTGCAACTGGCTCGATACATTCCTATACAAGCTAATTTCTTTACTACCGATCCCTTGGGGAATCTCTATTTGGTGTTGAAGAATCAATCGGTGTTACGATTGAATGCTTCGGGCGACAGCATCGGCTTTTTCAATCAAGTCAAGAAAGGGAAATTAACCCATATCGATGCCACGAATCCGTTGCGGGTATTGTTGTATTACGCGCAATTCCAGCAAGTAATTATTCTCGATAATCAAACCACCGTCAAGAGCACGGTGAATTTAAACAGCGTGGGTATATACAATCCACCGTTAATTGCCAATTCTGCTGATGCGCAAATGTGGACCTACGACCCGGGTACAGGCGAATTGATTAAGTTGGATGATCAACCCCAAATTCGATTTAAAACCGGACTCCGTAATGTATTGGATGAAACCTTGAATCCGTGTTTTATGGTAGAACAAGACCGTAAATTTTTTTTAGTCGATTCCGTGAAAGGCGTTTATGTCTTCGATCAGTACGGCTTATATAAATTGCGTTATCCCATTCAAGCGAAGGCCATTCAATATTTCAACGATTACTTGGTGTATTATAAGTCGCCCGAATTGATTTCATACCATATTCGTTCCTTCAATGAACAACGCCTTGCCTTGCCTGAGCCTGAAACGATAATGCAAGTGCGTTTAGAACGAAACAAATTATACATCCTTCGCCCGAACGGGGTTTTCATTTATCATTGGCGAAGTGAATTAGACTGATATGCCCCGCTTCCTACTTTTATTATTTCTTTTTTTATTGGAAAGCACAAGCAACTTGTGGGCGAAACCTTGGCGTGAATCCTTATTGAATACCGATTCCAATAGGGTATTGAAAATTGAAGCCATTCAAATTACGGGCAATAAAACCACGCGCGATTTTATTATGCTGCGCGAAATGAACCTAAAACCGGGCGATACAGTTTCAAAAAAAAACTTAGCTGAATTCATAGAAGAGAAACGCACCCGTTTGCTGAATATGCAACTCTTTTCCATGGTCGATATCAGCGCTGTATATCCGAATGGCCTCGATTCTTCAATTGAATTACGCATTCAAGTGCGCGAAGTATTGTATTGGTTGCCTAAGCCAATTTTTAGTTTGGCCGACCGCAATTTCAATGTGTGGTGGGTGGAACAAAACAGAGCCTTGAACAGAACCAATATTGGCTTTGAATTAACCCGAGTCAATTTTCGCGGACGTGATGAACGAATGAACTTAATACTGCAATTGGGGTATAATAAATTATTCAATCTGTCGTACCGAATTCCGTATGTGAACAAGGCCATGACCCTTGGACTCAATGCGGGCTTTACCTGGGGCACGGGGCGTGAAACGTTCTACCAAACTAGCGAGAATAAATTGCTTTTCTATGCCAATAATCAATACCCGTATAAAAATTGGCAAGCCCGTGTTGGGGCTAGTTATCGTGGCGATTATGCTACGGTGCACGATGGCTTAATCAGTTGGAATCATACCCAAATCAGCGATTCCTTATTTGCTCAAAATCCCAATTACTTAGGGGGCAAGAAACAACTCGATTGGACAGAATTGATGTACAGTTGGCAATACAATCGAACCGATGCTAGAGTTTATCCCACCCAAGGTTTGGAATGGAAAGGGAAAGTACTTTGGCGTCAAGGAATGTCGAATACCGGCATTACCCAAGTGCAATTATACAACGAAGCTTCATGGTTCAAGCCTATTCAAGGGCGATGGTCGTGGGCTTTGCATGCACGCGCCCGTTGGTCGATGGGCAATAATATACCCTATGTATTTAATCGGGCCTTGGGTTTTCAAAATGGCTATGTGCGTGGGTATGAATACTATGTGGTCGATGGTTCGCATTATGGCTTGTTACGCAATGCCCTGCGCTATCGTATCATCAATAAAGTACTGAAGCAACAAGTGGTGCCTCTTATGACATACATTCCATTTCGTGTTTTTGCCAAAGTGTATAACGATATGGCTTGGGTGGAAGCCGGTGCTATGAATCGACAAACATTAAACAACCGTATTTTGTACGGGTATGGCATTGGTATTGATGTGTTGGTTTCCTACTATGCCCGATTACGCATTGAATACAGTTTCAACCACTTCGGTGAAAATGACCTATTTTTACACGCTATTAAAGAATAACAATGCATATTGCCTTGTACAACCGCGCATTCGATTCAGAAGATATTCCGCTCTTCCAATCTTTGCTACAAGGTATGGCCGATCGCCAAATCATTCCGGTGTTTTTTGAAGACTTCGCCGTCGCCTTAAAACAAATTTTGCCTTTATCGGACAATATTGAAACGTTTTCGTTCAAGAAACCCTTATCTACCCGCGTGAAATTTATGCTGAGCTTAGGGGGCGATGGTACCATGTTGGATGTGGTAACCCATGTAGGCCAATTGGATATTCCTATTTTAGGTATCAATCTCGGCAGACTCGGATTTTTAGCGGCCACCCAAGCCAACGATTGGCTTTTCGCCCTCGATTCACTCATCAAAGGCGCCTATATTTTAGATACGCGCGCCTTGATTCACCTCGATTCAAGCACACCGCTTTTTGGCGATATGCCCTTTGCCTTGAATGAATTTTCCATTCATCGAAACGATAGTTCTTCTTTAATTAAAATTCATACCTACCTCAACGGTGAGTTTTTATGCACCTATTGGGCCGATGGTATAATTGTGGCCACCCCAACCGGGTCTACCGGGTACTCCTTGAGTTGTGGCGGTCCTGTAATTTTTCCGCAAGCCGATACCTTCGTGATAACCGCCGTGGCACCGCATAATCTCAATGTACGTCCCATAATTGTTTCGAACAGCAGTATCATTTCCTTCGAAATTGAAGGCCGTGCCAATCATTATTTGTGTAGTCTCGATGCCCGTTCAAAAACCTTCGACAATACGGTTTCCTTCGCGGTGCGTAAAGAAGATTTTGAAATTAATTTGATTCGTTTGGAAGGACAAAACTTCCTCCACACCCTACAATCGAAATTGTTTTGGGGTGCCGATCATCGCAATTAAACCAATACCGGAATTAGTTCACGGAAACAATGCTGTACTGTTCCATTACCGGATTGTACAACATTTTTTTACAAGCCGCATCGGCCAAGGCCATGGCTTCTTCTTTCGAAGTGGCTTCAATTTTTAAATCAATTTGCTTGCCAATCCGTACGTCTTGAATACCACCCAAGCCCAGCTTTTGTAAACTTTCAGAAACCGCTTTCCCTTGTGGGTCCAACAATTCGCTCAAGGGCATAATGGTAATGTGTACTGTAAAAATCATGATTTTGACGGATTAAACGTAATCGATAAAAGAAGATAAAGAATAAATGAAAAAGGAATAGCCAATACCTTTAAAAAGGCGATAGCAATTAAACTGAGCAATAACCAAATGTATTGCGCTTTGTTTTGGGCAAAACCCAAACCACTCAGTTTCAGGGTAAACAATTTGATATTACTCACCATTAAACCACTCAATACTGCAATGATGGCATACAATAACCAGGGGTTTTGCATGGCAGTGCCAATACCTAATGGATTGTATAAATTAATGAGTGGAAAGGACGCAACAACCAAGCCAATGGCCGGAACAGGCACCCCCGTAAAGTAAGCCGTTGTAGGTTCCGATTGATTGAAACGAGCTAAACGCAAAGCCGCGAAACACGCAATGGCAAAGGCCGGTACCATGGCCACCATCGAAACATCTAAGGCATTGGGCTTCTGAATCCAAGCCGCCCACAACATTTGCATCAGAATCATCGATGGTGCAACACCAAATGAAACTACATCAGCTAAAGAGTCTAAATCTTTCCCGATGGGCGAGAATACCCCCAACCAACGGGCTGCCATACCATCGAATAAATCGAACAAAGCCGCTATGGCAATGAATATACTGCCATAATAGGCTTGTGTAGTAGCCACTACCCAATATTGGTCATCGTTTACATAAGGTTGAGCCCTTAAAATAAAAGCGATGGCAATACAACCACACACTAAATTGCTCAAGGTGAGCAGATTGGGTAAATGTTTCATTTGAACGGCACAAAGATAGGGAATCAAACATAAAAAAGCCGGTCGTTTGAGACCGGCTTTTGAAATTTATTCGAGTCGATTAGTTGCCTTTCTTGGCATTTTTCGCTTCAATGCTCAAGGTTGCATGCGGTACGGCACGCAAACGCGCTTTGTCAATCAACTTGCCGGTTTCGCGACAAATACCGTAAGTTTTATTTTCAATACGAATCATCGCCGATTCCAAATGGTTGATAAAGGCGAGTTGACGCCCTGCCAATTGGTTCACTTGCTCGCGTTCCATTGACGCAGTGCCATCATCGATGTTTTGAAAATTATTTTCCGTATCGTCGGTGCCACCATCATCGCGACGCATAATTACGTTTTGCAAATATTGCAATTCGGCGCGTGCTTTGTCTAACTTGGCCTTTACGAGGGTTTTAAACTCATTCAATTCTTCGTCGCTATAACGATAGCTGGGTCCTACAGGTGCTTCTGTCATATCTAAAATGGATCGTGTTTCTTCCGGTTCGTAACGTTTAACTACCTCTTGATTGTCCTTACGCTTTAAGGTATTCATATCGCGCTTGGCAATCACTTTTCCTTTTTCGTTCTTTAAAACCGACTCACCAAAGGTGTTGGTCTTAAATATGTCCGACTTTTTATTATCCAAAGCCGACAATGGCTTTAGTCCACCGCGCGATGGCAATACCTTCGAAGGAGCACTTGCGCTTCCTTTTTTTACCGGCGTAGCAGCCGATTTGCTCGGTGCCGCTTTGGCCGCCGGGGCCGGTTTTGCCGGGGCAGGAGCTGCTACCTTCTTGGCCGGAGCTGCTTTAGGAGCCGGGGTGGCTTTAGCAGGAGCCGCTTTCTTTACCGGAGCAGGTGCTGCTTTTTTAGCCGGAGCTGCCGGTTTAGCAGGAGCCGCTTTCTTTACAGGAGCAGGCGCTGCTTTTTTAGCCGGAGCCGGTTTGGCAGCCGGTTTAGCAGGCGTAGCCTTCTTGGCAGGAGCCGGTTTAGGAGCCGGTTTTGCCGGTACAGCCTTCTTAGCCGGAGCCGGTTTAGCAGGTGCAGCCTTCTTAGCCGGAGCGGGTTTGGCCGGAGCGGCTTTCTTAGCGGGAGCCGATTTGGCGGGAGCCGCCTTCTTAGCAGGAGCCGCCTTTTTGACTACAGGTTTTTTCGCAGCCATAATGTTTAAATTTTAGAAATAAATACGTTTAAGCGGATATCATTAACCTCAATTTCGGTGAATTGTTCGGATATACTATCCGTAAATTCCAAATTGTCGGCTAAAATTTCCGCGCAAATATAGGCATTAAAACGAATCAAGGCATTTTTTAACATTTCAGCCCCCTGCAACTGCACCGTAATGCGGTCGGTAAGCTCAAATTGACTGTCTTTCCGGAGCTTCTGAATTTTATTCACCAACTCACGGGCAATGCCTTCCTCTTCCAAATCCTGATTCAAGGTAATATCCAAGGCCACCGTCAAACTGCCCTTCGAAGCCACCAATAAGCCCGGAATATCGTCGGAACTGATTTCCACATCTTCCAAGCCAATGCTCAAGGTTTCCCCTTCTAAGGTGAAATCAAACTGACCACGTTGCTCCAATTGGGTAATATCTGCCCCACTCATCTGCAAAATGGCTTGGGCTATCCCCTTCATTTTGGAACCCATACGCGCCCCCAAGGTCTTGAAATTCGCCTTGGCTTTCTTCTTGATTAAATCGTTATCGGCTTCTAAGTATTCAATTTCCTTGATGTTCACCTCACTCTTAATCATCGCTTCCGAGGCCATCAACAATATCCGCACATCTTCATCCAAAATCGGAATCAAGGCCTTCTGCAATGGCTGACGCACCTTGATGTTCGCTTTCTTCCGTAAGGATAACAATAAGGAACATGCATCCTGAGTCAACAACATCTGCTGTTCCAATTCAGGCAAAATATCGTCTTCTATGGCTTTCGGAAAATCGCATAAATGCACCGAAGCCAAAGCTTCCCGTTGGGTAACGGCATTCAATTGGCGGAATAACCAATCGCTGAAGAACGGCGAAATAGGCGCCATCAACTTCGTAATGGTTTCCATACACTCGTACAAGGTTTGATAAGCACATAACTTATCGAACCCATATTCGCCTTTCCAAAAACGGCGGCGACATAAACGCACGTACCAATTGCTTAAATGCTCATCCACAAAATCGTCAATGGCACGCCCGGCCTTGGTAGGCTCATAATCGTCGAAACTCTGCGTAACCGTTTTCACCAACGATTGCAACGACGAAATAATCCAACGGTCAATTTCCGGACGGTCCTTCACCGGGATATACGTTTCTTTAAAACTGAAGCCATCTACATTGGCATACAAGGCAAAGAAGGTATAGGTATTATACAGGGTATTGAACAACTTGCGTTGCGATTCTTCAATGCCCTTGGTATCAAATTTTATACTGTCCCAAGGCGAGGCATTCGTTACCAAATACCAACGCGTGGCATCAGCCCCATAGGTATCTAAGGTTTTGAACGGATCCACCACATTCCCCAAACGCTTACTCATCTTGTTCCCGTTCTTATCGAGCACCAAGCCATTCGAAACCACCGTTTTATAGGCTACCGAATCGAATAATAATACGCCTAAAGCATGTAAGGTATAAAACCAACCCCGTGTTTGGTCGACCCCTTCAGCAATAAAATCGGCCGGGAAACGCTGGGCTAAGCCCGCTTCGTCTAAGCTGTACGGAAAATTCCATTGGGCATAAGGCATGGCCCCACTATCGAACCAAACATCAATCAAATCGGGCTCACGATACATTTTTTGTCCGCTGGCCGATTTTAAAATCACTTGGTCAATATACGGACGATGCACATCCTCTAAGGTTTTAATTGGACTCTCCTCGTGCAAATGCGCATGAATTTCAGCAATACTGCCACAACACATTTCTTCCGTGCCGTCTTCGCTACGCCAAATGGGTAAAGGTGTTCCCCAATAGCGACTGCGACTCAAGTTCCAATCCACCAAATTATCCAACCAATGCCCAAAACGCCCTTCTCCGGTGGCCTTCGGCTTCCAATTAATGGTCTTGTTCAATTCGCTCATGCGCTCTTTTACGGCGGTGGTACGAATAAACCAAGCATCTAAGGGGTAATAAATAATGGGCTTATCGGTCCGCCAACAATGCGGATAGCTATGTTCGTATTTTTCTACTTTAAAGGCCTGTCCACGCTTCTTCAACTCAATGCAGATGTCTACATTCACATCCACATAATCGGTGGCGTCTTTATAATTCTTCACAAAACGGCCACTGTATTCGCCCGTTCCGGCCACAAATTTCCCTTCACGGTCCACCAAGGTTACAATACCCAAATTGTTTTTCTGCCCCACTTTATAATCGTCGGCACCAAAAGCAGGCGCGGTATGCACAATACCCGTTCCATCTTCCGTGGTTACAAAGTCGCCGGTAATAATACGGAACGGATCACCGCCGCTTAATTCGGCTTTATTGCTTTCAAAAGGTAATAATTGCTCATAACGAAGTTCGGCCAAAGCCTTCCCGTCAAATAAGCCCAATACTTGATAAGGTATCATTTTATTCCCCGCTTCCCAAGCCGCAAAATCAGCCCCTTCGGCGTCCGAATGAAAATAATTTTTAATCAAGGCTTCCGCCAAAATAATAAAT
>JBPCSZ010000127.1:0-21596 GCA_051006655.1 Chitinophagaceae bacterium
ATACTATGAACAAACCCCACACCCTCTACCACATTGTACTCGACCGCAGCGGTTCCATGAGCGATTGTATCGACACCACCATCAGTGGTTTCAAAGAACAAATTCAAACCATCCAAAATTTAAGCAAAAAATTTCCCGACCAAGAAATTACCATTGGTTTGACCATGTTTAACAGCGATATCCATCATTTATATTTCAATCGGGCGGCCGAAAAGGCAGAACCCCTTACAAATCAAACTTATGTACCCGACGGTTTTACTGCGTTATTCGATGGCATTGTAAAATCGTGCGAACGCATTGAAAGCAGTATCAACGAATCCGGTCGAAAAGAAGACACCACCGTGGTGATGATTATTTTAACCGATGGCCACGAAAATGCCTCGCAATCGGCCAACTTAAACGATGTTCGTCAATTAATTAGTCGCTTAGAAGCAACAGGCGCTTGGACCTTCAACTTCTTAGGGGCCACCCTCGATGCCATGGATGTTGCTGTAACAATGAACTTCCAACGCAAAAACAGCATGGCCTTTGAAAAGAAAAATATGAAGGAGGGCGCGTTTAAACGTATGAGCAATTATATGGAAGAATACATTGAATCGAAAGATGAACTGAGAAAAATGAATCGCCCAACCAAAAACATCAATATTGATTTCAATAAAGACGAACAATAAACCATAATTTGCTGATTCCACTTCCATTGAGTCTGATGCAAGCGAGGTGATATGCCCCCGGCTAAGCAAGCGTGCATTTGGACTCAATGGTTTTTTTTTCTAACTTGCTTTACTTAATTAGTAAAATAATATACATGACCATTCACTTAGTAAAAAGCGACGATGTTGATATTGAATTGTTTAGCCAAGTATTTGAATTATTAGAATCGGTACCCGGACCCATTCGCTTCAAACACACCCACCAATTTTCGGTTGAAATGGATGACTTGAAACTGAAAAAGAAAATTGTTCGAAATAAAAAGCAATTCGAAAAAACCCTCGACTTACCGGATCTTAGTAACAAAAAAATGTTGATTTCTGATCGAGAATTATCGTTTAATTACATACCGCCCGAATTTCCGCATGAACGTAAAGTAGCTACTTGGGAACAATTGTTTAATAAAGCCCAAGACTATCGTAAACGGCATAAAATTCCCAATGAGGAACTGGTTATCTTATTAACTAAAACACCCAATGAAAATAATTGGTTTGCCACCTTAGATCCACGTAATCCTATTAACGGGTTCATTCATTGCGACGATTGGCCTTATTATATTCAATGTCCAAGCCAATTTCCCATTGCTTACGAAGTAGTTGCGCTTTCTTTACGCAGAAATTTATACCACTTTCCGAAAGACTTAATGAAATTGGTGCATCACCGACCAAAAGGTTGCTTAAACGATTTTTGTGAAAATAAACCCGATATCGAACTGAAACTTCGCACCGGCGATATTTGTAATGACTGTATGTCGGAATTGGTGAAATTTCAAATTCCAAGAACAGAAATTAATCATGGCCTCGACTTGTTTGCCCGCTTTCGCGAACGTATGCTGTATGCAAAAAACATGCAACGCAATAAGCCCGTTAGTCCATTAGTTATTACCAAACACAACAAACTATTTCTGCCCGAATACGATAATATCGAAATCAAGTTTACCCCCCTCGAAAAAACCTTGTATTATTTATTCCTAAAACATCCGGATGGCATTTTGATGAGTGACTTGTATATGTATCGGAAGGAATTGGAAAATATATACTTGGCTATTTATAGCCGAGGAGGCTTAGATGAAATGCTACAATCGATTCACGATATGAGCAATGCCACCAAAAATTCGGCCAGCGAAAAAATATCATCCATCAAACGTAAATTTATAGATGCCATTGGCGAAAATTTAGCCGAGCCGTATTTTATTCACGGGCCTAAAGCGCAAGAGAAAAAAATTGATTTAAACCGCTCCTTATTACAAGCCAACGACAATCGTTTATTCAGTTAAATCGTTCAACCATGAAAAAATACCTGCTATTGTTCTTCGCTATTTTACTGAGCTCCGTAGCCCAGGCCCAACGCCTCTACGATGGTTCAGGCCGGGCCATTGGCCGCGTTGACGGCGACCGATTCTACGACGGCTCAGGTCGTAGCATTGGTCGTGTTGACGGGGAACGCCTGTACGACGGCTCGGGACGGAACATTGGTCGAATTGATGGTGAACGACTATACGATGGTTCGGGGCGAAGTATAGGCCGAATTGACGGCGACCGATTCTATGATGGCTCGGGACGTAGCCTTGGCCGCTTGGATGGCGATCGGCTATACGATGCCTCGGGTAGGGCCATTGGCCGAGCCGATGGTTTACGCCGTAAACAAATTATTTTGTTCTTTTATTACTTTATGTAAGTTCAAGGGCCCTAATACGCATCCCACGTAATATTATCGGCATGCCCTTCCTGAATGGTAAATAAACCGGCATTGGGTTTCTCTTCCAACAAGCGCCGATTGGGACGTAAGGTGCCCATAAAATCGAAACTAATCGATTTTTTATACCGGTTAATATTCGTTATGGTAATACTCGCATTCCCGGCTACATCTTCGAACGCTATATAATTATTCGGTAAATCGGTTGGGCGAAACCCCTTAGGCATATACGCTACTTTGCAAACCAACTCGCGTGCCTTAATGGATGTATCGGTGGTGGTAGTATGCGGATACGCATCAATTTTACTGAAATTATTAATCTGCAACCACAAAACCGTTTCATCTTCCGCCTTGAAAAACATATCCAATACATCGGCTTCCTTCATATAAACCGGCTTACTAATTACCTTACTGCCATACTGACGACCATTCAATTTACAACGAATAGCCCCCTCAGGTAAGGTGGGCCCGTAAGTACGAACCGCCATGCCATTTTGCAAGGGCCGGGAACTTATGCATTGCATCACATCGCCACGCCCGGCATCTAAATCTTTACTACTTATACTCAACGAAACTTGCTCGCCCATCGCCGCTACCGGCACCGAGGTCGCCGTCTTCGAAGAAATCACATTCTTGACCTCAAACTTGGCACCCTTGGTATCGTAATACGTTTTGCCATTTTCCACCCGACCCGCCAACATGGTTCCACTAATAGAAAATAAATCCTGATTCCCAATCCGAGAAACCAAGTCCACCTTCAACTCAAACGCATACTGCGCCTGAACCTGCCAAGCCGAAAAAAGACATACCAACAAGGAAAAAATATAACGCATGATAGGCTAAGGTACATCAAGAATTGCTACCTGCGTGGTATTGATGCCGTGCCAACAAGCTAAAATAAACCACTAGGCCTTTCGCTCTAAAGCACGAACAGCACGGTAAGAAAAATACAAGGCAATAACTGCCACAACAAGAACAATGATAAGTCGGTCCATAAATGTTTGAGTAGTTTAGGTTACAAAGACGTATAACGGAAGGATTCCGTTTACACCACAAACATAATAGACAAAAATAAAAAAAGCCGTTTTTACTCGACTATTTTCTTTTCAAAACGCATCATGGTCACCGGACCGGCGTTTAATTGCAACACATTCCCTTGTACCGACCAGTTATCAATCGACTTCAATACATCCATAAACGTCGATTCTCCTTGCATGTTCGGACAAATCATACGGGTCATGGCAATTTCGTTGGGAAAAGAAATGGCATACTTGTTCACGTAAAAAGAGGCATTAAAATTATTACACCCCGAAAAACCACTCATGCTATGCTCGTTTAAATCAAAACGAATTTCCGGTTTCTTTTCCGGATACAATCCATCGAAGGCAATACGTGGACCACTAATGAAGTTCATTACCCACTCCCCCTCTAATTGCAAAGCCGGATCGAGACGCTTGTGTTTCTTAAAAACACGGCAAGAACTAAATAAGGCAGTGAATATTACAAGAACTAATAAAACCTGTTTCATGTATGGGCAATTAACGTTTAAGTGGGCAAAGGTAAGTGGTTCAAACCAATGAAAATGAGAAATGATGCAAAGATATCATTAAAAACAAATGAAAATCAGTTATTTGGACGCAAAGCCCCGCTCAACGTATTCCCCCTTTGTTTCTTTTTATATTAATATTAATTCATATATAAAAATGAAATGGCTTATTTTGTAGAACAATAAAGTAGATTGTGTCGCTTTAATTCTACAAGGTTTACCAAATTATTCAAACACCTTTGAAATGAAAACGCATTAAATCACCAAAACCAACCCTGTAAATCTATGCCACGCCGTATAATATTGCTCGACGACCATAATATGATTCGCAAGGGTATGAAGTTGTTTTTACAACTTAACTTGGGTTGCGAAAATATTACCGAAACCGGTTCATGCAGTGAATTACTCATTACCCTCAAAAAAAATGCCTACACCCATTTAATTCTCGATATTATTCTGACCGATGGCAATGCCCTCGAAATAATTCCTACCATCCGTAGTTTATACCCCAACCTTAAAATTTTGGTGTTCTCCATGCAACCCCAAGAAGTGTATGGTGAAGCCTTGAAACAATATGGCATACGCCACTACGTAAGCAAAACCGCTTCGGAAGATGATATTCTGACCAGCTTGCAAGATTTCATGGAAAATAAACCACGCAACACGCGCGAACACGATGCCGGCGGAAACCAAAACCCCTTCAGCCTGCTCTCGCCCCGCGAACTGGAAATTTTACATTATGTGCTGAAAGGCGTTGGCACCAAACAAATTTCCGACATGCTGAATATTAAAATGAATACCGTGTCGACCCTCAAGTTTCGCATTTATGAAAAAACCGGCACCTCCAATATCCGCGAATTGATTGAACTCGCTATTCTTTACAATGTGAATTTTTAATCGAAAGGAAGTACTTTCGATGCCATGTTGCGTTTCGGCTTAGCCCTCTTGTTTTTTTTCTGTGCATGCGAACTCAAAGCACAAACCGAATATTCGGTATTGCATTATACCACCGAAAACGGATTGCCGTCGAATGGTATTAAAGGAATTGCCTACGACACGGAGAGCGGCTATTTATGGATTGGTACCGAAGCCGGCATTGTTCGCTTTAACGGAACACGCTTCAAAGTGTTCAACAACGAAAACACCCCCCATTTGAATAGCGACCGAATGGATTTTTTGGAAAAAAGCAAGGACGGAAAAATTTACGCCCGCGACCAAGATTGGAATTGGTTTGAAATCAATCAAAACCAAGTAAAATTTATTCGAAAAACCATCTTCAATTATTATATCTCCACCAAAGAGTTCATGCAGATTTTTATTGATGACTCGCTCAAAATAAAAATGATTATCGAACAATCGCCCAACAATACCTTCTTTCAAGAATTTATTGATCTAGACGATTCGTTATATCTTTTTCGAGCGAATGAATACCGCATGGGTTACGCCTCATGGAAAACAAAAACCGTTTTTTATTATCCCGACGAATTCAATATCAATAATTTGTTTGTGCTTAAGCATCGCATTTTCGCTTGGATTCGCTCCAAGGGCATTTGCGAATTCAATCCAAAAACAAAAAACTTTAAACCCGTCAATCTCTATCAAGAAGATGGTCGTATTTGTAAATTGAACAGTACCTTCCAAATTATTGGCGGCTTAAAACAGGGTGAACCTTGTTTCATGATTCGAGAAAATGAATTATGGGAAATCATAGAGGGTGAACAAGGTCAATTAAAAATTGTTAAACGAAGCAATGAATTACCCAGCCAAACCCAAATTAAAAAAATATGCTTCGATGTTAAAAACAATATGATTTTTATTGGAACCAGCTCGAAAGGTTTGGTGGTGCTGAAACCCAAACAAGTAGTGCCTAAAAAAAATAACGATACCAAAGATCAAGTTAGAAATTCGCAATATGCCCAAATCGTGGTCGACTCGAATACCATTTTGACCAACAATGGTGTGTTGATTGGGGAACCCAGCAAAAAAGAAAGACCCATTCCCGCCGATAAATTATTCTTCATCAATACCTTCAATATTAAAGACAGTTTACTGCTTTATATTGGTGAAGTAAAAACAACCAATTCAAGGAACTCCTACTTGCATAGCTATAATTATAAAACGAAGCAAACCAAAATCTATTCCAACAAATCAAGCAACGAAGTCTTTTCAGCCCTTTATAGTCGCAATAAAATTTATATCTGCAACAACGATGGCTTTGGCGTGTTAGGTGATACCAGCATCGAATACCTTTTTAAAAATTCACGTCGCTTTGAAAGTGAATTTAAATCGTTCGCGATGGAAGAAGTTAAACCCAATATTTTTTGGGTAGCCACTTGCTCCGGTTTAATTGAATACAATATTGAAACGAAAACTACCCGTAACTTATTATCGTTTCTGGGCGTATGCATTCGCACCATCAAAAAAATTGGCAATTACTTTTTTATTGGTACCTACGGAAAAGGTTTCTACATGTATAAAGACAGTATGAAAACCTTACCCCTCGATAAAAATAAATACCTGGCCTTCGCTCATTGCTTCATGCCCGACCGAGAGGGTTATATATGGATTAGCACCAACCGCGGATTATTCAAAGTAGCCTACAACGATTTAGATAATGCCTACCAAAAAAATAACCAGACCATCTACTATCATTACTTGGGTAAAAACGATGGTATGGACATTACCGAAATGAATGGCGGCTGTGCCCCTTGTGCCGTTCAAATGAATGCACAAACTATTTCATTTCCTACCATGGATGGTTTACTTTGGGTAAACCCCGAAAAAGCCGGTACACTCCTTCCCGCAGGTGATATTTATATCGACAAAATTATTATCGATAAAAAAAGCTATTCGCCCGATTCACTCCCCATTCAAACCCTGCCGGCTAATACCAATTCCATCGATTTTTTTATCGACTTTCTTGCTTGGTGTAATAAAGAAAATATCTACATCGAATACAAACTCAAAAACAAAAAAGAATGGAAATTATTAAACAATGAAAATACCAATTTCATTCACTTCGAAAATTTACCGGGGGGCGATTATACCTTGCAAATTCGTAAACGAAACGGCTTCGGTGTCAATAATTTCTATTACAAAGAAATTCAATTCAGCATTGCTACCCCATTTTATTTGCAGTGGTGGTTTATTCTATTCGAAGTATTAAGCGGTATTGCCCTCATTGCCTTCGCCATTAAAACACGCACACGACAACTGATGTTGCAAAAAGAAAAACTGGAAATTCAAATTGACCAAAAAACAAAAAGCCTACAACAACAAAACGAAGTGCTCGAAAAAAGCAATCAAATTAATTCTCGACTCATCTCCATTATCAGTCACGATATTATTACCCCCCTTCGCTTCATGGCCTTGGGCAGTAAAAAATTGCTCGATAAAAACCATGTAATGCCCCGCGAACTTCAAGAAGAAACCATCACCGAAATTACCAATACCGCCCAAGAATTACAATCGCTCAGCACCAATATCCTCAACTGGATTAAATACCAAAACAAACATCGCCGACAACAAAGTGAACCCTTCGCTCCCGCCGATGTGATTCAACAAGTATTTAATTTATTAGGACCCATTGCGGCACAAAAAAATATTCGCCTCCTGTCTGATGCCGATACCCAACTTCAAATGGTTCAATACCGCGAACCCTTTAAAATTTTGCTGTATAACCTCATCACCAATGCCATTCAATTTTCTATAAATAGTCAAATTATGGTTGAGGTATCGGAACACCAACAAACCATCACCCTGTCGGTAGCCGATGAAGGTGTTGGCATGACGGAAAGCCAAATTCAAAATATCCTCTCCGACGAATTTATTATCTCCTCCGTCAACGTCGATAATAAAAAAGGAAACGGTTTAGGTTACCTCATCATCAAAGACCTGGTTAAATTAATTCAAGGCCGTTTAACCATTGAAAGTGAAAAAGGAAAGGGCACCGTGGTTGCTGTCACGATGCCCTCTAACTTATAAGTTTCTAACGAGTAAAAAACTACTGGCGTTTTTCCCAACGGAAAATTCCGAAGCGTTCATCGCCCGCCATTACTTGAATGGTGTATAATCCATCGGCCAAGTCGACCGCATTGCATGCTAAACTCGATGCCCCTTGTTCCATCGTCTTGGTATAAGAACGCACTAAACGACCACTCATATCATACACCATCAATTGAACTTGTTCCACAGGGGTATTGAACATGATATTAAACGCACCCGCACTCGGGTTAGGATATAACGTACAAGTATTCATACCGGCACCACGACGTTGTACATCGATGGTTTTCGAATACGAAGAACGACCATCAATATCCACTTGCTTCAAACGATAATAATTATGACCTAAATTGGCCGTAGTATGTACGTAGTTATAAACCAATGGCATTACACTATTACCATGCTCGGCTCGACTCTTCACGGTGCTTAATGTTTCAAACTGAATACCGTCTTTACTGTACTCAACATTAAAATACGCATTATTGATTTCCGTAGCCGTTTCCCAAACTAAGGCATTGGCTGTTGCTTGCGCTGTTCCACTAAAGCCAATCAATTCAACCGGTAAAGGCACATTGCCCGGATTGGCCGAATGCATAAAGAACTGGCTAAAGCCACTTACCGGGAAAGTAGCCGTCCAATACGAACCCGTCCAATTCATAGTAGGTGTAATCACAGTAGCCGGTGCCACACCCAATACGCCATTCACTTTCGTAATGCGAATATTGGCAATGTTCGGATCGGTATTACTGCCCGTAGTGGGCAAATCGGGGAAGTTCCCATTGGCCGCATTATACGCCGTAAAGTCGGCTTGCGTGAAATATAAAGTCACCGTGGCCGGTCCATTATTGCTTGGCGTAATATCGTAATGA
The DNA here is from genome assembly GCA_051006655.1 of Chitinophagaceae bacterium. Taxonomy (GTDB): domain Bacteria; phylum Bacteroidota; class Bacteroidia; order Chitinophagales; family Chitinophagaceae; genus OLB11. Next base: position 8,821 of record JBPCSZ010000127.1, read on the forward strand.
CGCGCTACATAAGGTTGACCATTAAACTGCTGTATGCTATTATCTACATACACATCTACCGTGGTAGTACCCAATACATTCCCACCGGGCGCATCTTGAATACTAGCCAATACATCGCACAAATTATTCGAATAGGTTAAACTCAAACCATCTAAATGTTGTTGCGATTGCGAGGTATAACCGGGAGCCGTTTGCGCCACATTACCACTGGGTGTAGTTAAATTAATATTCACTACGCTGGTAGCCGAACATAAACCCGAGGAAGTAGCCGTAACCGTGTACGTCTGATTACCCGGTACCACCACCGTTTGTGTAGCCCCGTTCAAATTACCCGGTTGCCAATTATAATTCAAGCCCGTTCCCGAAGCCGTTAATTCAAATACATTACCGCCACCGCAATTCACACTGCTCGAAACATTGGCCGATACTAACACCGTATTCGGAGCAATGGTATTACCCGACGTGAAAGCCGCACAACCTAAACTATCGTAAACCGTGAAACCATAAAAACCAATGGAAGCCGGTAAATTACCCGTACCAATATACCCAAACGAATAAGGCGTTCCACCCGTAGCACTTACATTAATCAATACCGTAGTGGCACCACAAGCAATCGTGCCCGGCGTAGATGTTACAACTAACTGCGTAGGCTCTGTTACACTATAATTCGTTAAAGTACCCGAACAGCCATTCACATCCGTTACCGTATAACTATAGGTACCCGCGGCCGTAGGGAATGAACCGGTTCCTGTATAGGGTGAAGTGCCGCCCGTGGCCGAAACCAATACATTGGTGGCATTCCCATAACATTGAATAGGCGGATGCGAAGCCGAAACCGCTAATACAGCAGGCTGGGTAATACTGCCCACCGCATTGGCCGGACAGCCATTGGCATCGGTTACGGTATACGAATATGGACCGGCCAACACATTATTGAATGTACCAATACCCGTGTATGGACTTGTTCCACCCGTAGCACTCACAGTAATACTGGTTTGTCCACCATTACACAATATAGTTCCCGGCGTAGCCGAAGCCACCAAAGCCGTAGGTTGCGTAATGCTTCCTGCTGTTTGTGCCGTACAACCATTGGCATCGGTTACGGTATACGAATAGGCCCCGGCCGGTACAAAGAAAGAACCGGTACCGGTATAAGGCAATGTGCCACCCGAAGCAGTTACATTCACGGTACTGCTGGCGCCAAAACATAAAATTGGACTGGCTACCGAGTTGGCCGATAATGCCACCGGTTCTGTAATATTCAATACCGAAGTAGCCGAACAAATATTGGCATCCGATACCAATACCGTATATGCCCCCGCACTCAATCCGCTAAAGGTATTACCGGGTTGAATAGGCCCATTGTTCAACATATAAGCAAAGGAAGCCGTGCCCCCCGTGGTATTTGCTGTTAAGGTAGTGGTTCCGCCATTACATAAAATGGGTGCAGCACTTAAATTTAAACTTGGACTCGCATTCACCAATACCTGTGTGGTGGTGGTGGCCGTACATCCGCCCGCATTTACCCCGGTAATGGTATAGGTGGTTACACCCAAGCCGGGCGTTACATTCACACTGGCACCGCTTAAATTACCCGGTTGCCAAATTAAGGTCGTGGCACCCGTGGCACTTAAGGTAACTGATTGTCCGGAACAAATGGTGCTTAAGCCTGTAGTAGGTGCCGGCGTTGGAATAGGATTCACCGAAGCCACCAGCAAAGAAGAACTCGATGTTACCGGCAAAGCACAATTATCGGAACTCGTCATGGTGCAATACACTTGGGCATTGTTTACCGGCGAAGCATAAGTAAAGGTATTCGAAGACCCGGTTTGAACCGCTACATTATCGACATAAAAAGTATAAGTGGGTGTGAGTCCGGTACCCGTAGCCGTGGCGGTATACGTAATAGCGCTACCGGCACATACAGGGCCTGTTGGCGAAGCATTCATAGTAACCGAAGCCACACTGGCCGGATTCACGGTAATATTGGCACTACCGCCAACGCCATAGGCTTCGCAACCATTGGCACCGGTAACCGACAATAAGGTATAATTGGTATTGGCCGAAGGCGTAACCTGAATGGCACTGCCACTCAAATAACCGCTTACCGTGGTACAAGTAGTGCCATCGGTATATACTACGGTATATGGCGAAACCCCACCTACAATATCCACTTGCAAGGTGGCTGTATTGCCTTGGCAAATGGTACTGAAACCATTCACACTCAATAACGCCGAACTGGCGGCATTACAAACAGGGCGTGGTGCAAAGGCAACCCCCTTAATGGTATTACCGGCCGTAACCGTATACAATACCACATTATTGGCCGTGGTAATATTAATGGGTTGGTTATACCCGCTATTATCGGTTAAACGGTAAAGGCTATTGGCACTAGTTGCCCCGTTACCCGATGCAACAAATAAATTGGCCGCATTGGCACAAGTACGTTCCGCCGCAATACCAAAGCCCCCAAAGGTGGTGGTATAGGTTCCATTGCTCAACCAAGTACCATTCACTAATGAATACTTGTAAATAGTACCGGCTGTACCCGAGGTAGCAAAGGTCATGTATAAAATATCGAAGCTGGCGCCATTCTGACCTGAAGAAATTAAGTAGAAATCGCAGAAACTACTAAGTCCATTACCAAAACCGGGCAATGGCGTTAAAGCACTCGGTACCGGTCCGTTTAATGTTGAAATATTAGCCGTAGTTGTCAAAGCTTGCGATGCATAAAGCACCCCACCAAAGGGTTTGATGGCGCGAATATTAGCCGTTACCAATGGAAGCGAAGCGCCATTCGTATAAATGCCGTTGGCATCGTTCGGATACCAATCGATATTATTTAAACTCGAAGCCGAACGGGGCGTATTGGAACCCGTATTGGTATAGGTAGTAGCAAATTGCATGGTACCGCCACTATTGACAGTTAAAACCACACGTGGATTCAATGCAGCTGGGGTCGTATTTATATTGGTGTTTACACCCGCCATCGACAATAAAGTGCGGTCGTTACTAAAACTCAAATAACCGGCCGATGTTCCCGTACCTTGAATACGAAAATAATCGGTAGGGCCTAAGCCATTCGTATTGGAATCAACCAATAAGTTCTGGATTGGGGTTTGGGCCGCCGTGGTTTTATTCAGTTCCATAAAACGAATACCGGCACCGGCCGCAACCGACGTGGTGGTACTCGTTGCCACATTCACCACCAAATTACCTTGGGTGAAATTGGTTTGCGCATTTACCCTTGCGCCCAAAGCCAAAAATAAGGCGGTAAAGCCTATTGCCAATTTATGCATAATAACAGAATTACGGCGCAAAGATATACAGGCCAATATTTATTTATGTTATTATCAAAATAATACCGCATAAATAAACCAAGCGGAAACGTTTCAGGAGAGTAAACGCTTCCCGCTTCGGAGGATACTTACGATGAACGGCATGGGATTAAAGCGTGCCATAATGCCCAATTCTTCCCCAAAATGGGTTTTTTCATCGAGGAAACGAAACAAGACTTGAATTTTGTTTTTTCGGTATAAGGTATCGAAAAGCGCGGGCCCTTGGGCATTATCGCGGTATAAAATATCCAGCAAGAGGCGGTCGTAATACCGAAACCGCGGTTTTATTAAGCGATGTTCAGGGGCTAAGCCCGCTTTGATATTGGACAGCACTTGTTTAATTTTTTCGCCCGAAGCCATGAAGGAATATCCTGTGGAAGGTTTCACCCAAGCGCCTGCCGTACCAATTTTCGTATGAAAAGGTCCGCCCGATTGCTGAAACGGCATGGTACTCATGGGTATCACCCCTTCTTCTTTCCCTACCACCTTATAGGCATGCTTCCCTAAATACGTTCGAAGCGCGCTTTCATAGTCCGAAGACTCCCACACCGTAGCACTGAAAACCGTAAATTCTACCAAGGCCTTCCGTTTTGTATAGGGTAAAACATACATAAAACTGCAGGTGCCGGGCTTCGCGAAGCGAAAATCCATCAACTCCACACAGTCCGGATTAAACACATCGCTTTCCGTTTCCACTTCCCAACCTAAAAAATGCTGATACAAATTGATCTGTCCACGCGCCGGAGCTCCCTTAGGCTCTTCCACCCGGCTATCGAATAAATGCTTCGCGAAGTAAGTCCCCCTTTCCCCTTGCAAACACACCGGGTAAATATCGTGTTGTACCGAAACAATCCGATCGGTACACCAGGTAATATGGGGTGCGGCTTCCAAACGGGTACGGGCATAGTTGAAGAAAGCCTCGGCCCGCAACATTTTATACGAATACTCCTTCAGCGGAAGCACATAGTCGCCTTGCGTAGTTCGCACGGCCACGGTATGCCAAGTATGTTCCACCAAGGCATCCCATTGTTTGGCATCGCATTCCCAATAACACCAGCGTTTATTGGTAGGTGCCGCGGCATTGGATTCAATAATTAATATCGACTTTGTTTGAAAGAAAGCATCTTCGGCCATGGCCAAAGCCAATTGCATACCGGCCGCACCCGCCCCGGCTATGATATAATCATACACCATACAGCAGGTTGAAATAAATAAAGAATACGGCTTGCGCCAATAATACATTGGCCGAAACCCGCCAATTTCCTTGCAATTTCAAGGCTTGGTAAACGCTATGAAAAACCAAGGCCGTGCCAAACCAACCGGCATAATTCACCCAAGTGGGCATGCCCGAATCGAATACCCAAAAACGAAACGATGGCGCCAAGGGTTCAATAATGGCATCCATCAAAACCATGGCGATGGTGGCTATAAGCACCCGAAGGGGAATGGAGGCTATAAAATGCGTCGATAAAGCCGCGGTGGATAATACCAAAATAGCCCAGTTAACCCCAATAATCCATGGTACACCGGCCACTTTCGGACCTAAAAAATCGAGGTAATGATAGGGGCCGAATAAGATGCCGTAATGCACCCCATGCATTTCCACTAAAATAGAGGCTACGAAAACAAATACCGTGTACGCCAATAACTTCGGCGAAGCCAAGCGATATAACAAACTCAATACCCCGAACAAGATGAGCATGTTCAAGGGCGTTTTGGACAGAAACCATTCGGTATAGCCTAAACTAATGCCCACCATAGCCGATACGGTAAATAACCAAACCACACCTACCAATAAGGTGGGTTTGTGTTTTGTCCATACATCGTTCAAGGGCATCATGCGGAAGGCGGAATTAAATCGGAAACAATACGGGCGCTTTGTAAACATAAGGGAATTCCACCACCCGGATGCACCGAGCCGCCGCAAAAAAACAAATTCGAAAATTGTTTCGAGAAATTCGGGTGGCGAAGAAAGGCCGCATAGCGCGAATTGCTGGCCGTGCCATACAAAGAACCTTGGTAAGAAGCGGTGACCTGTTCAATACGGCGGGGTTCCAATACCGATTCGCAGGCAATCAGATCTTCAATATTCGTTTTTAATATACCACTCAACTTCGTGAGAACCGCTTGCCGGGTTTGCTTCACTAATGCATCCCAATCTTGACCCGTATTGGCCGGCGCATTCACCATCACAAACCAATTTTCGCAACCGGGTGGGGCATCGTTTGCTTCTTCTTTCGAAGAAATATTCACGTATACCGTTGGGTCGGAAGGCACTGTTTTTTGTTGAAATAAAGCGTCGAACTCCGTTTTGTAATTTTCACTGAAAAAAATATTGTGCAAATCGAGTTGCGGAAAATGTTGCCGGATACCCCAATAAAATATAATACCCGAGGTAGAACGCGCTTGTTTTAAAATTTTTTCGGGTGCGGGCACATCGGGCAATAAGGTTTTATAGGCCGAAAAAACATCGCGGTTGCAAACCACCACATCGGCGGGGTAAACGGCCTCTCTGCTCAATACGCCTTTCACCGAATGGCCTTCGTATAAAATACGTTCCACGGGCGTATTCAAATAAAAACGCACCCCAAGTTCTTCCGCTAATTGAACGAGCGAATGGGTAATAGACACCATACCGCCTTCGGGAAAATACGTGCCCAAGGCCATTTCCAAATGCGGTATCATCGACATGATGCCGGGGGTTTCGTAAGGCGAAGAGCCATTATACGTGGCGTAGCGATTGAAAAGTTGAATGAGTTTCGGGTTCGAAAAGGCCTGCTCATTCACGTCGTTTAAGGTATTGAATAAATCCAACTTCGGAATGGCCGCTATGCCTTTCAAGGTATCGGTATGCCAATAGGAATTGGCTTTGTGCAAAGAACGTTCCACAAACAAAGGGGCAGTCCGTTCGTATTTCAAGGCATTGCCCGCTAAATACTGTTGCAAGGCTTGCACCGGTTCTTGAAAAAAAGCGGAGGCCGTGGCTACAAATTCATCGCGATTGGCCGGAAGCGGATAAAATGAATCGTCGGGCCAAAAATAATGGCAAACCGTTTTTTTACGCGAATAATTGAAATAATCGCGGGGGTTTTTCCCGGCCGCCACAAATAATTCATCTACATAATGGGGTAGCGTAAATAAAGACGGTCCCGCATCGAAGCGATAATCACCGTCCGAAAAAGCGTGCAATTTACCCCCGGGAAAGGCGTTGGCTTCGAATACTTGCACGGCATAGCCCTTCAAACGCAAGCGAATGGCAGCGGCAAGGCCCGCCACACCGGCACCAATAACGAGGGCTGTTTTCACCGGCCAAAGGTAAGGCGATGCCCTTTTTAGCCCCGACATTAGTATTTATAGCGTATTTTTTGTCCAATTGGGTAAGTAGGCGAAGAAATTCGAGGCAATAAGCAAGAAATTCATCGTATTTAAATTCATCTTTACATTTTAAAAACAGCTTCTTGGCATCAACCCAAGGAAGCTGTTTATCTTTATGGCCTATGGAATCCTTATTTTCCCTTATTGGTATAGCATTTATACTCGTTTATATATTACCGCTTATTTTTTCGTGGCGGGCTTATAAAGAAGCGAAAGAAATTCGAAACGATTTATTCGATTTGAAAAAAGACCTGCTGGCGCAATTGAAGAAATTGAAAACTGTAGGAGAAGCAGAAACAGGAACAGTAACAGAAACAGTAACAGAGACAGTAGGAGTAGGAGTAGGAGAAACAGGAACAGGAACAGTAACAGAAGCAGAAACAGAAACAATAGGAGGAACAGTAACAGAAAGAGTAACAGAAAGAGTAACAGAGATTGAAGAGAAAACACCACCGGTGGAAGCTCAACCTGAAACACCGAAAGCACCAAAAGTTGAAACGCCTACCGAAATGTATGAACCGATTCGTGGATTCAATTGGCCTTCGTTTAATTTCAATAAAACCAACCTTGAACAATTCATTGGCGAAAAACTCATTAGCATTATTGGTATTGCCATTTTGGTATTGGGTATTTTCTTCACCGTAAAATGGGCCGTCGATAAAAACTTGATTTCCGATGCCACCAAAGTATTGATTGGCTTTGGGGCCGGCGCCGCCTTAATTGCCGTAGCCCATAAACTCAGTCAAAATTTCCGCGCCTTCAGTTCCATCTTAGCCGGTGGCGCCATTGCCGTATTTTACTTTTCGGTATACCAAAGTTTTCAAGCCTACCATTTATTGCCACAAACCGCTGCCTTCGTGGCCATGATTTTCATTACCTTATTGGCCGTTGCCCTAGCCTTGATTTACAACAAAATAGAACTGGCGATGATTGCCCTCATTGGCGGCTTTTTAACGCCCTTCTTTGTAAGCACCGGCGAAGGCAATTTTAAAATTCTTTTTTCCTACATGCTGATTTTAAACATCGGTATGGTCTTGGTGGCCTATTATAAAAAATGGCCTATACTGCACATGACGGCCTATGCGTTAACCCTGCTCATTTTCGGCGCTTGGTTAATGAATGAATTCGATGCCACCAAAAATCATCAAAAACCCGCCCTCGTATTTGCTACTTTATTCCACCTCACGTTCTTAGCGGCCGCCTTGGTGTATAATATCCGAAAACAAGAACGCTTCCGAGCTCCCGAAATTAGTTTATTGCTCAGCAATGCCATGGCCTATTTGGCCGCCGGTTTATACATCTACCAACATATTGAACATGGTCGTTGGAATGGCTTGTTTGTATTGGGCATGGCCGTATTGTATTTAGGCATCGCGCTTATGTTGTACCGTAAACAAGGACTCGATAAAAATTTATTGTACTTGCTCATTGCCTTGGTTTGCAGTTTCGTTAGTTTAGCCGGACCCATTCAATTGGAAGGCAATTCCATTACCTTGTTCTGGGCCGCCGAAGGCGTATTGCTTTTATATATCGCCCAAAAATCACAATTGAGTTTATTGAAACAGGCCGGCGTATTAGTCTCCATCTTATGCTTAATTAGTTTAGGCCTCGATTGGAAGAACAATTATTATACCGTGCATCCGGAACCGATGCGGGCTGTATTGAATCAAGCCTTTTTAACCGGACTGGTGGTAGCATCGGCTTATTTCGTACAAATTCAATTACTTAAAAAAGAAACCGATACGCATTGGTTTTGGCATCGCTTGCCTTTAAACTTGTGGAAGAACATATTGTATGGTATTACGGCGTTGGTATTTTTCTTAACCGTGTACTTCGAAGTGGGTTATCAAGCCTGGATTGCTAGCGGCGTTGAAGAAGCCCGCACCGTAATGCAAGGCTCTTGCTTATTCTTGTTTATTGGTTTAGCCTTGTTCTATTATTTCAAAAAAGGAAATTCCTTATCCACCTTCCTGCGCTTGATGCTCATTAGTTTACTGCTCATGTATGTTTATTACCAATCGAATATTCAATCGCTTCGCCATAGAGCCTTGGGCGAAATTATGCCGAGTGTTTTTTATCATTGGCATTACCTATTGCCTCTTTCGGCCTTATTCGTTTGTTTTATTTTGGTGCGAAATTTACTGCAAGAAAAAAACACACTTTCCAATCACTTCAAATGGATGTCGTGGGGTTTATGTTTTGCCATTGTGTACATACTCAGTGCCGAAAGCATACACCTTTGGGTTTACCAAGCTTACGAACAAGGCTTTTCTTGGAGCGACAGCGAACGCAAAGCCATCAAAACCGCTTGGCCCATTATTTGGAGTTTATTCTCCTTGGTATTGATGGTATCGGGTATGCGCCGCCGCATTAAATTATGGCGTATCATTTCCTTGAGTTTGTTCACACTCACCATTGCTAAATTATTTATCTACGATATTTCCAATGTGGGACAAGGAGGTAAAATTGCCGCCTTCATTATATTGGGTATCATTCTTTTATTGGTTTCATTTCTTTATCAAAAAATCAAGGGACTTTTCACCGATGATGACAATAACTCGGCTTCGGCTAACGTATAAACTCAGTCTGCTTTTTTCGTTGTGCGCCTTTCAATTATCGGCGCAAGAATTTTCGCATAAAGCCAAAATCAAACCGGTTTCAAAAAACGGATTCTATCGCATTCCGCTCAGTTCAAATTTAGCCGGCTTGGCGCAAGCCCAATGGGACGATTTACGCGTGTTCGATGCGAAAGGGAAAGAAGTACCATACATCATTCGCCGTGAATCGGCCTTCGAGAATAACGAAGATTATACCGCCATGAGCGTGGCATCGCAAGAAACCATAAACCAAGTACAAACCTTGGTGATTGAAAATCCGGAAAAGAAAAAAATCAATCAACTTTTACTCGATATGCAAAACGCCGAAACCGATCGGAGTATTCGCATCAGCGGCAGTAATAATAAGGTCGATTGGTTCAGCATCAGCGATAGTTTAAACTTCAGCATTTGGGGCAATGCCAACGAAACTACCTTGCGCAAAGCCATTCAATTTCCCAAATCGAATTATGCCTTTTTTAAATTGGAAATTAAACAAGGAAACAAAGAAGCCCTCAACATTACGCAAGTGGGTTATTCTTTCGATACCCTGCACCAACCTCACTATGTGCGGGTTAATAATTTAAAGTATACGCGCCAAGAAATTGGACAAAAAACGAAAATCGATTTTTCCTTTCAAGGACGAAATCGTATCGATCAATTGGTGTTTTATGTCCATGAACCCCATCAATACCAACGGGAAGTCATTATAAAAAATCAAGCCTACCGTCCCATTGGTAAATTCTATACGCTCGAACGAAATAAACATCAACGCCGTGCTGAATACCTGAATGAAAATCAGTTAACCCTATCTTCAAGCACCGGTGGCACGTTAAGTACACAATACACCTTAGGCGAATTGCATCATGAAAAATTCATCGTCGAAATTCAAAACAATAATAATCCGGCTTTACAAATCGATAGTATTGTGGGCTATCAACTGAATGCTTATCTGGTGGCTGAACTCAAAGCCCAAACACCCTATTTCGTATATGTAGGCGATTCGAATTTATTGGCTCCTCGCTACGATTTAATTTATTTCGAGAAAAATATACCCCAACAAATTCCCGAAGCACAAGTTGAAAACCCCATCAAAAAAGGAGAAGTGCTAGCGGGTGAAAACAAACGCCAAAACGAAACTTACCTCATTTGGGGCGCCATGGGTTTACTCGCCGTCTTCTTACTTTTCATCACCAAAAGTTTAATGAAAAAAATAGAGCATTAGAAGCCAAGCGAATTACATCTTTCAGCACCCGTCGTGCTATCCATCGGCCTAAAGCACTCGCTTACGCTTTGTTACTCGCTTCCATCTTCCTCAGGCAGATTACTCGCTGTACGTAACTCAATCATCATTTTATTTCATTACATTTATACTATACAAAACCTATATAGACATGAAAAATAAAATTCTATTATGCCTTGTTCTTCTTATTACACAAAAAGCCATGGCACAAACCACTTATCCTTCCGGGGTAAATGGGTGTATTGCCCGTTGGACTTTCGACAGTGTAGATGTACAAACCCTTAGCAGTTTAACCGACTACAGCGGTAATAATAATCATGGCAGTGTAACCGATATAGCGTCTACCAACGGATTCCGAAATTTAGTCCATAAAGCCGGCCGTTTTAATGGTATGAGCAGTTTCGCACAAGTAACGCCACTAAATAATAATCAATTTTGTTCTTCCAATCTCAGCGTAATTGCACTTATAAAATTCAACGATTTTTACAGTCAACTTTGTCAAGGAAACAATATCATTTATCATGGAATAAATTATAATAACGGCGGCGCGAATTGGTCCTTCTTTGTAAGTGATATGAGCGATTGCAATACCTATTCACCGCAAAATGAAAGTTTAAAGTTTCAAGGAACCAATCAACAACAAAGCCCATTTAATTCCAACAATCATTTTGTAGACACGAACCAATGGTATTTCTTAGCCGTTTCGCATACGAATCAAAGCACAACGTATTATGTAGAGGCCATGAATCCGAATCTATACAACAATAATATACAAGTTAAATATAGCGTGAATGAATACAACCCCATTGGAAATTCAGCCTACGATTTATACATTGGTAAAACCATCAATCCCCCTTATCCGTATTATATTAATGCCGATATCGATGAATTAATAGTTTTTAATCGCGAATTATCGCAAACGGATATGCAGAGTGTTTATCAATATTTATGGGGCTATGTGAATGCAGTCAATGCAATAAACAACGTGAATGATATTCATATTACAGCAAACAATCATTCCCTCTACTTAAACGACCCCGAGAAAAAAATTCAACACATTGAATTATTCAATAGCACCGGAGCCCGTTTATTAAATTCCCAAGCCTCGAACGAAATACCACTTCATTCCGCCTTATCGAATGGTTTGTATTTTATTCGTATGCAGGGCAGCAATGGTGAAACCTATTTCCAAAAAATAGTGCTGTAAGAAATTGTAATTGTTTGCTCCATCCACTCGCTTAAGTCTACCTTAAGCACTCGCTTTCGTCTGCCTCAGTCAGATTAATCGCTTTATCCTTTCGCCAATTTCATCACTCGCTTTCGCTTTGTTACTCGCTTTCCCTTTTTTCCATGCACAGTTCCATCAACACCCCTTGCGTATCTTTCGGGTGTACAAAACATACCCATTTATTGTCGGCCCCTTGTTTGGGCGCTTCGTTCAATAAAGTAAATCCTTCTGAACGTAAATAGTCCATAGCGGCATGAATATCGCTTACGGCATAGGCAATATGATGAATGCCTTCGCCGCGTTTTTCAACATAACGCGCTATTACCCCATCGGGTTCGGTGGATTCCAACAATTCAATTTTATTCGGTCCCACTTGAAAAAAAGCGGTTCGTACCTTTTCCGAATCCACGGTTTCGGTTTTATAACAAGGGGTTGCCAAAAGTTTCTCGTAACGTGGAATGGCAGTTTCGAGCGATTTTACGGCAATGCCGATATGTTCAATTTGGTTCAGCATACAATAATGTTTAAAGGGGTATAAACACGCCCTATACTGCGAAGAAAGATTATATCGGTGAAATGCACAAATTGCAGGTATTTTTGCCATTCACTTCAATTTTAATACGCTGAATTATGAATTTCCCGATTTATTTCGACAATAATGCCACTACCCCTTGCGATCCGCGTGTGGTGGACACGATGATACCTTATTTTACCAACCAGTTTGGTAATGCCGCTAGTCGCAACCACAGCTTTGGTTGGGCCGCCGAAGAAGCCGTTGATTATGCCCGCGAACAAGTAGCGGCCTTAATTGGGGCCGATCCAAAAGAAATTATCTTCACCTCGGGTGCCACCGAAGGCGATAATTTAGCCATTAAAGGCGTATTCGAAATGTATGCCTCGAAAGGAAATCATATTATTACCACCACCATCGAACACAAAGCGGTATTAGATACTTGCAAACACCTTGAAAAACAAGGCGCTGAAGTAACTTACCTCGA
>JBPCSZ010000128.1:0-5135 GCA_051006655.1 Chitinophagaceae bacterium
ACCCCGATGCGCTACAAGACAGGAAACAGTTTCAGGGAGCAGGTAACAGGCTATGCGCGAGTAAGGAATGAAACACTACACTTACTTTGAATATTTCCGGTAGATGTACACGGCTAAGAACGAGAATAAGATATTGGGCAACCACACGGAAAGGAAGGGGTTTAAACTGCCTTTCATGGCAAACATGGTGCTGAATTGCATCAGGAAAATATACACGGCACTGAGCATTAAGCCGACCGCTAAATGGATCCCACTGCCACCCCGTACTTTGCGCGAGGCCATGCAAGCCCCAATGATCGATAACACAAACGAGGAGAATGGCGCGGCCGTGCGGCGATGTTTTTCAATGTAATATTCGTTGAGGTTTTCACTGCCTTTTTGTACTTCACGGTCTATGAAGGCATTCAATACCGGGGTGGTCATCATTTGTTTGCCTTCGCGCTTTTCGGTGATATCGGCCGGCGAAAAGGGAAAGCGTTTCATGATTTTTTGTTGGCGCTCCATGTGTTCTTTAACGCCGTTGTTTTTTTGGATCATCACATCCGACAAGCGCCATTGTTTCAAGGAGTCGATATACTCACAGCGGTCGGCTGTAATTTGTTCCAAGAGTTCCGTGCCCTTTACTTTTTCGTAACTGAAGCGATAGCCCAATTTGGAAATCGGATTAAAGGTTTGCATAAAAATATATTCCGTTGGACTCACCCGAATATGAAAGTTGTCGTTAGAGGCATAATTTTTATCCCACAAATATTTTTCTTCAAATTTTAATCGACTTTGATTGGCCAATGGAATTAAATAATGGTTCGCCACCAACAAGACCAATGAAATTATACCGGCGCCAATAATGTAGGGGCGAAGGAATCGTTTGAACGACATGCCACTGCCGAGCATGGCAATAATTTCGGAGCGATTGGCTAAACGTGAGGTAAAAAATATGACCGCTACGAAAATGAAAATAGGAAAAAGCAAGGCTAAAATATAGGGTAAGAAATCGCGGAAATAGGTGAGTATTTCGCGAAGGGTAACGTGCTTTTTTAAAAAGTCGTTGATTTTTTCGGTGAGGTCGATGACAATGGCAATGGCCGAAAAAGCCAATAATAAAAAAACAAAAGTGGCCAGGAAATTTTTAAGAATGTATTTATCTAGGCGCGACAGCATGGGGCCAAAGATAGCGATTTAAGCGAAAAGCCCGTGGTTGTTTACTTTCGTTTAGGTTTACCGTTTCGAATTAATTGATAGGAGTTGAGAATAAACTCGGCTAGTTGTTCCAATTTTAATTCGGGGTTGCACACAATGGTGTTCCAGTATTTTTTGTTCATGTGGTAGCCGGGCAAAACGGAGTAGGGGTATTGTTCGCGCAAGGCCAAGGCTTCTTCGGGATCGCATTTTACATTGAAACGCAAATCTTCTTCATCGAGGGGCAAGAGCAAAAAGATGCGCCCTGCCGTTTTATACACCAAGGTTTCCGGTCCGAAGGGCGTTGTTTCCTCTACGTCTTCCAAGCTCAATACCCACTCGCGTACGGCTTCAATATGGCGTTCTTTCAGCATTAATTCAAACTTCTGAAATCGACGGGCACTAATTTACTTACCCCGGCTTCTTGCATGGTTACCCCGTAAATAACATCTACGCTGGCCATGGTTTGTTTGTTGTGGGTAACAATAATAAACTGCGAATTGTCGGAGAAGCGACGAATCATATTGGTGAACTTGCCTACGTTCGCATCATCGAGCGGGGCATCCACTTCATCTAAAATACAGAAGGGGGCGGGCTTGATGAGGTAAATGGCAAACAGGAACGCCGCGGAGGTTAAGGTTTTTTCGCCCCCCGACAATTGGGTTAAGGTACTTGGCTTTTTCCCTTTGGGTTGGGCGTAAATTTCAATGGGGGTTTCGGCCGGATTGCTCGGGTCTACCAATTTCATATCGCAAACATCATCTTGCGTAAACAAGGCATGGAATACATTAATGAAATTTTCTTTAACGCGGTCGAAGGTGTCGAGGAATTTTTGATTGGCCGTTTGTTCTACTTCTTCGATGGTTTTCATCAAGCTTTCTTTCGCGTCGTTCAAGTCGGCTTTTTGTTCCTGAATAAAGTCGTAACGGCTTTTCATTTCACGGAAGGCTTCTACGGCCATGGGGTTTACTTCGCCTAAATTATCGATGCGTTTCTTTAATTTTTCGGTTTCGCCTTGTAATTCTTCAATGCTTAATTCCGAACTGCGTTCTTGTTTCAATACATCATCGAGTTCAATATTGAATTCCACATGGAGGCGTTCTTTCATGGCCGCCAACTGCAGTTTCATTTCCGTGAGTTTATCTTTCACCGAGGTCAATACAGCTTCGGCTTGTTCTTTTTCGCGGCGTTTTTTATTCAGCTCGCTTTCCTTTTCATTTAAATTATTGCGTTCAACATGAAACGCGCGGTCTTTTTCGTTGAGGTCTTTTTCGCTGTTTTCTTTGGCTTGCAATAAGCGATAAACTTCCTCTTCCACTTCTTTTAATTGGGTTTGCGTTTCGCCCAATTGTTGTTGAATTTGGTCGGCTTGTTTTTCGTTGTCGTTAATTTTATTTTTCAAATCTTCCACTTGCTTTTCCCGAATGGCGCGCTCGTTGATGATTTCGTTGATGCGGCTTTGTTGGCGGGTTAATATCAAATGTTGTTGATTGTATTCTTCGTTACTGCGGTTGTAATCGGCTTCGGCTTGCGAAAATTTGGTTTGACTTTCTTGCAAAGAATTGAAGGCTAAATTCAATTGTTGCTTCATTTCGCCATACAGGGTTTGCGTTTCGGCAATGGCGGCACGGGTGGCTTCCATTTGTTGTTGCAAGGCATTACTGCGTTCGGCCGATTGGTTATTTTGTTGGGTGAAGGTTTCAATGCGATGCCCAATTTGAACCAAGGTATTTTCCAAGCGATTGATTTCGTCGGTACTGCGTTTCAGTTCGTCTTTTTTAATTTCTTGGTTGAAGCCCACAATCAATTGTTGGGTATCGTTTATTTGTTGTTTGTGCTGATTCACCGAGGTTTGTAATTCGGCAATATCGGCATTCAATTTTTCTAAACGTTGGGTCCGTCCAATTTTATTGCCTTCAAAAATACCCACGGAGCCACCATAAACTTGTGGACCGCTTTGATAGCCGGTACCGTCTTTTTGCAATAAAATGCCGTGTTGGGCATTGGCTTCTTCGCTTTCGGCAATAAAGACTCCTTGCAATAAATCGTTGAGCAAGGTTTGGTATTTCTCTTTCACCTGAATGGCTTGTAAGGCCGGTACGGCATGGGCTAGGGTTTCTTCTTGTTTGGCTTTGGCAGCAATTTCAGATAATATGAAGAAGCCGGCTTTTCCTTTCTTTTGCTCTTTCAATAAGGCAATGGCGGCATAGGCTTGCTCGGGAGTATCAACCACATAGTAGTTGAGGTATTTGTCTAAATAACTTTCAATGGCCGTACGGTATTCGTCTTTTACATTGAAGGTTTCCGACAATAAAACCGCCCCGTGATTCCAAGCGCTGTTTTTATTCAAGAACTTGATGCTGTCGGGGTAGCCTTCTAAGGAATCAATTAAGGATTTTAATAAATTGAATTCGTTTTGTTTGGCATCGAGTTTGCGGTTTTCTTCGAACAATTGAACGCGCAATTCATCGAGTTGGGCTTGCGAGGCCAAGAGTTTTTCGGTGGCTTCGTCTTGCCTTTTTTGCATGGCTTCCAGTTCCAAGCGTTTGGCTTCCAAGGTTTTCAATTGTTCGGCATGCAATTGTTGTTGACGTTGAATTTCGTTGAGTCGATTTTTCTGTTCGTCTTCCAATTGTTGAATGGAGCGCTGTTGGTTCGAAATGGTATTTTCGGCCACGGCCACTTTCTTTTCCGAATCGAATTGTTTTACTTGCAATTGTTGGTGTTCGTTGCGCAGTTTATCTAAATCTTTTTTCTGCGTATCGTAAATGCCGCGTTTGGTATCGAGGGTAGAACGCAATTGTTCCACGCTGGTTTTCAAACTTTGCAAGGTTTCTTGTTCGGCGGCTAATTTTTGTCCGGCCGCTTCGGTGGTTTGCAACAAACTATCAATTTGTTTGCCCGATTCTTGAATGGTATTTTGAATATTACCAATGAGTTGGTGCAAGTGTTCGATGCGTTGTTGCGAGAGGCTTTTATGATTTTCGGTTTTCCGTAATTGGTCTACCAATTGGTTGAAAGCTTTTTGCAAATTTTGCAATTCTTCTTCGCGTTGGGTTAAGGCCAATTTTTGGGCTTCAATGGCGGCGCCTTCGGTACCAATAATTGTTTCCAAGCCAAGTATGCGATCCACTTCGTGTTGTTGTTGTGTACTCAGTGCTTGGTAATCGGTATTAAAATCTTGCAAGGAGGCTTTCACGAATTCAACGGTGGCATCGCGGTATTCTCCTTTAATTTGATGGTATTTTTCGGCTTTCTTGGCTTGACTTTCCAAGGTGCGCAGGTTATTCGAAATTTCAAACAACAAATCTTCAATGCGGTTCAAATCTTGTTCGGTGGCATCGAGTTTTTGTTTGGCTTCTTTTTTACGGGTTTTATAAATCGAAATACCGGCGGCTTGTTCCAACATGCGTCGGCGACTGTTTTCCTTGTCTTTGATGATATCATCTACCATACCTAACTCAATAATGGAGTAACTGTCGGACGTAACGCCCGTATCCATGAACAAGTTATTGATGTCTTTCAAACGACAGGTTACATCGTTGAGGCGGTATTCACTTTCACCATTGCGGTAAAACTTACGCGAAATGGTAACCGTATTAAAATCGGTAGGGAGGAGGTTCTTGGTATTTTCGAAGGTTAAGGAAACTTCGGCTAAGCCGGAACCGTTGCGGGTTTTCGAACCATTAAAAATCAAATCTTCCAAGTTGTCGGAACGCAATGTTTTGATTTTATGTTCACCAATCACCCATCGGATGGCATCTACGATATTCGATTTTCCGCAACCGTTAGGTACTACAATCCCCGTAATTTGATTATCGAGGTTGATGAGGGTTTTATCGGCAAAGCTCTTAAATCCTTTAATTTCTAATGATTTCAGACGCACGTGTTAGTAATTTTTAGAGCGACGAAGATAGTTTTTATCGAAGTTTAAACCACTGCAAACAGGGGTAAAATAC